>NZ_JBEZKA010000008.1:0-20751 GCF_040651435.1 Streptomyces sp. NPDC048479
CGGAAGCCGACAGATCTACTCCAAGGCAACTGTGGCCAGTTGTCGCACGGGTCAGGCTCCGGCCCCCGACGGCACTCCAGGAGTCTCACAGTTGTGGCAGATCACGAACGGCTTGTCGGTCACGTGGAAGCTGATCGAAGCGCCGATGGAATTGGACATCAGGAACTCCCTCAAGCGAGTTGGGTGGCGATGGCCTCAGCCATCGGGGCGGGGACACCGAGGCGAGCGCGCAGGGTGTCGGGGTCGATGGCGCGTCCGGTGGCCGAGTGGTGAGCGTCGGCGAGCTTCCGCGCGTGGGTGATCAGGGCAGCCGGTACAGCAGGGGCCGCAGGCAGTGCCGGGGCGGGGTCAGGCTCGGGCTCGGGCTCGGGCTGGGCGATCTCGTCTCGGATGACCTCGCGTTCGGGCTCAACCGAGGCGAGCGGCGCATGCTCCTCGTGCTCAGGCCCGGGGGTGTGCACGAGGAGTGTGCCGCCGAGGAAGGCGAGTGCCGGCCACCCGGCGACGAGGATGCGCAGCCAGTCGGGCACCTCGTTCAGGTCGAGCAGTCCGGCTGTGGCGATGTTGGCGCCGAGTGAGGCAGCGAGCGCCACCGCGAACCAGGACCAGGCGCCACGTCGGGGTGCGTCGGAGTCCCGCAGAGTCCGGAGCCGACGCCACGCGGCGACGAGCAGCAGATCCACGGAGACCGGGTAGGCCCACGCCTTCCAACCGCCCTGCCCGGCAGCCTCGGCCAGGTCGTGAAGGTGGGAGAAGGACAGCGCACCCGCGATGACGGCTTGCACGAGCACCGCATCCAGTCGGAGTGATGACCGCATGGCGTCAGTCCTTGTCCGATGCCAAGGCGAAGGCCTTGGAGGGCGCGGAGGGGCGGAAGGGTGCGAGGCTGGGAATAGCGGGCGTCAGCCCGGCGTACTCGACGCAGGCGGCGACAGCATCGGCCAGGCCCGTGAACGGGCTGCGGACGAGGGACCAGCCGCCGGACGAGTCACCTGCCACCGCGACGCCACGTTGGTCGGGCCCGATGGTGGTCGCGGCGAGGACGGCTAGGGGGCTGATGTCCCCGAGCGCCATCTTGGCCGTGGTCTCGTCGTTTACCCGGTGCGAGATCCGGCCTGTGAGCTGGGCGCGCAACGCGGTTGCTCCCTTTCCGAGTTCGGCCCCGAAGCGCTGCCCGCACACCTCCAGGTAGATACCGGCGGCCCGGCCGAGCTGGGCGAGTCGTACGAGCTGTGTGACCATCTGGTCCCGGCGCTTCTCGTCAGCCGCACTCGCGGTGAGGAAGAGCTCCGCCACCTCGTCGATGAAGACGACAACCGGCACCGGCCGCATGGCCACGGGCAAGCCCCAGAGGTCCGAGGAGATCGACTCCGGTGAGGAGCCGGACGCGATTCCTTGAACCTTCCTGATCAGCTCGTATCGTTCGGTCATCTCCGTGACCAGTGCGTCCAGCAGGTCGGCGGCTTCCTCGGACGTGCAGGCCAGTGCTGACAACCTTGGCGAGAACGGCGCCAGTTCCACGCCCCACTTACAGTCGATACCGACCAGCGCGACCGGCTGAGGAGCGAGACCAGCCAGCAGGCCGCGCAGGTAAACCGACTTCCCCGACTCCGTCGCACCCATCACGAGCTCATGGGCGATGGTCCGGAAGTCCCGCGTATGAACAGCACCGTCAGAGCGCAGCGCCACCGGCACACTCAACAGCTTCAGCGTTGCGGCGCGAGGCATCACGACTCGACGCAGCACGTCGTAGCCGATGACCCGGACCTGAAGCCACCCCGGCGTGAGCGCAGTGACATGCACGGCGTACGCACGCCAGGAGTGCCGCAGCCGCTCGGTAGCCGTCTCGAAGTCCCGGACCTCCTGGCCCGGTTGCATCCTGATCCGCAGCACCAGGCCGCTCGCGGTGATACGGGCCCGGGTGAGACGCGGCACCATTCGGGACGGGGTCCGATTCGTAGCTGCCGCGACGGCGAGCCGGAGCCGGGACGGAGGCTCGGTGAGTCCGCATGCCTCCATGACCGATCGGTACGTGGTCGCGATGCGGACCAGCTTCGCCGGGGCACCGAGGGCGACCCAGTACCAGACGGGCCGCTGCCGACGCAGGACGAGCAGTCCGGCGACTATCAGCGCGAGGCCGGTGAACGCAGTGATCTGTCCGCCGGTCATCGGTCAGCCCGCCAGCGAGGTGACGGCGGCCGCGCGGAACGAAATGCCGTGCCGCTTCTGGCCGTTGAACTCGTTCTCCCACGGCCGGGCGATGAGGCCGGTCAGCGCGACGGGCGTACCCATGGTCAGCTCGCCGGAGATGTCGTCCTCGATCACGGTCACCGTGACGACCTCAGCGTTGCCGTTGCCGACGAAGAGCACGTCCACCGTCATCAGCGGCTTGCTCGTCTCGGTGTCGACGGCGATCAGACCGTTCTTCTTGTCCTTCATCTTCTGCTGCGGCGGCTGGGCGACCATGACGGTCACGCCGGTCATGTCCACAGGGATCAAACGCACAGAGATCACTCCTCTAGAGGTGCTGGACTCTGTCACTCATGTACATGAGTGACATGAAGAAGAGTGCCTGACTCCTATACATGAGTCAACCCGCCGAGACCAAGAAGTCGCGGCGGGCTGTAGGGAGTTGAGCGAGCGTCAGTCGGCGGCAGGGATGCGGTAGCTGAAAACGAACTGGTCAGCGGCCATGAGGGTGTCGCAGACCTCGACCACGCGACCTTCCTCGGTCACCGCCTCGCGGGTGAGATGAACGACCGGAGCACCGGGGCTCAGGGCGAGTTCGGTGGCTTCCGCCTTGGCGGCCGGGCGCGCCTGAAGCGTCTCGACGAACTCGGCGAAGACATGGCCGTCACCCTCCAGCCGGGCATAGATGCCACCGGGGCCAGGGTTCTCGGCGAACAGTTCGGGGATGTCCTTGACCACGTCCCAGGGGAGGTACGACGTAGCGGTCTCGACCGGGGTCCCGTTGCGGAAGTAGAGCCGCCGACGGGCGAGCACTTGGGTGCCGGCCTCAACACCGAGCCGATCGGCGATGTCCTCGGGCGCTTCCATCGGGCCGATGTAGAGGACGCTCACCTTGGCTGTCGCTCCGGACTGCTCGGACTCGGCAAGGTACGCGGCTTTGCCGCCCCGCCGATGCGATGCCCGGAACCGGTCCGACGACCTCAGCCGTACGGGCGGGCGGTCCTTCACCATCGAGCCCTTGCCGTGTCGGGTGTCGACGAGCCCGCTGGCCCGGACCTCCACCATGGCCTTGCGAATCGTGCCGCCGGAGACGCCGTAGCGCTCGACGAGCTCGGACTCGCTCGGCACCATGTCACCAGGCTTCAAGACACCAGCCCGGATCTGCTTGATGATGTCGTCGGCGATCTGCACGTATCGAGGTCCGTTCGTGCCCCCTCCTACCGCGGTTCCCATAGTCCTTCTCACTCTCCTATGCTCCTGTACATGAGTAACAGCGCCCGCGAAGGTCAGTCAACGCCACTGCACTCCGTGTCTGTGGCCGGGGCTGTGGTGCGCGAGGACGGCAGACTCCTGGCGATCCGCCGAGCGGACAACGGGACTTGGGAGTTGCCTGGCGGAGTTCTGGAGCTCTCCGAGTCACCCGAAGCAGGCGTTAGCCGCGAGGTCTTGGAGGAGACCGGCATCCACGTCGAGGTGGACGAACTCTCGGGCGTCTACAAGAACACGACGCGCGGCATCGTCGCCCTGGTCTTCCGCTGCAAGCCCTCAGGCGGCATCGAGCGCACCTCCGACGAGTCGACGGCAGTCGCCTGGCTCACGCCCGAGGAAGTCGCCGAGTGCATGTCCGAGGTCTACGCGGTGCGACTCCTGGACGCCTTGGACGAGGACGGTCCTCACGTACGGAGTCACGACGGCAAGCGCCTGATCCCAGCGCGGTAGAACTTTCTCTACTCGATCAAGGCGCCGCGCAAGCGCGGCGCGCGCCGCAGCCCCCGGCCGCGGGCTTGCCTTTGTCTTCGCCCGGCTGCCCCCGGCCGGGCGGCGGCGCACCGAGCGCGGACGCCAACCGTCAGAGAAAGGCCGGCGCGGGGCTGGGGCGGTCGGCTCCACGGCTTTACGCAGCCACCATGGGGCGAGCCTCGAAGATCGGGGCCCACGTCGGACATTAGCGGGCAGGTCAACAGACCGCCCGAGTCGCCGCAAGCTTACGGGCCCCGATCTCTCGCCCCATGGCAGCTCCCGCCCAAAGCCGCTACGCCGACCTCGGCAACGATGTGTCATCGCATATCGCAACAAGCCCGTGATCCGGCGCGTATGGCCACCCACACTGCCGCCACTTTCCCGACCGCACTTGCGATCGAGCTTCCCGTAGACCACCAATCCGTCATCCAGGGACCATAGCCCCCGCGTCCGACACGCCCAGCTTGGTCGGCAACCTCAACGGCTTCCCACGGCGCGGATGCTGGCCTCCAGCGCCGCCATGGTGTCGACCGCCGGCTCCAGGTCGGCGGGTGCCTGCAACTCACCGCCCGTCACCTTCCCCGCCACCAACTGCTCCAGCGCCCTTCACCTCCCCAAGTGGCGGAATTAGCCATATGGAGCAAACGTGGAGGTGTAGGCGCTTGGGGGAATTCGTGCATGGGATCCGACCCCGTGACCACCAAACCCCAGGGAGTGATGATGACCAAGCCAGTAGTGCGCCCCAAGGCGGGCCCCGAGGCAGACGCCGCCTTTTTCAAGGACGTTGAGGCCGTGATGGCCAAGCATCCCGAGGCTGCGAAGAAGTACTCCATCCGCTACATCGGTGCCGAAACCGAGGCTCTGAAGATCGACTTCGGCAAGCAGGTTGGGGTTTCGCGTCTTGAGGGTGAACGACTCATCACCGAATTCATCGACCGCGACACCGTCCAATCCGAAGACGGGGATCCCGCTGATTTGGGCGGTAGGTTCTGCTGTGAGTGGGTTAGAACAGAAACCCGACTGATATGCGTCAAGATCTGCGACTGACCAGCGGGTTGGTTCGGCACGATCAACGCACAAAATGCCACTCCCGGCGGCAGATGCTCAGCGGCAAGAACAAGGCTCGCAGGCAACCGTGGACCGCCTGCTCATCAATTGCAGTGTGTTGATCGCCTTTCCGACAAGCACCGCCCGCCCTCGGTATCACACCAAGAAGCCCAGGTCCTCGCGGACGCCCCCAACGGACGTGGGTGACATCCACGGCTGACATCAACGTAGAGGAACACCAGCGGTCCCGGACGGTCAGACATGACCGTGCCCTTCTGTGGTGACGTGCCTCCAGGCGACCCGCGCTCGAACTCCTAAAGCGGGTGTCGCAGGTTCGAATCCTGCCGGGGGCACATCACTAAGGGCCAGTTCAAAGGGTTGATCCCTCGAACTGGCCCTTTTGCATGATCGCGCCCGTGCCACGCACCGACCTCACGGACCGAAGCAGGACCGTCCGGGGCCGTTTGCGTGAGCGGTGCGTGAGCGAACGAGTCGCCAGGCCCCGGTATTTCCCCCGACGGATCAGCACCGTCCAACACGGCCCCCGGACCGGGCTCCTCCGCCTCGGCGGGTTCGGGCTCCGCTTCGGGGACCGTTTCCGCACGCCTGTGGGTACCGGTAACGGTGTCACCCTATGCAACCTGTTTTGTGCTCCCGCTGCGCTGACCTACTACCGGAGGAAATGATCTTTATGCCGTTCGGTTCGACGCAGGTCCAGAGATTGGAGTTCGTGGATCGTCGATGTCAACTGTGATCTCGACCCCCGAGGTTGAGCTAAAGGTAGCGACATTGTTGGACAGCTGGATCCGATCAAATGGATTGGATTCCACGAAGAAAATCGCCCAAATTAGCGCACGATCAACAGTCAAACGTGCAATGAACCCCTCTGACCCGTACGAACCCTCGCCGCCCCACAGTAGCCCCTTCCTCCCCAGGTCTACTGCGGCAAGCCCATCAACCGAAGATTTCCAAGACGGATCGCTTTCCAGCATCTCATCCAGGTCGAAGGGGGCGAGCACCGTAAAGCCGCTCGGTGCGTCGGGGTCGAGGGCGACATCATAAGAGTGCCCGTCGGCGAAGTGCAGTGCATCTCTGATGGGAAGCTCAAAGTCTTCCCATAGGCGTTCGATCGCGGTCATTTCTTCTTGCATTTTCCGTTGCGCACGTACTGCGGCCTCTCCTGGAGTCCCGCCGGGGGGACTGGCTCGCCTAGTTAATTTCTGTTCCGCGCGGAATTAATGCGCCTTGTTCCGCCCATGTTCGTCCAGTTGTTGAATCGGGGTGAACCGCGTTCGGTCGACTCGCTCGATGGTTACCGGCCTCCCCACTTCGCGCGCTGCATCAAGCCTTCGGTGGTCGTATGACACCAGTTGGCCATCTACTTCCATGACCTTCAACGCTGTTCTGGGGCGTCGCCACTCCCACTCCCGGGAGCGCGTCTTCTCCACATAGTCGTTCGGGGATACGGCGCGTTGGGAGAAGTTTAGATCTTCGGGATTGGCCCATTCTGGTCCGTCCCCAGCAAGCCCTAGGTGTATTGATCATGAGCGTTGTTGACACTTGCGGGTCTTGATCATGGCGAAGACCTCCGGTGTGGTGGAGGTGTCTAGGCTCCACACCACGCACGGAGGTCTTCGTGTCCCACCGTAATGCCCGGCTGACCGTTCACGGCAGGCGGCTGCTGGTTGAACGTGTCTGTTCCGGACGGCCGGTCGCCCATGTGGCCGCCGAGATGGGTATCTCTCGGGCCACGGCTCACAGCCGTCGCCGTCCTCGGGGTCATTGGCATGTAGCCCTGCGACAGTGCGTCGAGTCTGCCGCTGCACTCTTGTTCCTCCTCAACGCGTGTCCCCGCGAAGATCCGGACGCGGTCCTCCAATTTCTGGTTTGAGGCCGAGGGTTCCTGTAGCGCCGGCCGCCGGTGAGAACCTGGGCATCGGCGGACCGGCCGGCAACGCGGCATGGCAGGCATGCTGCGACAGCGCGCCACCGCGCTGGAGTTCATCGAACCCCAACGCAGCGACGATGGCCGCCGCCACGCCCGCCTCCACGGCTGGGACCGATGGTCCGACATCGCTGCGCACTACGCGACGGACTCCGACGATGCCCTCGACCTCTACGGCACCCGCCTGTGCTTCTACGCGGTCAAGCGCATCGCCTGGACGTGAGGAAGGAGGCGGGGAAAGTTCACCCTGTGCAGGCCGTGCTGCCGGAACGCGGGCGTCTGGCTCTCACCGCTGCCTCCCGCCCGGGGTCTGCCGCGGGGCAGGCGGGTGATCGTCCGTCAAGCTCCGTTGTCAGTGCCTCCCCATAGTGTGGAGACATCGCTCGGGGAGCCTCGGAGAAGGAGCAGAAACGTGTCCGCCAACAAGATCCAGCACAAGGTGAATCACGTCGCGCTGGTAGTGGACTGTTCGGGTTCCATGCATCAGCACCAGAGTCAACTCATCCGCGTCGTAGATGAGTTCGTGGCGGGCTTGAAGGCCGAGTCGGACAGCCTCGGTCATGAGACCCGGATCAGCCTCTACTCCTTCGACCATAAGGTGGAGAACCTGGTCTGGGACATGGACGTGAAGCATCTGCCGTCCATGCGGGGTCTGTACAAGGTCAACAATGGCGCTACGGCCCTCATAGAAGCCTCTCTGAAGTCCCTGGACGACCTGGGCCACATCTGGGAGGCGTACGGCGAACACAGCTTCCTCCAGATCGTGGTGACGGACGGCGAGGAGAACGCCTCCGGCGGCGACAGACGGCACGACGGCGACATGGCCATCCTCGGCCCCTGGCTCGACAAGATCGCGGCGAAGATGGGTGCGCTTCCGGGCCACTGGACTTCCGCGATCCTCGTTCCGAACTCCCTGGCGAAGCGAACCGCCCAGAACTACGGCTTCCCGGCCGGAAACATCGCCATCTGGGATGCGGATTCCCAGGAGGGTGTCGAGGAGGCGATCGGTACCGTGCGCGCTGCCGCCACCAGCTTCCTCCGTGGCCGCGAGCAGGGCGTGCGCGGCACGAAGAACCTGTTTGCGGTCGGCCAGGACATATCGGTCGACGACGTGCGGGCTAACCTCGAACCGGTCCCGGCCGACAAGTATCGACTCCTGAAGGTCGACACGGAGGTCGAGATTCGATCCTTTGTTGATTCGCATCCGGGCGTGACGTACGAACGCGGGTCGTGTTACTACCAGCTGGGCACCCGGGTTCAGGTTCAGCCCGACAAGGAAGTCATCGTGGTCGAGAAGGACACTGACCGCGCATACACGGGCGACGCGGCACGCAGTCTTCTGTTCGGCACGGGTATCCAGGGGACCGTCTCCGTGAAGGCGGGGCGTAATCCCAAGTTGGAGGTATACGTGCAGAGTCGTTCGGTGAACAGAAAGCTCAAGCCGAAGACGCGTCTGCTCATCATGCTCTGAAATTCACGGCAAGGGCGTAGAGCAGGTGGTCTGGCACTGCCCCGTAAATGATCTATGACGTGCTGGATGAGCCGCTGCATGCATGATCACCCGGCGAGGGCGAGGTTGTGCACGCGGGCGATGCCAAGCATCGCCTCGTGGACGCCGTCGCCTCCCAGGCGGCAGTCGCGGAGGATCTTCTGCACGAGGTCCAGATCTGCTCTCGTGGCGACCGTAATCGTGTCGCTCTGCTTACGGGGGCCGAGGTCTTCGATCACGTAGTCGATCGTGCCCAGGGAGTGAGCGAACTCCGCGGCGCACTCCGGCCGTTGAGCGGAAGGTCATCGACCTCGACCGTGAACGGCGGGTGCAAGACGGTCAGTTCGTAGCGGACGCCGCTGCCATGGGTTATACGGTCGGGCGGGAAGGTCCAGAAGCCGGTGTCAGCCATGCCCGTCACCGTAACGAGTTCCCGATCTCCTCGAGGTGCACTCGCCCGCGCCTGGGCTCGGACCGCTACGCGTGGTTCCAACACGCGCTTGGCTGCACAGGCGCTCCCGGTCTCACCGCCTTCGCCGGGGACATAACGGCAACCGCGCAAGGTGCTGGCTGGCCTGCCGTTGCCGCGTTTCCAGGACGGGCACCTCGTGCTGGCCGTGGACGTGTCGCCGTGACTGCGCTCGGACGCGCCGTGCTCGGCGGAGAGAGCAACGCGATGGCGGCGACGGAGAGTTCGTCGCCCTTGTGGGATTGGGCTGTCTGAGCGGCGGGACGGGATGGCGTCATGTCCTGCTCAGCTGTCGGCCGCGCCGATCATCGATGCCGGTCGCGGCTGGTGGCTCCTGAGCCCGGGCGACGTCTCTACGCGCGGCCCTTGGCCTCGGTGTCGGCGTCGGCGACGGCAATCGCGACGCCGAGTGCCTTGGCGATGTTGCCGGCTGCCATCATGACGCGAGCCGTGCCCACGATGGGGGCGATGGCGACCAGGACATCCTGCAGCTGCTCAGCGGTCAGGCCGGCCTGGAGGGCTGGGTCGATGTGGGCGAGGTAGGAGATCGGCGGAGCGTCCGAGGCGGCGAGGGCCGCGATGCGGGTGACCATGAACATGTCCGGGGTCAGCCCGCACCGCTCAATCGAGTCGACCGTCATCGCGGCGAGGGTGTCCAGTACCGGGGTTTCAGATGCTGTGGCCATGGGGGGGGTCGTCTCCTGTGGGTGTCGTGACGAGGATCAGCGGCGGTAGTAGCTCCGCATCTTCGGTGCAGCGTGTACTGCTCGACCGTAAGCCTGTTTCCCGCAGGTTGCCTGTCCAGGGGGATCGTCGAAGGCGGGGGCAAGCTCAGCGAGCCGCTTCCCGGGCCCCCGACCGGGGACGCACACTGGCAGGTCACCAGCGCCCCCACGAGCGGGATGCTGCACGAGCCCTCCCGGGCACCTCGGACGGCACCCGGACCGGTCGTCGGTTGTTCCGGTTCCTCACCCGGCCATGAGGATGTCCCATCCGGTCCATGGCATCAGAATTGGCGTTATCTACCATTTCCGCCTGATCGGAGACAGCCCATGAAGGACCTCAAGTTTGAGCAGAAGCGCTCGCTGTCACGCCTTGAGGCGGCTGATCAGCTCACGGCGCTCGCGGCCGCGCTGAGGGAAGGTGGGGAGGCCGAACTGGAAGTCGGCGCCGGGAAGTTGAGCCTGCGGATCCCCGACGACCTTCGCAGCGAGATAGAGATCGAGGTCGGTAACGGGGAGATCGAGCTGGAGATCGAGTTCAAGTGGCCGACCGCACCGACCCGGACCGCGCCATCGCAGGCGGTGGCAGGCACAGAAGAGCCCGCGAGGAGGCGGAAGAGCGCGCCTGCCAAGCCCGGGCGGAGCAGCACCGGCACCAACAGGAGCAAGAGCGCGAAGCGGTCCGCGACAAAAACGCCCTGAGCCGCGTCAAGGCCCTCGGCTGGCCACCACGGCCGAGCGGGCCCGCGCCCAGGGCGACGAGGCTCGGCGGGTCACCCGGCGGTGATTCACAACCAGCTGATCACGGTGCTGATACCGATGCACATGAGCGCGAGGCAGACGATCAAGCCCACCATGCATCCCAGTCCGAAGAGCGAGTCATGGACGGATCCCGGCTCGGTGGGTTCGTCAGCCCCAGAGCCCGCCTGGTCCCAGTCCACCGGTTTCCCCGAGGACTGCGATGCAGCGAGGCGTATCGCAGCCAGTTGTGCACGAGCGAAGGGAGTCTCCGCTGCCGCTTCCGAGCCACGCCAAGCCAGTGCCCGCATACGGTCGGCCGGGTGCCGGTAGCGGGCTTCGAAGGCCGCCACCTCCTCGGGAGAGCGCCCGGCGTCGAGGTAACTCCAGCGGCCGGCTTGCGCCGACTCCCCGAACAGGCGATAGACGTCCGCGAGCCTGACGCGAAGGGCGAGGTCTGCGGGGAAAGAGGACACCAGCCCACGCAAACGCTGCCGTGCCACGGGAAGGCGGCCCGCCGCGAGGTCGGTGTCCACTTTGGCCAAGGTGTTCTCGATAGTCACGATGGGCCATGATTGCTTCCAACCACGTTGCGCGCCAAGGGTTTCCCGTGCAGGCCGGCCGATGGGCCCCGCCGTCCCTGGGGAGGGGGCAGCGGGGCCCAGGGTGTCACCCGGGGAAGTCCAACTACTTGAGGCAGACCGTGGAGGACTTCGCCTCGTTCGTCACCCCGTTGACGGTGAACCGCACGGTGCCTCCGTAGGGGCCGCCGACGTATCCGGCTCCCCAGTCGTAGCAGTCCGGGACGGCCGCCGTGGGTCCGTAGCAGGCCCGCTGGGTGCCGGTGCTCAGCGTCATCTGCTCGCAGGAGGCGTCGCCGAAGTCGCTGGAGATGACACCGGAGACGGTAACGGCCGTGCCGGAATGGTTGTTTGCGACCAGGACGACCTGGGCGCGGCCCAAGTCGCTGACAACGAGACAGCCCTGGAAGGCCACCCCGTTGACCGCGGTGTGCGCCACGCTCTTCCCGCAGCTGGTGACCTTACCGACCAGCTGCCATTGCGGCGCGGCCACGGCCGTGCCGGAGCCCAGAATCACGCTGCCGAGCACGGCAGCCCCCGCCGCGACTGTCTTCAACACCCGACGCATGGCATCCCCCTCTGCATTACCGGTGATGAGGTTCGAACTCCAGATCAATTCGGGGAGGGACGTGTCCCCTTTTGGGCAGGACGCCGGGGGCGGGGATTCACGACCAGCCTTGGGCCCACGATCCCTCAGGGGGACACGTCCGCCCTTCGCGCAGGGACTCTGTAGCGCGGCCATTTGCGCTGTGAACGTCGGGGCGTCCAGGTTAGGAGGACACTGGGCGTATGGCCCTACCCAAAACGCATCGTTGCTCGACCTGCTCGGACGGTGCCGCGCAGGACACAGTCCTTCACGAAGACCTGGTTGTCGGAGCACCGCTGTCCATGGAGGATCTCACCGACGCGCAGCGCCTCGACCGGTTCGCCCGCAAGTATGCCCACGACGGTTGCCTGGTCAGAGAAGTCCGGCGGGTGCCGCACGACAGCTTGAGCGGCTACGCCTGGTCCGTCCGCTTCACCGAGAGTTCGTAACAAGTGGATCACCGGCCGCTCCCGGAAGACGCCTGCATCCACCGCTGACATCAACGACGGCGGAGCGGGTGTCGCCGGTTCGAATCCTGCCGGGGGCACCGGCGAAAAGGCCACCTACCAACCTTGGTAGGTGGCCTTTGACATGTCTGACATCAACGGCGGCGGTCACTCACGGCCGGACGCCTCTTGAGCAGCCGTTCCAGGTGGCTGATGGCCCCGCGCTCCGTGTCCTGGCACCGCCCCGCCGCTCGGTCGTCTGCTGGCTGCCGACTGGGTGCCAAACGCATCCGAGAAGGAGAAATCCAGGGCCCAATCGGAGGACCTAGTTTCACCTCATCGGCTGCCATAGAGGCTTACCGGTAGGCCTATCGGCTTACCCGACAGGCCAGGCCCATCCCAAGCTTGTAGCGTCAGTTCCCAGGCGCCGAGCTGCGCCGAATCACCAAACCGATACTAAACCAAACTTTACTGCGGATTAAATCGGGACAGGGCTACTGCCGCGTCCGCACCGATGCGCCTGAATTACAGAAAGGGAAAGAATTGACTCTCAGCAAGATAGCTCCAAAAGTGACTTTAGGGCTATTTGTCGTAGCGGTCTCCGCTTCGGCCGTCGCTCCTGCTTCCACGGCAACCGTCCCCCATGAGCCACGGAACATAAAGCCCTCCCATGGGGCACGGAGCATAAAATCCTCCCTTGACGCGCGGAGCATAAAATTCACATCCAAGCGGCTCAAGGGCGGGCTGATTGAATGCGCGTCCGAAAACCCCGGACTGGCAGCTTTCCTCACTCGAGACATAGCGAAGTCGCTGAAAAATCGCGCCAGTAAAGCCTCGGTGGTGCTGTACGACCGGACCACCCATACCTCCTGCGCATACGGCGCGGACAAGCACTACGACTCCGCGAGCATAGTCAAGCCGATAATACTGGGGGCTCTGCTCCTGGACAGAGGCGTCCACCTGTCCGAGGAAAAGAAGGACCTGGCGAGGCAGATGATCGTGAGCTCGGACAACGACGCGACGTACACCCTGTGGGACAGCGTAGGCCCCAAAAATATCCAGAATTTCCTGGACAAGGCCGGAATGAAGAACACCGTCCTCGACGAAGCAGGCTTCATGGGCCTGACCCAGGTCACTGCAAGAGACCAGGCCAAACTGCTTGAGCTGCTCACCGCCAAGGACAACTCGGTCCTGAACGCTGAAGAGCGCACCTACATCCTGGGCCTCATGCGTGATGTGCAGAAAGATCAGCGGTGGGGAACTCCCGCCGCGGCTCCCTCGGATGCTGCCGTACAGGTCAAGAACGGGTGGCTTCAGCGTTCCGAGACCGGGCTCAAGAACTCCTGGGACCGTGGAGATTGGAAGGTCAACAGCATGAGTGCGATCACCGGCCGTGCCTACGACTATGGCCTCGTGGTCCTCACCGAGAACAACAGAGTTCCTGAAGGCGAGTCGCCGGAGGTGGGGTGGGACTACGGCATGGATACGGTTGAGGGCGTGGCAAAGGCCATTCACCATGACCTGTACCCGGACCACACTCCCCCGGCTACCGGCAATCCCAGCCTATGAACAGTGCGCAGCAGGTGACCGCACCCGCGATTCAGGCCAGGCACTCAAAGATCAGTGACTACGGAGAAAGCTGACGAACTCCTCGAACTCCACCTTGTTGGTGCGGGATACCCTCCGTTTTTCCTGGAGCGTCATGGGAATGTCCCCCACTTCCGCTCCGGCCAGCATCAAGGGGACGGCGACGCGGGACGAATCGCCGCTGAACTCGGCGTTGAGGATGGCCCCGAACGCGTTCTTGGTCCAGCCCCGGCGGGGCGTTATCGGACGTATCTTTACCCAAGCGGGCGTCGCAGGTTCGAATCCTGCCGGGGCACCAGCGCAAAGACCCTCAGCCGATCACGGCCGGGGGTCTTTGACATTCGCTCAGGACTTGCCGGGCGCGAGGTCGCCGATCACCCCGATCCGGATGCCCAACCATGGATAGGTGTGGTTGTAGAACACATTGTCCTGCGGTTGCAGTCCGACCGCCGAGGGCCACAACTGGAAGGCCGCGGCGTTGGAAATCCCGCCGTGCAATCGCCGCCAGACCCGCCCGAAGTCCCGTCCGGACGGAGCATCTGTGATCGTGTCGGTCCACTCGACCGCGTTACCGCCCTGGTCGAGAGTGCCCCACGGCGAGGTCGACCTCGCCTGGCCGACCGTGCCGAGACTGCCCTGGTAGATCTCGGGGTAGGTGATGGGGTCCAGGCCGAGCGGATTGACGGTGGAACAGACGTCGGGCTGCACCTGTGCCGGGCACCAGCTCGGTGCAGGGAGGCCGGTGTCGTGGTACGAGGCCAGTGGTTGGGTCGCCGCATTGGTGACATCGCCCGTGGTGGGGTTGAGGACGGTGGGGCTGGGGGCGCTGTTGTCGTCGTCGGCGAAGACCCCCGGGTTGGTCGGGTACTTCCAGTAGGAGTGGGTGCCGCCGCCGCGCGGATCGTAGTAAGCCGCCTTGATCCACTCGTTCTGGCTCGGCACGACGAAACCGGAGTCCTGGGTCCGGGTCGTATCCGGCCTGGCGAGGTCGTACATCCCGCGCTCGGTCCGCGCCGACAGTTCGACCTGGTAGGTGACGTAGCTGAAGGAGCCGCTGCTGCTGGCCCGCTTGGAGATCAGTCGACCGTTGTTGAGCGAGTTGACGAAGCGCGCCGCCTCCAGGAAGTTCGCGAAGCCGTACGGTTTGTGGGCCCATTCGGGATAGGCCACCGAGTAGTGGCTGCCGCTGCCGGCCCCGGCGGAGAAGTTGATCTGGCCGTACTTCGGCCACGCCGACGAGCTCTCGGTCGTCTCGTCATAGAGACCATGGCGATTGCGCCCACCGGGATCGACCGTGTTCAGGAACGCCACCCACTGCTCGACGGTGACCTCTAGCTGTCCGATCTCGTAGGGATATCTGACGCCGCCGACCATCAGGCAGTCAGCCGAGGTCGTGGGGGCATCGGCGCAGGACCGGTAGACGGCGTCCGTGAACGGGATGATGCCCACCGATCGATTGCCGGGCGCGCCGACCTTGGCGGTCGTCACTGTGATGATCGCGCCCCCACGGGATGTGGCGCTCCCGGAGGAACGAGGCTCGGCGGCAGCGGCACTGGAGCCGGCCATCGCGGGCGGAGCGAGCAGCGCCGACACCCCGCACGTCGCGATGACGGCCCTGCCGAGGCGAGTGCGGCTGAAAGCGAAGTGCATGGGCATACCCTTTTCGGCCATGGCAGCCCGCCCCCAGCCGGGGAACAGCACGAAGCGGCCCGATGATGATCACAACAACGGCTGACGCCACACTAGCTCCGCCCGCTACTCTCCGCTTCCGTACGATCACGGGATCGGAGCGCACGAACACTACGAACAGCCACACCGTCCCGCCGGTACAGGCCTAAGGTCGGCCGCATGAGTCAGTACGCCACAGCGATTCAGGACGCGGCACAGGAACAGGACCACTTCGGCCCGAGCGGCCACGACATCCGTCAGCCCGTCCGCGTGCACGCGGTTCACTGGCCCGATCCCGGCGGCACCGGCTGGGAAGAGGCGAGGACGATGTGCGGCCGGCCTACGGTCGGAATGGAGAAGGCCGTGCACACGGCTCCCGATCCCACCCTCTGGCATGCGCCCAGATGGGATCAGCTGAAGTGCGGCACCTGCGACGAAGCAGTGCGGAACGCCACGCACAACTGATGCCCACGAGTGCGGACTGCGGGCCCCGACTCGCCTGTCAGGCCCGGCAGTCCGCTCTCATCTGCGCCGCCGCGTGGTGTGCGCCCCCGCGTTGGTCGCTGCCCCAGTCCTTGCCGCGGTCCACGAGCTGCACCGTGAGCTGCTGATTGAGGACCGGGATCTTCTCCACGATCAGGCCGCTGCCCCGCAGTGACGTCTGGTCGATCTCGAAGGACTTGATCGCGCTGTCCTGGTCGGCGGGATCGGCCAGCACCGTGTACGTCGTCGGATCGCCCGCCACATCGCGGTCGCGCTCGCTCTCGGGGATGGCGACGGACACCGAGCAGGTCGTGTATCCACTGCCCACGTACCAGGACCAGGTGGCTGTGCCCCCGCTGTCCTTGGTCGGACTGCCCGACATGGGGACTGCGCTGAAGCTGCCGTCGCAGCCGTCACCCTTGTGGCCGCCTGCGTACACCGTGTACCAGCCGTCGTCGCCGTCGATGAAACGGCCGCGCTCCTGGTAGCTGCCGCCGCCGGTGCAACCGGGCCCCGCCCAGGCGGAGTACGAAGGGCGGTGGACGTTCTGCGGGGGCTTCGGCTTCTTCTCGCCCTGGGAACCGCCGGGGCTCGGCGACGGCGAGCGCGTCGGTGACTCGGAGGGGGCGCCGGGCAGCGCCGTGGGCTCGATGCGCTGCGGGGCGCCGCCGAAGTCGCCGCGGTCGAAGTCGGAGTCGGAGTCACCGCCGGACGCGTCCGCCCCGGCCCGTTCCGAGTCGCCTCCGTACAGCGCCACCGCCGTGACGACCAGGGTGAGTGCCATCAGCACAACCCCGCCGACCAGCAGGATCTTTCCGGTTCGGGAGAAGAGGGAGACGCGTCCTGCCAGTGTGTCGCGGGCCTCCCGCGCCCCGCTCAGGGTCCGGCCTCTGGCACCAGCCACTCTGCCTCCTGTGCACTCCGGGCATGACATCCCGGGCAGCGACATCCTGCCGTCGCCGCCGCCGCATCGTTCGCATGCCGTGTCACACCCGCACCACTGGACCAACCGCGCGGTATGACAAGGGTGTCCACTATGCATCAGCGGAACAGGACGAGGTAGGTGTTAACGGCGGTAAGGGGTCAGCGGAGTTCGTCGGGACAGTCCGTACCGCGCGGTAGCTGGTACGGAGCAGCCAGGCGGTACAAACCCGGCGCAGGCGCGAGCAGTTCGGTCCACTCGTCGCCGTCCACGTCCTTCTGCGCCTTCAGCAGACAGCCGTTGGGATTGACGAAGGTCTTGCGCCCGCCCGAACGCGCCTTCGACTCGTCCGTCTCCTGCGGGCCCTTCACCTTCTTGCCCTGCTCGTCGACGATGCTCAGCCACGGCGAGTACGGGACCCGGATCAGCACCCGGCCCGCCGTCCTCACCTGGATCGTGAGCTCACCCGCGCCGGCGTGCTCCACGGCGGCCGGCGGGTCGGCCAGCGGCATCGGGTTCTTCACCGCGAACAGCTGCCAGTTCCCGTCACCCCAGAGCCGCGTCAGATACGGCTGGCCCGCACGCACCAGTTCCGCCTCCTGCTTCGCGCCGCTGGAATCCGGCGCGCCCTTCGGCAGCACGACATAGTGGACCGCCCACCGGTCCAGCCAGCCGCGGTAGCCGGCCGAGGTCAGCGTCTTCTCCTCGTCGTAGAAGAGCGGATTGCGCTTCATGTCCGCCTGCCGGTTCCAGCCGCGGGCCAGATTGACGTACGGAGCGAGGGCGGACGCCTCCCGGTGGCTGCTGGCGGGCACGACCTCGACCCGGCCACGCTCCGCGCGGAGCCCCTGGAGCCGGTCGACCAGCGGCGCGAGCTCACGGTTCCAGGACGCCGTCGGGGCCGTACGCACCATGTCGTCGACGCCCTTGAAGCCGATCCAGAAGTTCAGGCCCAGGAAGGCGATCACGAGCGCGTACCACTTGCGGGAACGCGGCACGTTGTACGGCAGCGCGGCAAGCAGCACCACGCCCGCGAAGAGCATCGGGAGCCGGGACACGTTCGACCCGATCTGGGACTCGAACACCCAGGTGAGCAGGGTGCCGACGCTGTAGACGGCCGCGCCGGTGCGGACGGTGCGCCACTCCTTCGGTACGAGGACGAGGACAAGGACTCCGAAGAGGAACGGCAACGAGGTCGACCAGAACGACATCGGCTGCGTACCGGAGAAGGGGAACAACCAGGCGGAGAGCGCCACGACCAGGACCGGGGCGACGCCGACGGCGTACGCACCGGGGCGGCGCTTGTTCAGGAACAGCGCCGCCGCGACGACGCCGAGGAAGAGCCCGGCGACCGGGCTCGACGCGGTGGCAAGCCCGGCGAGCGGTGCCGCGACAGCCGCCTTCGCCCAGCGTTTGTGGCGCCAGCGGTACGGCCAGCAGAAGACCGCGGCGACCGCGCCGAGAGCGAACATCATGCCGAGACCGAAGGTCACCCGGCCCGAGAGCGCGTTGCAGAAGAAGGCGAAGATTCCGGCGAGCGAGCAGGCAACGGGATTACGGACGGCGCGGACGCGGACCAGGATCAGCGCGGTCAGGGCCGCCGAGACCGTACCAGCGATCATCATCGTCGAACGGACGCCGAGCAGCGACATCAGATACGGCGAGACGACGCTGTACGAGACCGGGTGCATTCCGCCGTACCAGGCGAGGTTGTACGCGGAGTCGGGGTGCCGGCCGACGAACTCGGCCCAGGCGTCCTGGGCCGCGATGTCGCCGCCGCTGTTCGCCAGGAAGAAGAACCAGAGCAGATGGGTGAGCGCGGCGAGTGCGGTCGTGAGGAGCACGGGGTGACGCGTGAGCCGGTCGCGGAGATCGGCGACGGGACCGGGGTCGGCAGCGGATTCCGGACCGGGGCCGGGCAGGGGCGGGCGTATTCGCAGCCCGGTGTCGGGGCTGTTCCCGTCCGCCTGTGTCGGCTCAGCGGTGGTCACTGCGGCTCTCCCCGTCTTCCCCGGCTGTGCGGTTGTCCCCCGGCCTGCCAACCTCCGACGTGCTCCAGCTGACGTTCCGTGCTGACGTCCGTCCGACTTCCGTCCTGACGTTCCATGCTCAAGGACGCTGTCCAGGCGCCCAGAAGTTGCCCCGGGACGCTAACACGCGGGCGTCCCGGGATCCCGGGACGCCCGCGCGGCCGGAGCAGCGCCACGCCCTAGCCGAGGCGGGTCAGCTTGTCGCCCAATCCAGGCTCCACCAGGTCCTGCTGGAGCGCGACCGGTGCGGTGACCTTGCCCGTGCCGGAGCCGACGGAGACCTGGCCGACGACGTCGCCCGCCTTCGCGGAGTGCGGGAGCGCCTTGCCGCTGTCGCTGATCGCGATCTGGACCTTGAGGCCGCCCCAGCCGACCGCCTTGAGGTCCTTGGTGGCGACGACGGCTGTCCGGCCGCCGAGGCCGTTGTCGACGTAACCGACGACATCGCCCTTCTTGACGACGGTCGCGGAGGTGACGCCCTTCTGGGCGGCCTTGATCATGGCGATGCTGTAGTCGATCGCCAGGTTCAGCTTGTCGTCGAGAATGGTGGCCTTCTGGGCGCCCATGGCGACACCGACGATGCGGCGTACCTTGCCGTCGACCTCGACGTTGGCGGACCAGAGCAGATTGCCGCCGGCCGGGGTGGAGGAGCCGGTCTTGATGCCGCCCACTCCCTCCTCCAGCAGGGCCTTGTCGTTGTTGTTGCGGATCGTCCCGTCGATGCCGGGGACCGTGGTCAGCGTCGTGTCCACGATCCCCCGGAACACGTCGTTCTGCATGACCGCCTTGGCGAGCTTGAGCTGGTCCTGCGGGGTGGACATGGTGGTGGCCTTCAGGCCGCTCGGGTCCGTGTAGGTGGAGTTGGTCATGCCGAGGTCCTTGGCGGCGTCGTTCATCTTCTTGACGAACTCGGCCTCGGTCTTGGCGTCCCAGCGGGCGAGCAGGCGCGCGGCGTTGTTGCTGGAGGGAATCATCAGCAACTGCAGCATCTGCTTCTCGGTGAACTGCTGTCCCTTCGAGAAGTTCGCCCGCGACTCGTCCTGGTTGTTCGACTCGTCCGCCGCCTGCTGGTCGACGGTGACCTTTGGGCCGACCTCTTCGCCCTTGAGCGGGTGGTCCCGGAGGATCACGTACGCCGTCATCGTCTTCGCAACGCTCGCGAGCGGTGCGGGCTTCTGGGCGCCGTATGTGCCGATGCTGCCGACGCCCTCGACCTCGACGGCGCCCTGACCCTCGTCCGGGAACGGCAGGCTGAGCGGGCCGCCCTTGAAGGTGAACGTGGGCTCCGCGGAGAGCGCGAGTGACGGCTCCGGGAGCGGGCGTACGCCCTGTACGACCGCAAAGACGATCAGGAGCAGCAGAGCCAGCGGCGTCCAGATCTTGACCCGCCGCACGACGGTACGGACCGGGGTCTGCGGCGGGGGCGGGGTGTTCGTCAGCTCGGCGAGCAGATCGAGCGGCGGCAGCGGGGGCATGGGCTGCTGCTTGGTCCGCTCGGCCTCGGTGAGCGCGGCGGGTGCGGCCGGGGTGGTTGCGGCGGGGGCGGCCGCTTGGGGCTTGGCCGCGGCGGGATCCCGTACGTCGTCGGCCCGCAGGGGTACGAACGTGCTGGAGCGCGGGGCATCGGCCTCGGGCTCGGGCTTGGGCTTGGACCTGACCGCCGGGGGCACCTTGAGCGCGGTGGTGGGCTGATCGACGGCGGGCCGCCGAGGCGTCTTGAACACGGCGGTGGGCTGATCGACCGTGCGCTTGGGGGCGGCGGGGGCGGCCTGGTCGGCGGCCTGGTCCGCGGGTGTGGCGCCCTTTGCTTCCGCAGATGCGGCGCCCTTGGCGGGTGCCGGCTCGGCGGCGCCGCCGGTACCGGTGTCGGTGCCTGACGGGACCTCGACTTCGGCGGCAGGCGCGGGCACGGCCGCCGGCTTCGCGGCCTCGGAGCCCGAGCCTTCGGCGCCCGCGGGCTCCGGTTCGGCCGTCGCGTCGTCCGAGGTCTCCCCGTCGTCCTGACCCGACGACACCGAAGCGGCAGCCTCGTCGGACGGCGCGGCCGGCGATGCAGGCTTCGCAGCGTCGGAGGCCGAGCCTTCGGCGTCTCCAGGCTCCGTGGACGC
>NZ_JBEZKA010000008.1:20849-305075 GCF_040651435.1 Streptomyces sp. NPDC048479
GGCGTCTCCAGGCTCCGTGGACGCGCTCGAACCCGGTTCGTCGTCCGAGGTCTCCCCGTCGTCCTGACCCGACGACACCGAGGCCGCAGCCTCGTCAGCAGGCTCGGACTCAGGCTCAGACTCAGACTCAGACACGGACGTGTCCTCGTCCCGCGCCTCCACCTCCGCATCGGCATCCGCATCGGCATCCGCTTCGGCGGCGTCACCGTCGGCCTCGGAGGCCGAGCCTTCGGCGCCCGCGGGCGCCGGCTCGGCGGACGCGCCCGAACCCGCCTCGTCGTCCTGACCCGACGAGCCCGAGACGGCAGCCTCGCCCTCGCCATCACCCTCCGCCGGAGACTCGGCCTCGTCCGCGGCCGCAGGCTCCCGCTCCGCAGACGCGCCGGAACCCGCCTGCTCGCCCGAGAGCCCCTCGGACGCCTCGCCCGACCCCGGAGCCGGAACCGCCGCCTCCGCGGCCTCAGAGGGCGCCTCCTCGTCCGCCGACGCACCCTCGTCGTCCGCGCTCGCCACCCACGCCGCCACCGCGGCCCGCAGCCTCGCGTCGTTCTCCGCCGAGCCCGACTCGGTGCCCCGCTCCCTGCTCGCCGGCGCAGACGGCTCGGGCGGCATCTTGAAGACCGCCGTCGGCTGGTCCACTCCGGGAGCGGCAGCCCCCGGGGACGCCTGGCGGAACACGGCAAGCCGCGGGTCACGTTCACCCGAAGTCGTCTCCCCCGACGACTTCCGCTGCTCCGACTTGTCGGGGGACTCGCCCGCCACCGTGCCTCCTCCATGAGTCATGCGTCATGTGTCATGCGTATGCCATGCGTACGCATTGTCGGGCGCCGTTCAGGCGACAGCCCGTGTTGTCCGAACCATCTACCAGTGTCCTGTGTGAGAGGACAGCCCCCGCGCAGAGACGAGAACGACATACCTGCCGGTTCCCGTACGAAGTGCCCAGGCGCTCTCGACAGACCAATGTGAGAGGGGTCACCCTGTCATTCATCCACGCGGGGAGGCATGGATGGGCAGGAGCCGCAGAACACTTCCGGAAGAGCTTCTACTGCTCGCTCTGGACCCGACCACGGGTACCACAGCGCAGCCGCAGTCGCTCGACCTCGGCCTGGCCGGAGCCCAGCTAGTAGAGCTGGCTCTGGCAGGACGGATAGCCCCGGACGGGGATCGTATCGCCGTGGTGATGCCACGGCCGACCGGAGATCCGACTCTGGACTCCGCACTGGAGTTGCTGCGCCGACGCGGCAGTCCGGTACGGGCGGTCCATTGGATTGGCGGGCCCCGACTGGGGCTGCGCCAGATTTACCTCTCGCATCTGGAGCGGTGCGGCATGGTGCATGCCGTGGCGGGCCAGATGTGCGGAGTGCTGCCGACAACTCGCTACCAAGCGACGGAGACGGCGATCAGCCGGGACATCAGGGCCCGGCTGGACAGTGCGATCCGCACCGGTGTACCGCCGGACCCGCGGACCGCGGCGCTCGCTGCGCTGGCCCACGCGGTCGGACTCGGCAAGCACTTGTACCCCGGGAACGAAGGGCGTTCCTCGAGGTCCCGTCTGCGGGATCTCATCAGGCACGACCCCATGGGCGGACTCGTGGCGCACGCCGTGATGGACGTCCAGAACGGTGCGGCCGCTCAGCCCCGCCGCAATCCAGCCGCCCCGGGCGGCAGTCGCCAGCCGGCGGCCGTATCGATGCAACCGCGCCACGGGAGCATGGACCGCGTCGCCGCGCACTAACCGCACCACAACCGCACCACAAGCCGCACCGTACACACAGCACAGCCGCCGCATCGACGTCCCCAAGACCCGGTCCGGGAGCCGCACAAGACGCGCGGGGCAGCAGAAACGCTGCCCCGCGCGTTCCCGCGTGTAGCCATTTGCCAGCGCAGCCACGACCATTGGTGGCAGTCTGCTGAGCGGTAGATACGCACAGCTACGCAGCCGGAGGTGCAGTTTCCGTGGCGTCCAACGTCAACCCCACCGTCAGGCGACGTCGTTTGGGCCAGGAGCTGCGCCGGCTCCGGGAACTCAAGGGCATGACGGCCGAAGAGGTGGCGGAGCGCCTGCTCGTCTCCCAGTCGAAGATCAGCCGCCTTGAGAACGGCCGCCGCTCGATCAGCCAGCGCGATGTCCGCGATCTGTGCGGCGTGTACGAGGTCGAGGACCACCGGATCGTCGACTCGCTGATGCAAATGGCCAAGGACTCGCGTCAGCAGGGCTGGTGGCACGCCTTCGGCGACATCCCGTACAGCGTCTACATCGGCCTGGAGACCGACGCGGCGAGCCTGCGGGTGTACGAGCCCCAGGTCGTCCCGGGACTTCTGCAGACCCAGCAGTACGCCGAGGCACTGATCGCCGGCGCGCTGCCCGAGAGCGGGACCACCGATATCGAGAAGCGGGTCAGCGTCCGGCTGCGCCGCCAGGAGCGGATCAACGACGCCGAGCATCCGCTGCGTCTGTGGGTGGTGGTCGACGAGGCCGCGCTGCGCCGCCTGGTCGGCGACAAGCAGCTGATGCGCGAGCAGCTCGAGCATCTGGTGGAGCTGTCCCAGCTGCCGCATGTCACCGTGCAGGTGCTGCCCTTCGACATGGGCGCCCATCCTGGCATCAACGGCCAGTACGCGATCCTCGAGTTCCCCGACGCCTCCGACTCGAGCGTCGTCTATATCGAGGGCGTGACCAGCGACTTGTACCTGGAGAAGGCCAACGATGTGCAGAAGTACAGCGTCATGTACGAGCATCTGCGCGCGCAGGCCCTGAATGTGGACCAGACCCGGCAGTTCATCGCGGACATCGCGAAGGACTACGCCCGCTGAGGGGCTTCGCGAGGCGCTTCGGCGGCGAAGGGGACCGTACGGTACACCCCCGCCACCTCGCGGCGGAAGAGTCGCATGGGATATGCCATCCGGTCGAGTGAATGGCCGCCTCGCGCACCCACTGCGGCGAGTAGCGTCGATCACGCCAGCAAGAACGTTGGCGCGAATCACACCACTTGCTGAAGCGGAGCAGACATGGCAATCACTCAGGGCGCCACGGAGACCTGGACGAAGTCCTCGTACTCCACAGGAAACGGCGCATGCGTAGAGGTCAAGTCCCCCATCGTGCAGGCGATTGCCGTGCGGGACTCCAAGGTGCCCGCCGGCCCGACGATCACCTTCGTCCCCGAATCCTGGAACGCGTTCGTGAACGAAGTGGGTCAGGGCGCTTTCGATCTCGGCCGATAACCGCGCCGAGCGCACCCCGAGCAGGACAGCGCCCCAACGCACCACAGAGCACCACAGACATGAGCCCTCTCGACTGGTCCGCCGTCCCGGCCGAGGGGGCTCGGCCATGCCCCCACTGCCATCCCCTCCCCCACCGGCTGCCGTCTCAGCGCGGTTGCCTCAGCCCCCGGCCGTCTCAGCGCGGTTGCCTCAGCGCAGTTGATCGACGTAGCGGTCGGTACCCGGGACCGTCGGAATGAAGGGAGCCACCAACTCCACCCGCCCCAGCCCCGATTCGACGACCGCTGCGTCGAGACCGGCGAACGCAGGCTCCCAGCGCTCCCTCGGGTCCTCCTCGAGGAACCACAGCAGCGTCAGCCGGGTATCCACGCCCTCCACCTGCTTCACATAGGTCATCCGGTCGCCCGGCAGCGGTGTCGGCCGGAAGACGGTCACCATCGCTGCGGGAGAGCCCGCCAGCCGCTTCGGCAGATGCTTGGCACGCAGCCACTCCAGCAGCTCCGCCCGCTGCTCGGGCCCGTCGGCGTCGATCACCTCGACCACCAGCCCGGCGTACGGGTGGTCCAGCGCGTGGTAGTCGCGCGGCCCCGCCGCCCCGTCCCGGTAGACGGTCGCCTCATGGTCCTGGAAGGCCGTGAAGACATGCGTACGGTCCTGGTAGACCCTTCCGTCGCGGTTCAGCCGCTTGTTGATCCCCACGGTCCACTTCATATGGTCCGCGTAGCGGCCGTCGGTGATCCAGTACGTGGAGATGTAGCAGCCTGCGGTCACCGGCTGGGCCACCGCCGACTTCTCCGGGTAGCGCAGCCGCTGCAGTTCCCTGGTGGCGACCCAGCGTCGCCCGGCGTACATCCAGGGCATCGCCATCGCGCCCGCGTAGTAGTGGTCGTCCTCGTACCAGCGGTTGTACGCGTACTCATGGCCTGGATGCGGTTCGACCATGGTGATCAGGGCATGGCCGGGGCGCACCCCGTACGGGCCGACGCCCGCCAGTTCCGCGTACACCTCACTGCGCGTGCCTTCGCCCCGCGCGTCCTCGCCGTGCGTGTCCTCGCCGTGCGTGTCCTCGCTCACGATGTCCCCTCCCCTTCCTCTTCCTTCCGCCGACGCAGGGACCTACTCTGACGCCCCGTCAGAAGAACTGCCATAGCCGGGAGGGCGTTGATGTTGCTCAAGGGAAAGACCGTCATCGTCTCCGGGGTAGGGGCCGGTCTCGGCCATCAGATCGCCGCGACCGTCGTACGGGACGGGGGCAACGCGGTCCTCGGCGCGCGCACCGAGGCGAATCTCGTGAAGTCGGCCGAGGAGATCGACCCCGGCGGCACACACACCGCGCACCGCGCCACGGACATCACCGACGAGGCGCAGTGCGACGCGCTGG
This sequence comes from Streptomyces sp. NPDC048479, assembly GCF_040651435.1. Taxonomy (NCBI): domain Bacteria; kingdom Bacillati; phylum Actinomycetota; class Actinomycetes; order Kitasatosporales; family Streptomycetaceae; genus Streptomyces; species Streptomyces sp. NPDC048479. Next base: position 25,453 of record NZ_JBEZKA010000008.1, read on the forward strand.
CCGCGCTCGCCGTCGAGCGCTTCGGGCGGATCGACGCCGTCATCCATGTCGCCGCCTGGGACAGCTACTTCGGGGGTCTGGCGGACGCGGACTTCGAGACCTGGCGCGGAGTCATCGACGTGAACCTGCTGGGCACACTGCGGATGACCCGCGCCTGCTTGCCGGCGCTCAAGGAGCGGGGCGGCTCGGTCGTCATCATCGGTACGCAGTCGGCGGTGGCCGCGCCCTCGCAGGTGTGGCAGGCGGCGTACGCGGCGTCCAAGGGGGCGCTCACCTCGGCGATGTACTCGCTGGCGCGCGAGCTCGGCCCGGACCGGATCCGGGTGAACACAGTGCTGCCGGGCTGGATGTGGGGGCCGCCGGTGCAGGCGTACGTCCAGTTCACGGCACACACCGAGGGGGTGCCGGAGCCCGAGGTGCTCGGGCGGCTCACCGAGCGGATGGCACTGCCCGAACTGGCCACCGACGGGGACGTGGCGGAGGCCGCGGCCTTCCTCGCCTCCGACCGGGCCCGGGCGATCACGGGCCAGTCGCTTCTGGTCAACGCGGGTGAGTTGATGCGGTGACGATGCGATAGCGCCCGTCGGCGCTCAACCCCCTTCCCCTCCGGGGCCCTTCGACCGGCCGCACGGGCAAATCACCGCCGTGCGGCCTTTTTCACCCCTCCGTGATTCATGGATATGAACAGAGGTCATTAACTCGAACAATTTTACCCTCCCTTGACCCTTCGAGTCGTTGTCGTGACCGCGCCCATGGACACACCATGAACGGCGTTCACAAGGCGGACCCCAGGAGGGGGCACATGAACAGTCTCGACTGGACCGTGCTCATCGGTTACTTCGGTGTGATGGTCGCGATCGGCCTCTGGTCGCACAAGCGCATTGACAACGTCAGCGACTTCTTCACCGCCGGCGGCAAGATGCCGTGGTGGCTCTCGGGCATCTCGCACCACATGTCCGGCTACAGCGCGGTGATGTTCACCGGCTACGCGGGCATCGCCTACAAGTACGGTGTCACGTCCTTCGTGACCTGGTCCCTCCCGATCGCCATCGGCATCTTCATCGGCGCCAAGCTCTTCGCGCCGCGCGTGAACCGGCTGCGGTCCAAGCTCCATGTCGCCTCGCCGCTCGAATACCTGAAGAACCGGTACAACCTGAAGACGCAGCAGGCCCTGGCCTGGTCCGGCCTTCTGCTGAAGATCGTGGACGTCGGCGCCAAATGGGCCGCCATCGCCACCCTGCTCTCCGTCTTCACCGGCATCTCGCTCAACCAGGGCATCCTGATCACCGGCATCATCACGGGCATCTACTGCACGATCGGCGGCCTCTGGGCCGACGCCCTGACCGAGCTGGGGCAGTTCATCATCCAGCTGCTGGCCGGTCTCGCGATGCTCATCGCGGTCATGGGCAAGCTCGACGGCTTCAGCACGCTGTGGACGGTCTGGGACAAGCCGGAGCTCCAGGGGCACGCCGACGCGACCGCCGGACCGTACACGGTCACGTTCCTGCTGGCGTTCCTCTTCATCAAGACCTTCGAGTACAACGGCGGCATGTGGAACCAGGCGCAGCGCTACATGGCGACCGCCAACGCCCGCGAGGCCACCCGCTCGGCGCGGCTCTCCGCCATCCTGTGGTTCGTCTGGCCGCTGGTCCTCTTCTTCCCCATGTGGTGCGCGCCGCTGCTCATCGAGGCGAAGAAGCCGGACGCCTCCGACTCGTATGCGCTGATGACCGAGCAGTTGCTGCCGCACGGTCTGCTGGGCCTGGTCATCGTGGGCTTCTTCTCGCACACCATGGCCATGTGCTCCTCCGACGCCAACGCCATCTCCGCGGTCTTCACCCGGGACATCGCACCCGTGCTCTCCAAGAAGGCGAGAAGCTGGTCGGAGCGGGCCGGGCTGATCGCGGCCCGGCTGTCGACGATCTCCTTCCTGGCGCTGTCGATGGCCATCGCGACGCAGGTCAACTCGCCCACGTTCAAGGACATCATCACCGTCGTGATCAAGTGGGTGGCGGGACTGATGGGCCCGATCGCGATTCCGTTCATGCTGGGTCTGCTGCGTCCGTTCCGTAAGTCGGGACCGACCGCGGCGCTCACCAGCTGGGCGGCGGGCCTGATCGCCTTCTTCTTCCTCAACTACGAGATCGACGGCACGGCCAGGACCGATGTGGCCCTGCAGTACCAGGTCTCCGTACCGCTCGCGGTCTCGCTGGTGCTCTACATCGCGATCGGCTTCCTCAAGCCGGAGGACACCCCCGAGCGGGACGCGGTCATCGCCCGGATCAACACGGACGACGACGGTCCGGACGCTGGGCTCACCGCCCGGGCCGTGCCGGCGTCGGCGGAGCCGGCCGACGCGAAGGTGCTGGGCCGCGAGGGCGCGGACGGCTGACGTACAACGGTACGCAGAGGGCCCGGCTCCCGTGGGGGACTCGGGCCCTCCTGCGTACTCGGGCCGTCCTGCGTACTCGGGCCCGCCTGCGTACCGAGGTCAGGTTCGCGGGTAGCGGGCCAGCCAGCCGGGTGCGGTCACCGTGGGGCCGTGCAGGGCCGGGCCCTGCGTCATCTCCATCGCGAAGTCGTCGGCGAGCTCCAGGATGGTGGCGCGGCCCTCCAGTTCGGAGAGCCAGGCGGGCGGCAGTGCGGTCTCGCCGTGCAGCGCTCCGAGCAGTGAGCCGGTCAGCGCGCCGGTGGTCTCCGAAGGGCCGTCGTGGTTCACGGCCAGGCGCAGGCCGTGCCGGATGTCCTCGCCGACAAGAGCGCAGTAGACGGCGATGGCGAGCGCGTCCTCCGCGTTGTGGCCGTCGCCGATGGAGGCGATCCTGGTGGGGCTCGGCATGCCCTGGCGTACGGCGCCGAGCGCGTGCTTGAGGCCGTCCGTGACGGGCTGGTGGCCGGGGCGCGAGGCCAGCTGGGCCAGGGCGCGCTGCACGGAGCCGTCGAGGGTCTCGCCGCGGGCCAGACCGTGCACGATGACGGCGAGCGCGCCGGCGGAGAGATACGCGGTCGGATGACCGTGGGTCTGGGCCGCGCACTCCACGGCGAGCTGGCACACCAGCTGCGGCTCCCAGCCGACGAGCAGCCCGAACGGCGCGGAGCGCACCAGTGCGCCCGCGTCGCGCGCGGAGGGGTTCTTGGGTGCTTCGAGCGTGCCCATGTTCTCGTCGCCGAGCCCGGTGAGACAGGCCGCCGCGGGTTCGCGGCGGGTGTAGAGCCACTCCTCGCGGGCGAGCCAGCCATTGTCCTTGCGGCGCTCGTCCGGGCCCCAGTCGCGCTGGGTGGCCGCCCATCTCAGATGTGCGCGGTGCACATCTGTGGGCGGGTGCCAGGCGCCGGTGTCGCGGCGAACCTGGGCGCGAATCAGCCCGTCGACGGTGAAGAGGGTCAGCTGGGTGGCGGAGGTGACGGCGCCGCGGCGGCCGTGGGCGGGCACGAAGTCGCTGACAGCCTCGGGGCCGTGAGCCTCGCGTATCTCCTCGATGGTGAGCGCGGAGACTCCCGCGCCGAGCGCGTCGCCGATGGCGCCGCCGAGCAGGGCCCCGCGCACCCGCGCACGGAAGTCCTGCTGCTCGGCACGGCCCCAGACGGCCGTGGCTGCTGCGCTCACCGCGCGTCCCTCCCTGGGCTCCCGAACGTCGAACGTATGCCTGGCGCAGCACTGTAATCGACCCGGATCGGTCGGTTCAGAGGCCGGAACGGGATCGCCACGGTATGTGGACAGAAGGGCTTCTGGTCTGCTTTGACCCCTTTGGTCGGCGGGTGTCACCACTCAGTCGGTGGATGTCACCGCTTCATCGGTGGACGTCACCGCACCCTGTGTCTCGATGAGAGGACGCAGCGGCGGCTCCAGCCCGGCGGTGTCCCCGCCCAGTTCCCGGTACCGCTCAAGATCGGCGAGGGCCTGTTCCCGCCGGCCGGTGGCCAGATGCACCGCGGCCCGGCGTCCGTACGCCCAGCTGTACGCCGGATCGAGCGCGATCGCCCGGTCCAGCTCCGTCCGCGCCTCCTCCGACCGCTCCAGGTCCTGGAGGGTCGCGCCGCGCTCGGCGGCGATCCACGCCTTGTCCGGCTGGAGTCCCGCCGCCTGCGCCAGGTCCGCCAGCGCCTCCTCGAACCGGCCGAGCCCGCGCATTGCCTGGCCACGGCTGCCGACGACCCAGCCGTCGTCGGGGTTCAGCACAGCCGCGCGGTCGTAGTCCGCGATCGCCTCCTGGTACCGCTCCGCGCGCCGGTGGGCCTCCCCGCGCAGCGTGAGATGGACCGCGTGATCCGGCGCGAGGGTCACCGCCCTGTCGAGGTCGGCGAGTTCACCGTCGAGATCTCCGAGCGCCCGCCGCACCCCGGCCCGTACCGACAGGGCGAAGGTGTCGTCGGGATCCAGCTCGAGCCCGCGGTCCAGGTCCGCCAGCGCCTCCTCGTAGCGGTGCATCCGCTCGTAGGCCCGGCCCCGGGAGACATGGGCATAGCCGTAGTCCGGGGCGAGTGCGAGGGCCTGGCCGTAGTCCGCGAGCGCCTCCTCGTACCGCTCCGCCAGCTGGTGCGCGTAGCCCCGCTGCGCCAGCGCCCACTCCTTGAACCGCGCGCTCGCGACCGCCCGGTCCAGGGCCGCGAACTCCCCTGCGCTGTCGCCGCGTTCCCGGTGGATCTCGGCCAGCCTGATCAGCGCCCACACATACTCCGGAGTCAGCTCCACCGCACGGTCCAGGTCCGCCAGCGCCTCCTCGGTCCTGCCCAGCGCCCGCTTGGCCATGGCGCGGCTGCCCAGCGCCCAGGAGTAGGCCGGGTCGAGCGCGAACGCCCGGTCGAACGCCGCGATCGCCTCCTCGGACCGCCCGTCGTGCCGCAGGATCTCACCGCGCTCGCCGACGATCCAGGGATTGTCCGGATCGAGCGCCCCGGCCCGGTCGATGTCCGCGAGCGCTCCGTCGGTGTCCGCGAGCGCGCGCCGCACCTGCGCCCGCCGCACCAGCGACCACACATGGCCGGGCTTGATCTCGAGGGCCCGGTCCAGATCCGCCAGTGCTTCCTCGTCGCGCCCCATCGCGTGCCTGGTCAGGGCACGGCTGGAGAGCGACCAGGTGTCGTCGGGGTCGAGTGCGAGCGCCCGGTCGAACTCGGCGACGGCCTCCTCGGACCGCCCCGCGAGGCGGTAGGTCTCACCCCGCCCGTAGTACGCCCGCCGGCACTGCCCGTCCAGAGTGATCGCCTGCTGGTAGTCGCGCAGCGCCTCGTCGTACCGGCCGGCGTTGCGGCGGTCCCGCCCCCGGATCACCAGGGCCGCCACCCGCCCCTCGTCGTCCAGTTCGCCCCGGGCCAGCATCAGCCCCAGCACTTCCGCACTCCGGTACTGCTCGTCCTCGAGCGCGGCGAGGCAGTCCCTGCCCCAGGTGCGCAGTACGCCGCTGTTGCCGTCGCCGCCCGCGTCCGCGACGGTCTGCGCCCAGAGGCGGGCCGGCACCGTCCCTGCGTCGCAGGCGTCGATCCCCTCCCGCAGCACCATCGGCAGCGCCGTCCGCGGCTGCGCGCACAGCAGGTGGTACGTCTCCTCCAGCTTCAGCTCGCGCCAGGCGTCCTGCCGCCAGCGCTCGTCCGGCTCCAGCCCCTCCCCGGCGGCCGCCCGCCACCCGGCGAACGCCTCCGCCAGCCGGGTGTGCCCGGTGCGCCAGCGCTGCGGTGAGCTGTTGCGCTGCAGCCGCAGCATCGGCTCCCGTACGACGTCGTGGTACTGGGCCCGGCCGCCGCGGTCGCTCACGAACGGCATCCCGCGCAGCCAGCGGAAGAGTCCCGCCCCGTCCCCTTCGACTCCGACGTCGACGGCCGCCCGGAAGACGTCCTCGTTCAGACGGCGCGGCAACGCGCCCTCGAGCGCCGCGGACCGGCGGACCGGATCGCTCTCCCACTTCAGGAAACGCTCCACGGCGGTGGCGCTGGGGTCGTCCACGCGGCCCGGGTTCCCGGCGCTGCCGGCGTTCTCGGCGAGGCCGGCGGCGAGGGTGGAGACAAGCACAGGAAGCCGGCCGGAGAGCATCAGCACCTCCCGTACCAGCTTCTCGTCCTCCACGCCCTTGGCGGTGAGGAACTGGCGGGCCTCGGACTCGGTGAAGGGGGCGAGCGGGAGGTCCGCCACGAAGTCCACGCAGTCGGCCCAGCAGTTGGGATCGAGCGGCCGCTGCCCGGCCGTCGTGACGACGACCTGGGCGGGCGGTGAGCCGTACCGGTCGGTGGTCATCAGATCGCGCAGCCAGGTGTCGAGGAACGGCCCGGTGCGTTCGTACGTGTCGAAGAAGAGCGTGAACCACGGGACGTCGGCCGCCACCCGCTTCAGCTCGGTGACCAGGACGGGGGTGAGGGCCTTGAGCGGTTCGAGGACCAGCTGTACGTCCTCCTGCTTGCCGAAGCGGGCGCTGAGGGCGGCGCGTAAGTGGTCGGCGCCCCGGGCCAGTTGGGCGGGGTCGACGGCCCCGGCGAGCGAGCCGATGCCCGGCACGGTGCCCAGTGCGACGAGGCCGGCCTGGGCTGCGACCATGCTGCCCGCGGAGGGCGGCTGCGGCTGACCGTCCGACACCGCGGTGGACAGGGCCTCCGCCTCGTAACGCCGCTGACGGTAGGTCGCGAGGAGCCGGTCCAGCGCCTTCAACTCATGGCCCTGCTGGGCGAATTGGGCACTGAGCGCCGCCAGCGCCTCCGGCACGCTGTTCACGGTCTCGTCCATGGTGGCGGTGAGCGCGCGGCGCTCGCGGGCCGTCTCCACCAGTTCGCGTACGAGGGAGGACTTACCGACGCCCGCGTTGCCGTGGATATGGAAGAGGAAGCGATGCCGGACGTCCAGCGGCGAAACGTCGAAGTTCTCCCGGAACAACGCGATTTCACCACGGCGTCCCACGAATCCCGCGCGCCTGCGCATCTTGATCAGCTCGTGCATCGACGGGCTTGCCGACCCCATGGTCCCCCTCCGAATACTCCCCCTCCAAGGCCCGGGACCAGTCTGTCAGCCCGTCGCGGCATGCGGAACGAAGTCCCCGAGCGCAGGCGCGATGGACCTGGAGGAGGTCAACTTCCTACCCGTCCAAGGCGTCGGCGGGCGCCCGCGCAGCCGTGGCCTCGGCGAGCCTGCTGCGGAACCTCTCCAGTTGTCCGGTGTCCGCCCCCGGACAGCTGAGAAGTTCCGTCACCGCGTCGAGCGCGTCCGCCGGGTCCTCCCAGGCCGGATCTCCGGCCAGGAACTCCTCCAGGAGGGCGTCTGCCCTCTCCCACTCGCCCTGCCCGCAGAGGACCACCATCAGTTCGCCGGCCTCGGTACAGGTGAGTGCCGCCGGATCGGTACGGGGGTAGTGCCGTTCGGCGTCCCTCCACAGCTCCGCGGCCTGCTGTACGCCCTGGGTACGGCTGACCACCAGCGCGAGATAGTACGAGCCTTCGCTCGGCTCCTCGGTGAGAAGGCGCTCGGCGGCTTCCCTGGCCGGCTCGAAGCGCCCCGCCAGCCGACATGCCTCGGAGCGCAGCCCCAGGAAGTCGACAGGCTCCGCACCCTCCCGCTCGGCCAGGTCCAGTGCAGCCAGGGCCTCTTCCGGGCGGCCCAGGAAGAGCAGCGCCGAGGCCCTCTTCCGGTGCACCCAGGCCGAGCCGAAATCCAGTTGGAGACAGCGGTCGAGGCCGGCGAGGGCACGCTGAAGCCGCCCGGTGGTCAGGTCCAGTGCTGCCCGTCGTACGTACGCCCAGACATACTCGGGATCCACATCGATCGCCCGGTCCAGATCCGCGTACGCCTCCTCGAACCGTCCCATGGCTCTGTAGACCCCACCGCGGTCGGCCAGGATCCAGGCCTCCGCCGGCTGCAGTTCGTCTGCCCGGTCGAGATCCGCCAGCGCCTCCTCGTACCGGCCCAGGGCACGTCGGGTCTGGCCGCGGCTGCCCAACGCCCACCCGTAGCCGGGATCGAGGACGATCGCGCGGTCGAAGTCCGCCAGCGCCTCCGGGTAGCGACCCGCTACCCGGTGCGCCTCGCCGCGCTCCGCGAGTGTCCAGGCATTGGCGGGTTCGATCTCCACCGCCCGGTCCAGATCGGCGCGTTCACCGTGGGCGTCGTCGAGCGCGCGGCGGACCCTGCCGCGCTCGACCAGCGCCCACGCATACTCGCCGTCGAGGTCCAGTGCATGGTCCAGGTCAGCCAGGGCCTGCGCGAACCGGCCGGCCTCGCGATGTGCCCTCCCGCGGCCGGCGAAGGCGAAGGCGTAGTCGGGGGCGCGCTCGATCGCGACGCCGTAGGCCGCGATCGCCTCGTCGTACCGGTCGTCCAGCCGGTAGATGTCGCCGCGCTGCCCCGGGATCCACGCAGTGTCCGGGCTCAGCTCCTCGGCCCGGTCCAGATCCGCCAGCGCACCCGGAATGTCCCCGAGGCGCCCCCGGGCCTGGGCTCGCCTGACCAGCGCCCATGGGTAGTCGGGATCCAGCTCTATGGCGCGGTCGAAGTCCACCAGCGCCTCGGCGTACCTGCCCCGCTGCTGGTTCGTCTGGCCTCGGCTGGCGAAGGACCAGGCGTCCGTGGGATCGAGCTCCAGAGCACGGTCGAGGTCCGCGACCGCCTCCTCGAACCGGTCCGCCATCCGGTGCATCTCGCCGCGCTCCCTGATGATCCACCAGGTGCCGGGCCGCAGTTCGTCGGCCCGGTTCATATCGGCCAGGGCCAGGTCGAACTCGCCGAGCGCCTGGCGGGTGAGCCCGCGGCCCAGATACGCCCTGGCCCGCCCGGCTTCGAGCGCGATGGCACGCTCGTAGTCGAGGAGCGCCGCCGGATACTCCTGGGCGTCGCGCAGGTCCCGGGCCCGCGCCACCAGGGCGCTCACCTGGCCCTCGGTGTCGAGCCCGGCACGGGAGAGCAGCAGGCCCAACACTCTTATCGTGCCCCGCTTTTCGTCCGCGAGGGCGGCGAGGCAGTCCTCGCCCCACTGCCTGAGCACGTCCGCATCGGAGTCCTCGCCCGCCTCCGCCAGGACCTGTGCCCAGCGGCGGGCCTCCGCCGTGCTGTCGTCGCACGCGTCCACACCGTCCCGCAGGACCGTCGGCAGCGCGCCCTGCGGCTGGGCGCACAGCAGGTGGTACGACTCCTGGAGGCGCAGCTCGCACCAGCGCACCTGCTCCCACAGTTCCTCGGGGTCCACCCCGGCTCCGGCTGCTTCCCGCCAGCCGGCGAAGGCTTCGGCGAGCCGGGTGTGCAGTGAACTCCAGTGCTGCGGCGAGCTGTTGCGCTGCAGACGCAGCATCGGGTTGCGTACGACATCGTGGTACTGGGCGCTGCCCCCGCGGTCGGACACGAACGGCAGCGACCGCAGCCAGCCGAAGAGTCCGGCCGCGTCCGCTTCAACCGCCGCCCGGAAGACATCCTCGTTGAGGCGCCGCGGCAGGGCGCAGGCCAGGGCAGCCGCACGCCGGACCGGATCCTGCTCCCATTTGAGGAAGCGGCCGACGGCGGTGGCGCTCGGATCGCCGACGTCAGCGGGATCGGCGGGCTGGTTCTCGGCGAGGGTGGACACCAGGACCGGCAGTCGGCCGGAGAGCCGCAGCACGTCCTGTACCACCCCTTCGTTCACCACACCCTTCGCGGCCAGGAGCTGGCGGGCCTCGGACTCGGTGAAGGGCTCCAGCGGCAGATCGGCGACGAAGTCCATATGGTCGGCCCAGCAGCCGGCGTCGAGCTGCCGCTGCCCGGCCAGCGTGACAATGACATTCGCGGGCAGCGCGCCATACCGCTCAGTGGTGATGAGATCCCGCAGCCACGCATCGAGGAAGGGGCCGGTGCGTTCGTACGTGTCGAAGAAGAGCGTGAACCACGGTACGCCGGCAGCGAGCCGGGCCACCTCCGCCACCAAGACCGGGGTGAGGACCTGAAGCGGGTCCATCACCAGCTGTACATCTTCCTGATTACGGAAGCGCGCACTGAGCGCGGCCCGCAACCGGTCGGCCCCCTGGGCCAGATGGGCCGGGTCGACGGCCCCGGCCAACGCGCCGATTCCGGGCACCATACCGAGCCCGACGAGACCCGCCTGGGCGGCGGCCATCGACCCGGCGGACGGGCCCGGGGGCTGCTGCGGGTCGAGCACCGCGACGGACGCCGACTCCGCCTCGTACCGCCGTTCGCGGTAGGTCGCCAGCATCCGCTCCAGGGCCTTGAGAGCGTGCCCCTGCCGGGCGAAGTGCGCGCCGATCGCCGCCATCGCCTCGGGCACGCTGCTCACGGCCTCGTCGACATAGGAGGTGAGCGCCTTGCGTTCACGGGACGCTTCTTGAAACTGCTGGACGAGAGAGGTCTTTCCTACGCCCGCATTGCCCCGGATGTGGAAGATGAAGCGATGCCGTTCGTCCTCCGGGGGGAAGTCGAAGTTCTCCCGGAACAGCGCCAGTTCATCGCGGCGCCCCACGAATCCGGCGCGCTTGCGGCGCCGGATGAACTCCTGCATGGACGGGCGTGCCGACCCCATGGTCCCCCTCCGGATAGTCCCCATCCAAGTTCCGGGACCAGTCTGTCAGCCCGTCGCGGCATGCGGAACGAAATCCCAGGGCGGCCGGGACCGCTCGGGGACGGACGGCGCTGGATCAGGCCGCCTCACGAGGGGATACAGGACCACGCAGCCCGCCGGTCAGGTAGCGAGGGGACTTCGCCTGGGGGACGATGAGCAGGAAGGCACGCACCGCACAGGCGGTGGAGGCGGCGAGACGGCTGCTCGCATCCCCGCCGAGCCCTAGTCGCCCAGCACAGGAAGCAGCTCAGGCAGGTGCCCGTCGGACGCGATGGCCGCTTGCTGTCGCTCCTGCGACACCTCGCCGTACAGCGTCGTACGCGGCTTCGCCGGGCGGCCCGCCTCCTCCGCGATGGCGATCAGGTCCTTGATGGAGCGGTACGAGCCGTAACTGGAGCCCGCCATCCGGGAGATGGTCTCCTCCATCAGCGTGCCGCCGAGGTCGTTGGCGCCGGAGCGGAGCATCTCGGCCGCTCCCTCCTGCCCCAGCTTCACCCAGCTGGTCTGGATGTTGGTGATGTGCGGGTGCAACAGCAGCCGGGCCATCGCCGTCACAGCGCGGTTGTCGCGGCTCGTCGGCCCCGGCCGGGCGATGCCCGCCAGATAGACGGGCGCATTGGTGTGGATGAAGGGGAGCGTCACGAACTCCGTGAAGCCACCCGTCTCCTGCTGGATCTGCGCGAGCGTACGGAGGTGGCCGAGCCAGTGCCGGGGCTGGTCCACATGTCCGTACATCATGGTCGAGCTGGACCGGATACCCAGCTGGTGCGCGGTCTTGACGACTTCGATCCAGGTGGTCGTGGGCAGCTTGCCCTTGGTGAGGATCCAGCGGACCTCGTCGTCCAGGATCTCCGCGGCCGTCCCCGGGATCGAGTCCAGGCCCGCCTCCTTGGCGGCGGTGAGCCACTCGCGAATGGAAAGACCGGTCCTGGTGGCGCCGTTCACGACCTCCATCGGCGAGAAGGCGTGCACATGCATGCCGGGGACGCGCTCCTTCACGGCGCGCGCGATGTCGAAGTACGCCGTGCCGGGCAGGTCGGGGTGGATGCCGCCCTGCATGCACACCTCGACCGCACCGACCTCCCACGCCTGCTCCGCACGGTCGGCGACCTGGTCGAGGGAGAGGGTGTACGCGTCCGCGTCCGTACGCCGCTGGGCGAAGGCGCAGAAACGGCAGCCCGTGTAGCAGACATTGGTGAAGTTGATGTTGCGCGTGACGATGTAGGTGACGTCGTCGCCGACCACGTCACGGCGCAGCTCGTCCGCGATCCCGGTGAGCGCGTCCAGCGCCGGCCCGTCCGCGTGCAGCAGTGCGAGCGCCTCGTCGTCGGTGAGCTTGGTCGGGTCGTCGGCGGCCGTCGCGAGCGCGGCGCGTACATCCGTATCAATACGGGACGGCACCATGCCGGGCACGGCTGCCTCCCGAAGCGCCTCCCAGTCCCCGTACACCTCGTCGAAGTCGTCGCGCCGGTCGGAGGTCCGGCCTTCCGTATCGATCGTGCGGTGCAGATCGGTCCGTCCGGTGGAGGTGAACCCTTCGTCGGGCTCCTGCCACGGGTGCCCCTCGACACGGGCGCCCTGGTTCGCCAGCCCGGTCTCCGGATCGGCGAGCGCGCGGACATGCGGCAGCAGCCGCGGGTCCAGCCAGGGCTCACCGCGCTGGACGAACTCCGGGTACACGCAGAGGCGCTCTTCGAGCCGGAAGCCCGCCGCCGCCGACCGCTCGGCCAGCTCGTCGATCTGCGGCCAGGGCCGCTCGGGGTTCACATGGTCGGGCGTCAGCGGCGAAACTCCGCCCCAGTCGTCGATGCCGGCGCCGATGAGGCGTGCGTACTCGCCCGCCACCAGGTTCGACGGCGCCTGGAGGCAGGCGGACGGCCCCATGATGTGCCGGGCGACGGCGACGGTGGCGACCAGCTCGTCCAGCTCGGCGTCCGGCATGCCGCGCATCGCCGTGTCCGGCTTGGCGCGGAAGTTCTGCATGATCAGTTCCTGGATGCCGTGGTACGCACGGGCGACGCGCCGCAGCGCGAACAGCGAATTGGCGCGCTCCTCGTACGTCTCGCCGATCCCGATCAGCAGCCCGCTGGTGAAGGGCACGGAGCTGCGCCCGGCATCCTCCAGCACCCGCAGCCGGACGGCGGGCTCCTTGTCCGGCGACCCGTGGTGCGGCCCGCCCGGCTCGCTCCACAGCCGGGTCGCCGTGGTCTCCAGCATCATGCCCATGGAGGGCGCGACCGGCTTGAGCCGTTGGAAGTCCGTCCAGGTCATGACGCCGGGGTTGAGATGCGGCAGGAGCCCGGTCTCCTCCAGGATGCGGATCGCCATGGCCCGTACGTACGCGATGGTGTCGTCGTAACCGTGCGCGTCGAGCCACTCCCGGGCCTCGGGCCAGCGGTCCTCGGGCTTGTCCCCGAGCGTGATCAGCGCTTCCTTGCAACCCAGTTCGGCCCCCCGCCGGGCGATGTCGAGGACCTCGTCCGGCGACATGAACATCCCGTGGCCCGCGCGGCGCAGCTTGCCGGGGACGGTGACGAAGGTGCAGTAGTGGCACTTGTCGCGGCACAGCCGGGTGAGCGGGATGAACACGCTCTTCGAGTACGTGATGACACCGGCGCGGCCCGCAGCCTCGAGCCCGGCGTCCCGCACCCGCGCGGCGGACGCGGTGAGGTCTTCGAGATCGTCTCCCCGCGCCTGCAGCAGCACGGCGGCCTCGGTGACGTCCAGCGCTACCCCGTCCCTGGCTCGCTTGAGGGCGCGGCGCATGGCGTTCTCGGTGGGGCGTACGGGGCGTACGGGCTGGTGATCCGTCATGGATGGAGCATACGAGCGCGGGGGAAGGGGAAATAGCTGGCCTCGGGCGGAGGGGCACGGCCGAGGGGTACTGACCTGAGTACCTGCGCCCAGGCATGCTGGGCACAACCACGCATGTCCGGGCCGTGCGATGGGCCGTAGCTTCAGTCTCATGATCGACGACCTTGAGATGCCCGACTCCCCCGCGAGGGCGGTGGTCCGCAGGGCTCTCGACGTGGCGTGGTGGGCGTTCATCGTGCTGATTTCCGCGCCGCTGCTGCTTGTGCTCGGCCTGGTCATCACGTACCAGGTGGAGCGCGCCACACCGGAGGACTACCCCAGCGTCGCTCCCGAGGAGATGATGCGCCGCGCCACCGTCCGCTCCCAGAACGCGTACGAGGTGCTGGGCTTCGACCGCGTTGTGCCGCCGGGCGTGGTGGAAATCGGGGCGGGCACGGAGAACTACCTCTCGACCGACTTCTGCCACCCGGGCGGGCTCGAGGGCATGGCCGATGATCCCGTGGACGGGGCGTACGGGCTGTACCACGGCTGGGCCCTGGACAAGGTCTCCGAGAAGGAGGCCCTGCCTGCGTTGCGGAGGTTGCACGACCATTTGAAGGACACGGGCTGGCATATCAGCGAGTACGGGGAGTTCCAGACCGGCGACGAGTGGAACCTGCGGGCGGAGCGGGACGGCCGGGCGGGAGACGGCGGGAACGAGACGCTGTCCTTCACCTGGCGTGCGGAGGACCAGCGGTTCTCCGGGGGCAGCGGGATGCCCTGCGCGTACGACCCCAAGAAGGCGTATGGCGATTCGCTGACCGGCGTCCATCCTCCGGAGCTCCGTCCGGGCGGGGGGCAGGGCTGATGTCACAGGCGTCACCGAGGTCACAAGATGACGCGTCAGCAAGCGTTGGCGATATCCAACGATTTGATCGTTTTGATTCCATTGCATTCGAAAACTGGTTCGTGGCAACATGCCGTGCATGACCAGCAACGGGGACGGTACATCGGAGCCCGAAAGCCCTTGCGGCTAACGGATTTGGCCGATTCGGTACCAGATTCAACTGCCGTGGGGACTCAGCCACCGGTTCCCGCCGAGGATCAACTCACCTGGGCCCGCAGAGAATTTGCAGTGTTGCTAGGGGAATTCCGCCGCACCGCCGTGCTGGTGCCGATCGATCCGTTCGGGAGCCTGTGGACCTCGGACCAGGGCGGGGTTCGCTGGATCTGCGCGTTCTCGGACGAAGAGGCGCTGGCACGGTTTGCACGTGCGCAGGGGGACGCCGAGCGGGAGTGGACGTACCAGACGATCCTGGGCGCGCGCCTGCTGGATGTGATGGTGCCGATGCTGCCGGGGCCGGCAGGCGTGGCACTCGACGCGGGCAGTGAAGAAGGCATGTTGTTCCCGCCGGTGCAGGGCATCGTGCCCGACGCCGCGGCGGTAGATCTCGGGGGTATGGAATGAGCGGGAGCGATCCTGATCTCGCGGCGCCGGAAGCGGCGCTGGCCGAGATCGCGAACGGCATCAATCTGGCGCATGCCGAGTTGAAGGACCTCGGGATGATCGGTGAGGCGTCGACCGGTCGGGGGTTCTCGGATCTTGCGTTGTCGGGGCTGGAGTTGGGGCACAGCGGGCTGACCGCGGAGTTCCAGACGTTCTGTGATCGCTGGGAGTGGGGCGTACGAACCTTGACTCTGCGCGGGAATGGCTTTGCGCTGGGGGTGGGTCTGTCGGCCGGCTCGTACGCCGAGCAGGAGCAGTACATCAAGGACTCGATCAAGATCGGCGTGAACTCGGTGAACGGGAACCCGCACTTGAGCGAGGACGAGGTCAAGGGCATGAGCTGGGGCAAGATCAGCACCCAGTCGGCGTTCGACGGCGCGACCTGGAGCGCCGAGTCCTTCTCGGAGGCCCAGAAAGAGGTCAACAAGACCTGGAAGAACACCGGGTACGACGTGATGGACGCGGGGCTGGACTCCGCGGAGCGCTCCGGTCTGATCGACCCGGAGTTGCGTGAGAAGACGGACGAGCAGATGCGCGAGGTGTTCGATCCGTCGGAGGAGACGATCGCGCAGGCTGAAGAGCCGCGGTGGGGGGAGCACGGCTGATGCCGGACTGGGGAAAGTTGGTCGATGAGGGTATCGACGCCGTAGGCGACGGGATCGACAAGGCCAAGGAGAAGGCCGGCGAAGGTGTCGACTGGGCAACGGACAAGGTCGGTGACGGTCTTGACCACATGGGCCAGCACAAGATGGCGGACGTGGTCGAGGACTGGGGCGATCGCACCGCCTCGTCCCTGGGCGCGGAAGTCGGTGAGCAGCAGCTCGGCGAGAGCGAGGAGGCGAACGAGCTGATCCACGGCAACCCCGGGAAGATCGCCGAGTCGGTGAAGAACCTGCGGGACTTCCACAAGGCGTTCGACCTGGTCGGCGGCGGGATGAAGAAGCTCGACTCCAGTCACTGGAAAGGTGAGGCAGCCGACACCTTCCGGGAGAAGTTCTCCACCCTGCCCACCGACTGGCTGCACGCGGCGGACGCGTTCGAGGACGCCGCCAAGGCACTGGAGACGTACTCCAAGTCGATCACCAGCGCGCAGGACAAGGCCAGGGAAGCGATCGCCCTGTACAAGGAAGGCGACGAGTCCTCGAAGACGGCAACCGACGAGCACAACAAGAAGGTCGACGCCTACAACGCCGCCCGCAACGGCGACCACCCGCTACCCAAGCCCGGTGAGCTCTCCGACCCGGGCGAGGCCAAGCGGGAGCGGGCGCGAGAGATCCTCAAGGAAGCCCGCCGCCACCGCAACGAGGCGGCCGAAACGGCGAAGACGGCTGTCACGGCAGCGATGGCGCACGCTCCGAAGGAACCCACCGGCCGCGAAAAGCTCAACCTCGAGCTCATGGACTACAGCCTGGGCCAGAGCTTCGAGCTGGCCCACTTCGGCGGCGGCGTCGTCAAGGGCACGGCCGGGCTGCTCAACTTCGTCCGGTCGGTGGACCCGATGGACCCCTACAACCTGACCCACCCGGCCGAGTACTACAAGGGCCTCAACATGACGCTCGCCGGGCTGGCGTCCACCGCCGCCAACCCGGACCGGGCCCTGAAGAACGCGTGGGACGCGGCGAAGGGCGACCCCTCCGAGTTCCTCGGCCGGTTGGTCCCCGAACTCATCGGCTCAAAGGGTGCCGGGCTCGTGCGCGGCGGCATCCGTGCCGGGATGAGGAACGGCGTTAAGCACGGGCTTGAAGAGGGCGCCGAATCGGCCGCTCGTAAAGGCGTTGAGGATCCTGCCAAGCCTTCCCGTCCTCAGGAGGCGGTGGAGAGCAAGGGCACCGACCCGGTCGATCTCGCCACCGGCACCATGTACCTCCCTCAGACCGACGTCATCCTGCCCGGTGTGCTTCCGCTGGTCTTCCGCCGCCGCGTTGCTTCCGACTATCAGGTGGGCCGCTGGTTCGGCCCTTCCTGGTCGTCCACTGCCGATCAGCGCCTGGAGATCGACTCTGAAGGCGTCGTCTTCGTCTGCGAAGACGGCCTGCTGCTTTCCTATCCGCACCCCGCGCCTGGTGTTCCGGTCATGCCGAGCCGCGGCCCGCGCTGGCTTCTGGACCGCGACATCGACGGGGACTACACGGTCACCGACCCTGACACCGGCCGCGTCTGGCACTTCACCACGCGCAGCGCCAACCTGGCTCTGCTGGCTCAGATCGACGACCGCAACGGCAACTGGATCACCTTCGAGTACGACGAGACGGGCACGCCGACCGGAATCCTGCACCACGGCGGCTACCACCTGAAGCTCACGACCGACCAGAGCCGGATCACCGCCCTGCACCTGGCCGGCGCGGCACCAGACGGCACCGATCAGGAGATCCTGCGCTACGGCTACACCGACGGGAACCTGACTGAAGTCATCAACTCCTCCGGCTCGCCCCTCCGGTTCGGGTACGACGAGCGCAGCCGGGTCACGTCCTGGACCGACACCAACGGCAGCCGCTACGAGTACGCGTACGACGACCGCGACCGGTGCATAGCCGAGGGCGGCACCGAGGGCCACATTGCTCTGCGGCTGGACTACGGCGGCACCGACCCCGAAA
Source organism: Streptomyces sp. NPDC048479 (assembly GCF_040651435.1). Classification (NCBI taxonomy): domain Bacteria; kingdom Bacillati; phylum Actinomycetota; class Actinomycetes; order Kitasatosporales; family Streptomycetaceae; genus Streptomyces; species Streptomyces sp. NPDC048479. The sequence goes on from NZ_JBEZKA010000008.1 coordinate 42,861, forward strand.
CCGGTCTGCGCGTCACCACCACAACCACCACCAGCGCCGCCGTCCACCGCTACCTGATCAACGACGCCCATCAAGTCGTCGCGGAGGTCGACCCGCTGGGCGCGGTCACCCGCTACGAGCGCGACCGATACAACCGGCTGCTATCCCTGACCGATCCTCTCGGCCACACCACACGCTTTGAGTACGACGAGTCGGGTCAACCGCGGACAATCGTCCGCCCTGACGGGCGAGAGTTGCACGCCGATTACAACGATCTCGGACTCCCGGTACGCGTCACCAATCCGGACCGGACGTCAGTACGTCAGGAGTACGACGAGCGGGGCAACCGCGTTACGGTCATCGACCCGTCCGGAGCGACCACGCGCTATACCTACGACGAGCACGGGCACGCGACTTCGGTCACCGATGCCCTGGGCAACACCACCCACATCCGCAGCAACGCCGCCGGCCTCCCGGTTGAGATCACTGACCCCCTGGGCGCGGTCACCCGCATCGACCAGGACGGGTTCGGACGGCCTGTCGCCCTGACCGACCCGCTCGGCAACACAACCCGCCTGGAATGGACCCCGGAGGGTAAGCCAGCCCGCCGCATCCAGGCGGACGGCACCGAGCAGTCGTGGGCGTACGACGGCGAGGGGAACTGCGTCGCCCACACCGATGCCCTGGGCGCTGTGTCCCGCTTCGAGTACACCCACTTCGACCTCATGACCGCCCGGACCGGTCCCGACGGCGTGCGCTACGAGTTCCAGCACGACACCGAGCTGCGTCTGACTCAGGTACTCAATCCTCAGGGCCTGACCTGGAAGTACGCGTACGACATCGCAGGCCGTCTCATATCCGAGGCAGACTTCGACGACCGCACCCTCGCCTACACCCACGACGAGGCAGGCCGCCTCGCTACACGCACCGACACACTGGGCCAAGTCATCCGCTACGGGCGAGATGAGCTCGACCGCATCGTGTCCAAGAACGCCGAAGGGGCTCTCACCACCTTCGCGTACGACCTCTCCGATCAACTCGCTGAGGCAATCGGCCCGGACGCGACGATCACCTACCTCCGGGACCGCTTCGGACGACTCAAGTCTGAGACCGTGAACGGCCGCACTCTCACTTACGACCACGATGTGTTGGGGCGCCGGACAGGCAGGACGACACCGTCGGGCGTGCTGAGCTCTTGGACGTACGACGCGGCAGGCCGACGTGCCACCCTGACCACCTCTGGTCGAACGCTGAGCTTCGACCGCGACGCAGCAGGCCACGAACTCGCCCGCCACATTGGCGAGACGGTCACCCTGGAGTCCAGCTTCGATGCACTGGGACGCCTGACCGGCCAACACGTCACCGGCGCAGACCGCAGCATCCAGCGCCGCGCCTACACGTACCGGGCCGACGGCAACCTCATCGGCATCGACGACCAACTCGCCGGCAGTCGCCACTTCGACCTGGACGCAGCAGGCCGGGTCACCGCCATCCACGCGACAGGTTGGACCGAGCAATACGCATACGACGAGGCCGGCAACCAGACCGAAGCAACATGGCCCACGTCTCACCCCGGACAGGAAGCCACAGGCCCGCGCAGCTACATCGGCACCACGATTACCCGAGCTGGCAACGTCCGCTACGAGCACGACGCACAGGGCCGGATCGTCCTGCGTCAGAAGACACGTCTTTCGCGCAAGCCCGACACATGGCGCTACGAGTGGGACGCGGAGGACCGCCTGGCCTCTGTGATCATCCCGGACGGCACGCACTGGCGCTATCAGTACGACCCTCTCGGCCGACGCACCGCAAAGCAGCGCTTCGCCGCCAACGGCCAAGCAATCGTGGAGCAGGTTGACTTTGTCTGGGACGGCACCAACCTGTGCGAACAGACCACTACCTCGGTAGTACTGCCGAACCCGGTAACCCTCACGTGGGTTCACGAAGGCTTGCGCCCCATTGCCCAAACCGAACGCATCACGCTCGTCGATGCTCCACAAGTGGAAATAGATCAGCGGTTCTTCAGCATCGTCACCGACCTCGTCGGCAGCCCAACGGAGCTCATTGACGAACAAGGCGAGATCGCATGGCATAGCCGCACCACGCTCTGGGGTAATACCACCTGGGCAAGCTCCAGCAAAAGCTATACACCGCTCCGCTTCCCAGGCCAATATTTCGACCCCGAGACCGGCCTCCACTACAACCATCGCCGTTACTACGATCCCGAGTCTGCGCGCTATCTTTCAGTCGACCCTCTCGGCCTTGCGCCCGCCCCAAACCCCACAACCTATGTCCACAACCCGCACACTCGGTCCGATTCACTCGGCCTGGCACCGGACTGCGACGGGGATGGTCGTGGCCCATTCGACTTTCGCGACCCCAACCCAAACTATCCCCCTAGTTCCGCGGCAACTGACACAATGAGGTCCGCCCCTACAGGTGGAAACATCGACTGTTCGGAGATTGCGGAGTACATTCTTCGGAGGGGTGACGGCCAAGGGAAAATCATCAACTTTACTGCCCATAACGATCCAGTGATCCGCATCCCCGAGAGCGGCGGACGAGACGTAGCCGACTATCGCTACCATGACGTCTACACCGATGGCCGCTATGTGTACGATCCGGCAATGAGGTCCGATCCAATCCCCTATGGTGACTACGAGCGGGCCATCAGACTCATGAACCCCGGAAAGAAGCTGATCATCCAAAACGGTGGATACGATGGCCCCCTCTGGTGAGACGATTGGAGATGAAATTCAGATGCCATCGAGAAGTGCGCATTCAATGCAGATTCTCAGCAAATTCGGTGATCTCGCCTGGTTTAAGTCGAGTGCGGGTCCACACCCTCTCTACGGATACCAGCAGGTGCCATATCTCGGGTTGCGTTACAATTCCCCCCCGGACGGCACAGCCGAGTTGATTAAGCAGGCAATTAGAGACACGTCGACCCAAGTTGACTGGACGCTTGACACGAAGCGGAAAAATTGGCTTCTCATCCCATCCCGCATTCTCCAAGAAAGCGGAAAAGCCGATTCTCCAGAATTCCGGGAGGTCATACACTCGATTACTGCAGAGGATCAAGACTTCTGCATTAGGGCACTTTCTGACCTCGATGCCATCCTTCGCAGCCTGGAGCATGCGCCCCAATCTGGGGATCAGGAGTAGAACAGGTGATGGCCTCACTCGTCTATTTTCGCAAGGTTGCCGAGTCCAGTAGCTCTGTTGCGTACCTCTTCGGCTTCGACGCAAGTGAAACCCCACGCCGTTTCGTCATAGATGTCGAAAGCCGAAGGGCGGAGCCCGTCGACGGCAGCATTGACTACGCCTTCCTCAAGGCATCACGGAAAATCAATGCTTCCCGGTGGGAAAGAGCTATACCCCGTGATCAATATTATGTTTTCCGTACGCCCCGGACAGGGCGAACCCAGCGGATTCGATCTTGGGGACATCGTCTGCGAGGGTGGCCTTGGACAGGCTGGATCAAGCGGGCACATCCCGGACCAGGGCATGATGATCTACCCCTCCGTGACATTGCTGCTGGACAGCCTCGCCGCACTGCTGAACGGTCGAGACAGGATGCTGAACTTCACGGGCGTCGACACGTCCTTCGGCATTGCCTTCCGACGGAGCAATAAGGAGATCTCCATCTCCTCGAGGAACAAACTGATTGCCAAGGCCAGTCAAGACGAACTTGCACGCGCGGTCTTCCTGGCTGCGGACGAACTGGCGGCCTCGGGCCTAGCTCAGCTTCCCGAGCATGATCCCGCCAGAACGGACTATCTTGCCGCCTTGAATGACTTCCGAGCACTGGCCGAGGGGTCCACCACTGGCTAAGCGGGCAGGGTTCGGGGTCTGCGTGGCGTCAGAGACCGCGATGCGGAGCCTCGTCGAGGTGAGCGCTAGGCGGAGCTCGAAGTCACGGCCCCGGGACGCGGGCGTGGGCGACCGCGTGCGCCGCGAGTTCCGCGGTGATCTGGACCGCGGAGTCGGAGAGGTCGCTGCCGTACGGCACGTCCCAGCCGTCGAGTTGATGGCCGGAGAGATGACGGGAGAGGTATTCGCCCCTCCTGCGTGGCGGAGCGTCGGACGGAATTCAGTCGGCGTAGTCCTTGAGCTTCTGCGTCTCCAGGGTGATCCCGACCGGGTCTGGGAGCTCGACAACGGCGCCGAAGGGGCGCGTGGTGATGCTTCGGTACGAGCCCCCCTCGGGCTCGGCGTGGACGGTGACCGCCTGGGTCTCACGGTCGATGAGGAGGTAGACCGGGATACCGGCTGCCGCATAGCCGTCGGGCTTCTCGACGCGGTCGCGCATGTCGGTGTCCGGGTCGCGCGAGGTGACCTCGACCGTCATCAGGACGCCGTCGGGCGCCGCCCATTCGCCCTGCGGAACGAAGTGGTCGATGGGCGCGAGAGCGCCGTCCGGACGGGCCCGCCCCCTGCGATACTTCTCGACCTTCAGGCCTTGCTCGGGGTAGAGGCGATGATCGGGCAGGTGCTGCATGCACTGTTCGAGGAGCCACATCACGATGGCTCCGTGGACGCCGTCCGGCACGGGCTTGACCTGGACCTTTCCCTGGATGAACTCCAGCCGCACCATCTCTGGCGAACGGCGGGCGAGTTCCTCGAACTCCTCGACCGACATCTGGGGCCGGGGGGTGGTCCTGGGGGTCATGGCGTCGCCTCCTCCCCTCCATGGTGCCCTGACCGGCGCGTCCTGCACGCTCATGCACGAGTCCTCGGGGCCAGCCCGGCAGCGATGCGCGCGGCGTCGGCGTGCGCGGCCACGTCCGCCGGGCGCGGGCCGGGGCGGAAGGTGGCCGGGATGTCGTCCTCGTCCTCGTTCCGGCAGGCCTCGCACATGCCGTTGATGAGCGGCTCGTCCTCCTCGGTCGTGTCGCAGAACATGCAGACCATGACGCTACGCAGCACGGTCTCGGGCTCGCGGACGGGCTTGGGCGGCATCTTGTCCTCCAGTCGTCGTTTCGCGATCCCTGCCGGGTTGTGGATCGCGACGGGTAGTCCGTCAGTGAGCGCATGAATCAGGTGCTTCACGCTCGCGCCGTACTCCAGCCACGTCGCGGCAAGGGGTTCCAGCCGCTCGCAGTCGGCGGCGGAGAGGGTCATCCGGGGGTCGGTACGGCCGAGGGCGGCGAGGGTTCGGTAGGCGGTGGTGCGCTGCGGTGCGGGCTCGACGGCGGCCGGCTGGGTGGCGGCCGGATCCGTGGCGGTCGGCGCATCGTCCGGGGCGTCATCCGGGGCGTCGAGCATCACGCCCCGTACGCTCCGGCAGTACTCCTGCCACCAGGCGGCACTGCGGGCGGTACGCGACCAGTACGTACGCGTCACCCAGCGCACCCCGTCGTCGCGGACCACCTGCTCCTTGATCCGGCGCAGATGGCCCGCGTTCGTGAGTGCCTTGAGTGCGCTGCGGATCGCCGCCTGGCCATAGTCGGCGATGTGTTTGGCAAGGGTCTTGTGGTCCATCGCCGCGCCCTCGGGGAGGCGGTCGATGAACGCGGCGACGGACGCTTCCCGCTTGAGCAGATGTGCGAAGTCGCCTCTGCGGCGCGGGGATTGATCCGGCGCAGGACGCTTGCCGTAGCCCGGACTGGCCATGGGGTGTGCGGGCGTGGGCAGGGCACAGCTAGAGTTGAGATACGCCACGAGATCGGTCCTGTCGATCTTGGAGGTCAGACCCCGGCTGGTGCTGCTAACACCGGTCGGGGTTGTTTATTGCTGCGAACGCTAGAGGCATATGACAGCGCGTGGCAAGTTGAACACCGAAAGTCAACTCTTGAGGGCATCACGGCAGTTGGGGAGGGTGGGTGGGTTCAATCCACCAACCATTCCTCACAAAGAGGGCTCGGAGCTCGGAGCCTGCGGTTCGAGGCTCCCTGAGTAGGGGTGAGTAGCCGCGCGGATCGTTCCGGGACCCGACAGTGGCGCGGCGGAACCACGAAATAGGGCGTACGTTCGGTCGCCATTCAAAGTGAGGACCCAGGGCGCTGACCGTCGACAGCTAAGGCGGAGACTAAACAGCAGCCCGACGCCGCGGCATGGTGCGGTTCTTCCAGCAGCTACAAGGTCGGAGGACATGGACGAGCCAAGCCAGTTGCAGATCTATGCGGTGGAAGAGTCGACCGAGCCCGGAGGGACTTGCATCGCAAGGTGCGTTGGGGGTGTTGCCCGGGTTGGGCAGGTCTTCACACACGAGGGCACCTCGGAGGCCTCCGTTCAGGACCTGCGGCTGACCCTGGACAGAATCGAACGGTACGGCCGGTGCGTGGACTTCTTCGGCCCACCCCATGTCGCAAGGGTTCACCTCTCCGGCGGATCGACGTCGATCCTTGTCAGAGGGGCCATCATTGCCTCCGCGCCAACCGCGGAACCCATCACCGAATCGCTGGAGAACTGACCGTGCACGCCATTCCCTTCCTCGTCTCGGTCATTACCTCGGGGCGGCTGCATGGACTGGAGATCGGCTCCACCCTCAGCAAGGTTGGTCAGGCGATTCACTCCGACTTCGTCGACGTGGTCGACGAGAATGGTCTCTCGCTGCGCCGGGACTACGGCATCTTCGAGTTCGCCTTCAACCCTGGGTCGGAGTGGGTGATGGCCAACTGCTCCATCGAGTTGCACAGGCTGGCATCAGGCAATTCCATGGCGAAAAAGTGGCGTAGGAGCATGCAGGTCGACTTCCCGCGGTACCTCGTCTGGGATGAGCTGCGGGAGGCGCTCTCCCAAGCACCAGGGGCTCCGTCCCTGAGCGTCACCGACCAAGGTGGGTTCCTCGAGTACCGTGCGGCCGCAGCGAACGTGAACGTGTCCGTCATCGTGAGCGACGATCACGAAGCGCGCGGACGGTCCCTGGGGCATGGAGATGTGTGGAGCGTCAGCATGTGGGCTGCCGCTCGGGCGTAGTGAGTCGGCTTATGTCAGGGCCAGTTCAACCCAGATCGTTTTGCCGATGAGCCGGTCGGCTGTGCCCCACGCCGCCGCCAGCGGCAGGTGCTCAACCGACTGGTGGTTATGACCCCTTGTCCCCAGTGGCGGGATCCACATTCCATGTCGCGGGCAGATCGCTGCCGCAGAAGACACAGACGAACTCGCCCTCGCGCACAATGTTGTGCTGCTGACAGCGTTCACAGCGTCGGAACACCAGCTCATGCGTGAAGCCATCAGGGCGATCGAACCCGGCTCGGTCCAGCGTCTCGGCGACGGCAGGCCACGAGCTGATGTCCGGGCAGTAGCCAGTCGATTGGTTGCTGACCTCAATGACCGCCCACCGACCCGATTCGCGGCTGAAGCCCATCTCACCCGCACTCAAGACCCGGCCGCCGCCTGCACACGCCACGTGTTCACTGCGCCGCGATGCCAGCCGCAGACCGGCGTCCATGCCGATGACGAAGGTGAATGGTTCGTCCAGCTCCGCCGCCGCACGCTCGGAAGCCCAGCCGTCGAAGTCGGTCACCGAGCGGATCATCTTGCCCTCGCTGCCAGGCAAGACCATGGCCCGCAGCTCAGCCGGCCCGACATAGCGATAGCTCCGCCCCGTGTTCACACAGGTCAACCTAGCCACTTACGCAACGCATCGTGCGGTCGATGAACCACCAACGGGCGGGTGACCGACGGGGCGATCGAACCACACGGGCAGCCACGCCGGGGTTCTGGGTCGGCGGGCCGCCGATCGCAATGGCTTGCCCATCTCAGCCGGCATCTTTGCCGCGAACATACATGGCAGCCACCCTGCCCACCCGGCCTCGCGCACTTCGACGGCCGGTGCGGGCTTCCGCCTTCGCTGGTGCGGCTCGGAGCCCTGCCCGATTGGCCGCGTGCCTCCGCGTACATCTGGGGACGAGAATCACCCTATCCAGGCAAGACGATTAGTCCGATTTACTGACAATCGGAGTGTTTCGATCGACCATGACGACCGATCAGCTGTGCACGGGTCAAGCTCGCCCTTGGGTTCGACTTTGACGCCCCAAAACGATCGGAACAAGGAGCAAGTTCATGAGTCCTGACAACAGGACAGGGTCCTGGCTGGGGCCGCTGCCGCGTAGAGACAAGTGGAGGGCTGGCGGCACAATCGTCTCGCTCGCGCTGGTCCTGGCAGCGGGGTTGGTCAGCCCGGTCGCGGTCGCGGCTCAGAGCATGGGCGAGCGCGTGAGCGCGTCGAGCGGCCCGGGCGGCGTACTCGACAAGTGCAAGGGCGGATCGCAACGCGGCGGCAAGGACGACTGCAAGAGGGGAGCGACGGGCCCGACCGGCCCGAAGGGCGCGACCGGTGCAACTGGCGCCACCGGTGCAACTGGCCCCACAGGGACGGGTACGACCGGCCCGACCGGCGGGCAGGGCGACGCGGGCACGCCTGGCGGACCAGGCGCCACCGGTCCGACCGGAACGGGTACAACCGGCCCGACCGGCGCGCAGGGCGACCCGGGCACGCCCGGCGGACCAGGCGTCACCGGTGCGACGGGACCGACGGGCGCGCAGGGTGACCCGGGTACGACGGGCGCCACCGGTGCGACCGGTCCGACAGCTACGCTGGGCGCGACGGGTCCGCAGGGTGACCCCGGTACGCCGGGCGCGACGGGACCGCAGGGTGACCCGGGTACGACGGGCGCGACCGGTCCGACAGGTCCGCAGGGTGAGCCCGGTACGCCGGGCGCCACCGGTGCGACAGGTACGCAGGGGGTGACGGGACCGACCGGGGCGACGGGTCCGCAGGGTGACCCCGGTACGCCGGGCGCCACCGGTGCGACCGGTCCGACAGGTACGCAGGGAGTGACGGGACCGACCGGTACGACGGGTCCGCAGGGTGACCCCGGTACGCCGGGCGCCACCGGTGCGACCGGTCCGACAGGTACGCCGGGCACGACGGGTCCGCAGGGGGTGACGGGACCGACCGGGGCGACGGGCGCAACCGGAGGTACCGGACCTGCCGGGCCCACAGTCAATGTCGGCGCGAGTGTCTTCTCCTCAAACAGCCAGGCCATCCCGACCAACACCCTGACCCAGATCGACTTCGATGGCGCCGCCTACGACACGGACGCGATGTTTGATTCGACGTCCTCGACTCTGGTGGTCAACACTCCCGGGCGCTACCTCCTCAAGGCAAGGCTCCTCTGGTCCTTCAGTCCGAGTTCGGGAGGGGATCGTGAACTTCGCATCTACGTCGACGGCGGCGTCGTCGCCTTTGACGGGCAGGACACCGCAGACCTCCCGGCCGGTCTTGGAACTTCGCAGGAGGTGTCTACGATTGTTCAGCTGGATGCCGGTGACGTGATCTCCCTCAACGTCTTCCAGACCACCGGAAACAGCGCCACTTCGAACAGCCTGTTTGCCGGAGCGACCTATCTCGCTCCGCAGCTCCAGGCGGAGTGGCTCGCGCCGTAGACAACACCTCTCTCCGCAGGATTCTGTGACGGCCTGCCGGTTCGTCCGGCAGGCCGTCACGCTGAGCCTCAATGAGACACCGTCAAACCGCTCACCGCAGCGCGAGCTCCGCCCAGACCGTTTTGCCGATGACGCGGTCGGCCGTGCCCCAGGCAGTGGCGAGAGCATCCACCAGCAGCAGGCCGCGGCCCGTCTCCGAGTCGGGGGTCGGCGACCTCGGGGCCGGTTCGCGGTCGGCGCGGGCGTCCGGCGGGCTGTACGGGACGTCGGCCGTGACCGAGAAGGCGGTACGGCATGACGGAAGAGCGGCCCGAGCGGCCGGCCGAAGTGGACGGGACGGCGCACCTCTTCAGCGCTCTCGGCAAGCAGATCAAAGTGCTGAGGGAGAACGCTTCGATGAGCCAGCGGGAGCTGGGGGTCGCAGCGCACTGCGGGGAGGACCTGATCTCCGCGATGGAGCGGGGCGTACGGACGCCGCAACCCGACTTCCTGGTGCGGGCCGATGAGTTGCTGGCCGCCGGGGGTGTACTCAAGGCGGCGATCGATGACGTGCGGGAGGCGCAGAAGAAGGCGCGGACTAGGCACCCCGAGTGGTACCGGGACTACGCCAAGCTGGAGGCGGAGGCCGTAGAACTGCACTACTACAGCAACCAGGCTGTGCCCGGCCTGCTTCAGACCGAGGAGTACGCCCGGGCCGTCTTCTCTCAGCGGCGTCCGTTGCTGAACGAGGAGACGGTCGAAAAACGCGTGACCGACCGGCTGTCCCGTCAGCAGATCTTCGAGCGCTGGCCTTCGCCGACCTTCAGCTTCATCCTGGAGGAAGCCATCTTGCAGCGGCCGATCGGTGGACGGTCAGTGCATGAGGGGCAGCTTCGACTGCTGCTGCGCCTCGGCCGGCTACGCACCGTGGAGCTCCAAGTGATGCCGACCGACCGCGACGAACACCCCACAATGGACGGTCCGTTTACCCTGCTGACCAGCAAGGAGCGACGGCAGGTGGCGTACGTAGAGGTTCAGGGATACCCCCGGTTGATCACCGATACGGAAGAGGTCAGGCTCATCACCGATCGCTATGGCATCCTGCGGACTCAGGCTCTCCGGCCCCGAGAATCCGTGACTCTGATTGAGAAGATGCTGGGAGAACGATGAGCACCGAGAATCTCTACTGGTTCAAGTCGAGTTACAGCGGCGGCGAAGGCGGCGAATGCCTCGAAGTCGCCTACGACTGGCGCAAGTCCAGCTACAGCGGCGGTGGCGGCGGAGAGTGCATTGAGGTCGCCACTCACCCAGACACAGTCCACGTCCGGGACTCCAAGAACCTCCAGGGCCCCCAGCTCGCCGTCGCCTCCGACTCCTGGTCCGCCTTCGTCTCGTACGCGCGACGACACCCGACCGGCTGAGGCCCGTGCGTGTCTGACTGATTCGGCGACAACCTGTCGGCAAGCTCGGGCCACGTGACCACATTACGACTGATCGCCATCGCCCTGCTGACCGTCGCCGCCGTGCCCGCCGCCGCCCTGCTCCCCGCCGACGGGCTCCGCACCGGCGCGCCCACCGTGCAGGCACCCGGTGCGCCCGGTGCTCCCGGGGGCTACAGGTACTGCGCGTACTCGTCCAGCACCCTCAGCACCTCCGGCTCACCCGCCGGCGGGAGCTGCGGCACGGCCGCCTCCAGGCCTTCGGGCGACCGCTCCCGAAGGTCACATATCGTGTAGCCATGGCCATGCCACCTCCCCACCAGTCCCCCGGTCCGTACGGACCTCCGCAGCCCAACCCCTACGCTCAGCAGCCCTACCCGCACCCGCCCTACCCGCAGCAGGGCTACCCGGGACCACAGGGATACCCGGGGCAGCCGGGCCAGCCCGGGCAGGGCGGGTGGGGACAACCGCCGGCGGGGCCGCCGCGGCGCAAGAATCACACCTGGCTGATCGTCGGTATCACCCTTGGGGCGGTGGCCCTGGTTCTCGCCCTTTCCTACATAGGCAACCTGGGCGGCGACTCCGGGCGCCCCGCCAAGACGTTTCCCGAGGCCAAGTACCGGCTCACGATCCCAAAGACTCTCCTGGCCAACGAGTACAGGCTGGTCAAGGACGGTTCGGCGGACGCCGACGCCGAGGCTCAGAAGAAGGGTTACGGGGCCGGTCCGGACGCCCGCAATGTCAAGGCGGTCATCGGCTCGTACACCGGTACCGCCACCGACGCCGCTCGCGGCCTCGTACTCACCGGCATGTACGGGCAGTTCAACGATCCGGATCAGGCACGCGACAGTCTGCTCGACGGCATGAGAAAAGCCGATGGGATGGACGAACCCAACCCGCCAAAGACCATCACGCCGCCCGGCTCGGACGTCGACATGACCTGCACGGTCATGCTTTCCACGGACAAGGACGGGACTTCCACCGTCCCGGTGTGCGCCTGGGGCGACGACAACACGGCGGCCTATGTCGCTTTCCTCACCCCGGCCTCCGCAAAGCAGGACCCCGACACAGTCGACCTCAACGCGACCGCGCAGCAGGCTCTGAAGGTGCGCGCCGAAGTGCGGCGGCCCATCGGCTGACCCGACGCCCACAGCGGGCCCGTTCCGGTCCGCCTCCGCCGCCACCTCCCGGGAGAGCGGCCGCGGGTCAGGACGCCGGAGGGCTGCCAATCCCGTGGCCGCGTTCAGACCAACACGCTTGAAGTGAGGCGCGTTTTGTCTCCTGTGGGGCTATGGGGCGGTTCACTGACCATGTGTCACGTGAAGTGCCGGTTGCCAGGTCAGCATCATGTGGGCGGAGCGGCTCCGTGACTCCCGTCTGGCCCTTCAGGTGAAACGGCCGGAAGGACCGTCCGTGGGCGGCGCCGGGCCGGGGCGCAAGGCGCTGCGCCGTGCCCCCGGCCTGAGCCGGTCGCACAAGCCCGACAGTCCCGATCCCCAGCTCGGCACAGTGCGCGGCCTGGGCGAAGGCAGAACCGTCTCAAGGGGGAAGCGGCCCGGTCGAGGGCGGCGCTTTCGGCTCGACCGCTTTTCCGTCTCTTCATGAACTTTTTCGACCGTGATCACGCAACTCCCGCCGCCGGCCGAGGTCCCTCCAGGCCCGCCGCTACAGGTACTGCGCGTACTCGTCGAGCACCCTCAGCACCTCCGGCTCACCCGCCGGCGGCAGCTGCAGCACGACCTCCTCCACGCCCAGCTCCACGTAGTGCGCCATCTTCCCGGGCGTCGGCAGGACCGCGTACGGCACCACCTGCAAGGTCTCCGGGGCGCGACCCGCGGCCGACCAGGCCTCCCGAAGCGCCGGGACAGACTCCGTCAGGCCCCGGCCGCCGATCGGGAGCCAGCCGTCCGCGTACTCCGCGATGTGCGAGAAGAGCTTCGGGCCGGCCGCTCCCCCGATGAGCGTGCGCGGGCCGCTCACCGGCTTGGGGTAGGCGTAGGAGGCCCTCACGGAGCCGAACTCGCCCTTGTACGGGGTCGGTTCCGGCGCCCACAGCGCCCGCATCAGCGCCATCCGGTCCCGGACCAGCTCGCGCCGCTTCGTCCACTCCACGCCGTGGTCCGCGGCCTCCTCCTTGTTCCAGCCGTAGCCGAGGCCGAGCGTGAACCGGCCGCCCGACAGATGGTCGAGGGTCGCGATCTGCTTGGCCAGGTCGATCGGGTCGTGCTGGGCGACGAGTGTGATGCCCGTGCCGAGGCCGAGCCGCGACGTGACCGCCGCGGCCTGGCCGAGTGCGACGAACGGGTCGAGGGTGCGGCCGTACTCCGGCGGCAGCTCGCCACCCGCCGGGTACGGGGTCGCGCGCTCCACCGGGATATGGGTGTGTTCCGGCAGATAGAGCCCGCCGAATCCGCGCTCCTCCAGCTCGCGCGCGAGCCGCACGGGCGTGATCGTCTCGTCCGTGAGGAAGATCGTGGTCGAGATCCGCATACGGAACCTCCGTCATCGTCTGTGGTGGCGGCCCAAACGTATGCCGTACGGTGCCACATGCCGAGAGCTCGGCAACCACAGCAACGACGACAACCACGGGGAGAATCCACATCATGATGCGTATCCGCGTCGTCACCACCGCACTTGTGCTGTCCGGGGCACTGTTCGCCGGCGCGCCCGTCGCATCGGCGGCCTACGCACCCACGGCGGCCGTCGCCGTGCAGAAGACCGTGCAGAAGACCGCCGCCGCGCCCGGGGCCGGGTCGTCCGTCGCCCAGGCGTCGACGACCGTGAGCACCCTGAGCAAGGTCGGCAAGAAGAGCAAGAAGAAGAAAAAGAAGAAGAGCGGCCTCTCCGCCGGGCTGATCATCGGTCTGATCCTCGGCCTCGCGGTGCTCGTGATCATTGTGCTGCTGCTGATGCGGCGCAACCGCAGTGACGCCTGAGCCGTAACGGTGGCCGGAAATCCCACTTGAAAGCCAGGAGCAACCCGGCACGCCCCTTCCCTTGCCCAGCAGTTCACGGCTCAATACCAGGGTTCGAGTACATCACTCCTGTCCCTCTCACCACCCCTGGGGAGCCGACGGCATGTGCAACGACGAACACGCGATGGACAGACGCGGACTGCTCGTGACGGGAGCCGCTGCGGCCCTTACGTTGGGCACTGTGAGCTTCGCGAACGCTGCGCCGAACAACGGTGGACAGACCAACAGCGAACCCAGCCAGGTCGTGCGCGGCACGCTGCCGCCCGGCTCCCCCGACTTCGTGTATCTCCCGGTCGAGATCCCGAAGGGCGTACGCGAGATCCACGTGGCGTACACCTACGAGCGGCCCGTCGTTCCGCCCGGCACGCAGGGCAACGCCCTCGACATCGGCATCTTCGACGAGCGCGGCACGGAGCTGGGCGGGGACGGCTTCCGCGGCTGGTCGGGCGGCGCGCGCACGGAGTTCTTCATCCGCGCGGACGAGGCGACGCCGGGCTACATCCCGGGCCCGGTACGCGCAGGCACGTGGAACATCGCGCTGGGCCCGTACACCGTCTCGCCGCAGGGTCTCGCGTACGAAGTCACCATCACGCTCCGGTACGGCGCGCCCGGCAGGACGCCCAAGCCGGTCTATCCGCCGGAGCGGGCCAAGGGCCGCGGTCGCGCCTGGTACCGGGGCGACTGCCATCTGCACTCCTGGTACTCGGACGGCAAGCGCACGCCCGCAGAGATCGCGGCGCTCGCCCGTTCCGCCGGGCTCGACTTCATCAACACCTCCGAGCACAACACACACTCGGCGCACGCCCACTGGGCCGACCAGGCGGGCGACGACCTGCTGATCCTCATGGGCGAGGAGGTCACCACGCGCAACGGCCACGTGGTCGCGCTCGGCACCGACCCCGGCACCTTCATCGACTGGCGCTACCGGGCCCGCGACAACCGCTTCGGCCACTACGCGCGCGAGATCAGGCGCTCCGGCGGCCTGGTCGTGCCGGCCCATCCGCACGCCACCTGCATCGGCTGCAACTGGAAGTTCGGCTTCGGCGAGGCGGACGCGGTGGAGGTGTGGAACGGCGCGTACACGCCCGACGACGAGGTCTCGCTGCAGTCCTGGGACAACACACTGGTCGCGTCCGTACGCTCCGGACGGCGCTGGACCCCGGCGATGGGCAACAGCGACGCGCACCGCGACCCGGACCCCGTCGGCACTCCGCAGACCGTGGTCCTCGCGGACGACCTGACGCGCGAGGCGATCCTCGACGGCATCCGGGCCGGGCGCAGCTATGTCGCCGAGTCGAAGGCGGTGTCGCTCTCCTTCTCGGCGGCGGGCGGCCGCGGACGCCATGCGGGCATCGGCGAACGGCTGCACGTCGACGCCGACGACCCGGTGACCCTGCGCCTGGAGGTCAGCGGCGCCCCGAACTGCTCGGTCCGCTTCGTCACCGACCAGGGTGTGCTGCACACTGCGGCGCTCCCGGCGACGGGCACGGTGGAGTGGCACACGACGGCGGCGTACGCGGCGTATGTGCGGGCGGAGGTCCGGCACGCGGCGGTGATCCCGGTGCTGCCGGGGCCGTTGGCGGCGTTCACCAACCCGGTGTTCCTCGGCACCTGACCCGCTTCGCGAACTCGTCGGAACGAATCGCCGGTTCGGCTCCTCTGTGGGGTGACGTATCCGCTCACCGAGGAGGTCCTCATGGAAACGAACCGGCGTGCCGCCGCCCAGGCTGTGGCGGGCGTACTGACCGCCGACGGGCTGCTGCACGTGTTCTGGGCGACCGGCAGCCACTGGCCGACCGACGACCCGAAGGCCCTGTCGTACGCGGTGCTCGGCGCCGATGTGCCGTTCACCCCGCCCGTGCTCCTGCCGCTCGCCGCGCTGCTGTTCACTGCGGCGGGCCTGGTGACCGCGCGCGCCCGGCGCCGGGGACGACTGCTCCAGGCGGCCACCGTTGCCGTTGCCTGCGGTACGGCACTGCGTGGGGTGGTCGGTCTGGCCTGGGCCTTCGGGGTACGGGCGGGACTCGACGACGGCGCCGGATCCACCTTCTACTGGCTGAACCTGGCGCTCTACACTCCGCTGTGCCTGGCTCTGGCGACCGCGGCACTGCGGGTGGCGAGGGAGCGGAGTGAGTGACGACGTCCAGCGAATGGTGCGGGCCGCGCAACGCGGCGACACCATCGCGATGAACGACCTCCTCGACGTCCTCACCGCGTACGCGGGCCGCATCTGCACCCCGATCGCGCTCGCCGACGGCCCGGACGCCGTCCAGGAGACACTGGTCGCCGTCTTCCGGGGGCTGCGTTCCCTGAAGGAACCGGCGGCGCTCTACGGATGGGTGCGGGCGATCGCCTGCCGGGAGGCGGTCCGGGTCGCCCGCAGGTCCGCCCGTTCAGTACCGGCCGATCTCACCACCCTCCCCCAGCGGGGCGATCCTCAACTCGCCGCGGACATCGGGGACGTACTGACCCGGCTCTCGCCAGAACACCGGGCGGTCCTCGTCCTGCGGGACATCGAGGGCCTCGACGAACAGTCCGCGGCCGAACTGCTCGGCCTCCGCGTCGGCACCGTCAAGTCACGGCTGCACCGGGCCCGGGACTCCTTCAGGAAGGCGTGGTCATCGTGACAACCGTCAACTGGCCGCCCGCCGCGGGCCTCGACCCGGTGCGGCGGCTGTACGCACTGGCCGCCGGCGTCCCCGGCGCCACGATCACCGAGCGCGAGATCGACGCGGACTACGCCGAGGTCTGGCCGCTCCTCACCGACCTGGACGGCGAACTCGCCCGTCTGGTCCCGGACATGCGCCGCCTGCGGGTGATCCGCATCGACGGCGACCGCGTGGAGGCGGTTGCGCGGAGCCGCTTCGGCATGCGGGCCCGCTTCGACGGCGTACTGCGCCCGGGCTGGGTCTGGCTCCAGAGCCGCTTCATCCTGATGGGAGTGGCGGCGATCCCCTGCGGCGAGGGCCGCACCCGGGTGGCTTTCACGGGCGGCATCCGCATCCCGGGACGCGCGGCGCTGATCCCGGTGGGGGTGGGGCGCGCGGGGCGCCGGGTGCTGGGAGAGCTCGAGAGGCGGGTGGCGGCGGGGCGAACGGAGTGAGGACGGTCGGCTGCCACCGCGGGCGCCCGCCGCGGGCGCCCGCTTGCCCGCTCCGCCGGAGAAGCCTCAGCCCGCAGCGAGAGCCGTCCGCAGGCGAGCACACACATCAGCCACGGCCGCCTCGTCCGGCAGTTGCCCCGCCTCGAACATGGCCATCTGCAGCGCGGGCCCGTAAGCGTCGTACCGGGCGAGATCATCCTTGAGCGCGGGTTGCACCACGAAGTGAATGTGCCCCGGCACTGCGCCGGCATGGGACCAGAGGCAGACGTAAACCTGCTCAGGCTCCATCGTCTCCGTGACCGCGGAACTGACCCTCCGTAGCAGCGGGCCGAGTTCGCCGGATTCCTCGGCTGTCAGATCGGCCACATGGATCACGTGCCTGATCGGCTTGACCACCAGCGTCCCCAGGCCCAGCGGCCCCACGCAGTGCTCGACGACCCATGTGCCGGTCCGCAGGATCGGGCCACCCGGCAAGAACTCAGTACCGGCCGTGAGCCCACAAGCCAGGCACGCCTGATCGGCATCCGGATCCTCAACCAACGGTGCCACCCCCCAGTTCGGAAGGTGACAGCGTTTCCTGAAGCCGCGAGGAGATCAACCCCCGCGGCCTGGTGGCCGGTCACCGGCACCCAGTCACCGGACTGCCAACGACTTCTGATCACAAGGCGTGTCGCGGCGCGCGGGGCCGGCGTCGAGCCTCAGCCGGGCCACACCACCGCCTGCAGCTCGCTGTATGCCTGCAGCGCGTACGAGCCCACATCCCGCCCGACCCCGCTCTTCTTGAACCCACCGAACGGCGCCTCCATATTGCGTCCAATCGTGTTGACCCCGACCCCGCCCGCCCGCAGCTCCCCCGCCACCCGGAACGCCCGCGCCACATCCCCCGACCAGACATAGTCGATCAGGCCGTAGTCGCTGTCGTTCGCCAGCGCGATGCCCTCGTCCTCGTCGTCGAAGGGGACCACGACCACCACCGGGCCGAAGATCTCCTCCCGCACCACCCGCATGTCGTTCGTGCAGTCCGCGAACAGCGTCGGGGCCACATAGAAGCCCTTGTCGTACGCAGGTCGCTCGCCGCCCGCAACCAGCCGAGCGCCTTCCTTCCTGCCCAGTTCGACGTACGACTCGACCCGGTCACGGTGGGCCGCCGAGATCACCGGGCCGACCACCGTGCCCTGCGCCGCCGGGTCGCCGAGCTTCATATACGTCAGATAGCCGGTCAGCTTCTCGACCAGAAGGTCGTGGATCCCGCGCTGCGCGATCACCCGCGTCGGCGCCGTACAGATCTGGCCGCTGTAGAAGGAGAACGTCGTGCCGATGCCCATCACCGCGGAATCCACGTCCGCGTCGTCGAAGACAAGCGCCGCGCCCTTGCCGCCCAGCTCCATGAGCTGCCGCTTCATCCCGCGGCCGCAGACCTCCGCGATGCGCTGTCCGACCGCCGTCGAGCCGGTGAAGCTGACCATGTCGACATCCGGGGAGTCGACGGCGGCCTCGCCGACGGCGGGTGCGGAGCCGGTCACCACGTTCACGACACCGGGCGGCGCGCCCGCCTCCGCCAGGGCCTCGGCCATCCTGTAGACGGACAGGGGGTCCTGCGGGGCGGGCTTCACGACCACCGTGTTGCCGATGGCGAGCGCGGGAGCGACCTTGCCGGCCGGGTTGGCCCAGGGGTTGTTGTACGAGGTGATGCAGGTGACGACGCCGACCGGGCGGCGTACGGCGAGTGCCCCGAAGACGCCCGCCTTCCCCATCGGTCCCGCGGCGTTGATCTGCGGGGGCAGCCCCTCCTCCACGGGCTCCAGCGCGCCCTTCGCGTACCGCCGGAAGCGGGCCGCGCCGACGGCGACCTGCATGCCGCGCGCAGTCGCGGTCGTCGCGCCGCTCTCGGCCTGGGCGAGGCGGGCGTACGGCTCGGCCTCGCGCTGGATGACATCGGCGGCTGCGTCCAGGATCCGGGCGCGCTCCTCCGGTCTCGTACGCGACCAGGCGGTGAAGGCCTCGCGGGCGGCGGCGGCCGCCGCGTACACCTGCTCGCGGCTCGCCTCGGGCGCGAGCCCGACGACCTCCTCGGTGGCCGGGTTGACGACCTCGTAGTGACCGCCGTCCGGCTCGACCCACTCCCCGCCGATGAACAGCTTCTGCCGCACCGGTTGCCGCACCGTCGGCTCGGGCCCACCCCGCCCCGCCGTCACTGGAGTTCGCCCTGCCCCGCCGCATCGGCTGTCCCGTGCGGCCTGCTCTCCGGTCGGGGGTCCGGGGGTTGTCCCCCGGGAAGATGCAGCGTACTCACGGTCCTCGTGTCACGGCCGGACCTGAGCACCGTGCCCGGTACCGCGCCCGTCACCTCGTCGTCCCGTATCGTCTTGACGCCGTTGACGCGCACCGACACGATGCCGATGGCCTTCGCGTCCAGGCGCGGGCTGTCGCCGGGCAGGTCGTGTACGAGCATGGCCGGGCCCGCCTCGATCCGTTCCGGGTCGAAGAGGACGAGGTCGGCGTGCCAGCCCTCCTGGACACGGCCGCGTTCGCGCAGACCGAAGAGTTGTGCCGGGTCGTCGGTCAGCATCTTCACGGCCTCCTCGAGGCCGACGAGCTTCCGGCCGCGCAGACAGTCGCCGATGAAGCGGGTCGTGTACGGCGCTCCGCACATCCGGTCCAGGTGCGCGCCCGCGTCGGAGCCGCCGAGCATGACGTCCTCGTGCTGCCAGGTCTGCCGGCGCAGTTCCCAGGAGTCGGGGTCGTTGTCGGTGGGCATCGGCCAAAGAACCGTACGCAACTGGTCGTTGGCGCAGATCTCGACCAGGCAGTGGAAGGCGCCCTGGCCGCGCTCGGCGGCGATGTCCTTCACGACGCGCCCACTCAGGCCCTCGTTCTCCTTGGAGTATGTGTCGCCTATGACATAGCGGCCGAAGTTCGCGAGCCGACGGAAGACTCCGGCCTCCTTGGAGTCGGCGTGGCGCAGCATTTCGGCGCGTACGTCCGCGTCGCGGAGTTTCACGATCCGCTCGGGGACGGGAAGAGAGAGGACCTCGCCCCAGCCGGGGATGAGGTTCAGTGCGCAGAAGGTGCCCAGCGACATGTTCATCGGCGTGAGGATCGGCATGGTCAGCGCGACGATGCGGCCACCGGACTTCCTCGCCCGCTCACTCGCCTCGAGCTGGCGCGGCACGCGCTCGGGCACGGACGCGTCGATGGTCAACACATTCCAGTTGAGGGGCCGTCCGGCCGCGGCGCTCATCTCGACGAACAGGTCGATCTCCTCGTCGGCGAACTGGTCCAGGCAGCCCGCGACAATCGCTTCGAGCTGGGTGCCTTCGTGTTCGGCGACTGCCCGCGAGAGGGCGAGGAGCTCTTCGGGCTTCGCGTGGCGGGATGCGACCGGCTCCCCGTCGCCGTCGGAGTGGGTGGAGGACTGGGTGGTGGAGAGCCCCCACGCCCCCGCGCCCATCGCGTCGTGAAAGAGCCTGATCATGTCGTCGAGCTGCTCGGGCGTGGGTTGCCCGCCGACCGCGTCGTGGCCCATGACATGCCGGCGCAGTGCGCAATGCCCCACCATGAAGCCCGCGTTGACGGCGATCCGGCCTTCCAGGGCGTCCAGATACTCGCCGAAGGTGTGCCAGCTCCACGGCGCGCCCTCCTCCAACGCGACCAGCGACATACCCTCCACTTTGGACATCATGCGGCGGGTGTAGTCGGCGTCCTCGGGGCGGTCGGGGTTGAGCGGGGCGAGGGTGAAGCCGCAGTTGCCGCCGGCGACGGTCGTCACTCCGTGGTTCATGGAGGGGGTGGCGAACGGATCCCAGAAGAGCTGGGCGTCGTAGTGCGTGTGCGGGTCGACGAAGCCGGGGGTGAGGACGAGCCCCGACGCGTCCTCGCTCGTCCTGGCCTCCTCGGCGACGGTCCCGGGTTCGGCGATGAGGGCGATGCGCCCGTCCCGTATCCCGACGTCGGCGAGGTACGCGGGCGCGCCGGTCCCGTCCACGACGGTCGCCGAGCGAATGAGGTGGTCGAGCATGACGGGTCCCTCCAGCGCGGGGTTGGTCGTTGTTGGTCGTTTCATGGCTCCGGCCGGGGCACGTGCGGCAGGCCGCTGCCGACGGGCACCCGGCCGGAACCCGGGGACGGCGGTCCGGGAGGCCGCCGCCGTTCTGTGGGGGCGGGGAGTCCCCTACCCGCCCCTTCCCCGACTGGGGGCAAGCCCCCGGTACGCCCTTCGGGCGTGTCCTCAATCGCCGGACGGGCTTGATTGTTCGGGCCGACCTCTTCAGCCCCGCCGGCGATTGAGGCGCGGGGTCCGGGGCGGAGCTCCGGTCATGGGAAGGGGCGGGTCGGGGCTGTTCCCGATCTGCGGCTCCGCCGCGTGGGCCCGCCCCAGGCGCACCGTCAGCCCGCCGCCTGGCGGAAGCGGGTCGTCCGATGCACCGGGTCCGTGTCGATCTGCGGGATCACATGCTCACCGATCAGCTTGATCGTGTTGATGGTGTCCTCGTACGAGATCCCGATCGGGAGCCCGAAGGAGAGCTGGTCCGCGCCCGCCTGCTCCCAGCGCTTGCACTGCTGCAGCACCTCGCCCGGGTCGCCGCAGATCATCAGCTCCTCCGCGATGAGCAGCTCGATGATCTCCGCGCTGTACTCGGGCAGCAGCTCCGGCCACTCGGGGATGCCCTCGGGCCGCGGGAAGGTGTCGTGGTAGCGGAAGAGCAACGACTGCAGATAGTTCAGTCCGCCGCCGACGGCTATCTCGACGGCCTTGTCGTGCGTCTCGGCGCAGATCGCCGTCGACGTCACCATCACGTTGTCGTTGACGAAGTCGCCGATCGCCTTCGCCTCCTTGACGGCCGTCTTGTACGACTCGACGACCCACTCCATGTCGGAGACCTTCTGCACACTGAAGCCCAGGACACCGAGGCCCTTCTTGCCCGCCATGGCGTACGAGGACGGGGAGCCGGCCGCGTACCACATCGCCGGGTGGGACTTCCCGTACGGCTTCGGCAGAATCTTCCGCGGCGGCAGCGACCAGTGCTTGCCCTGGAAGCCGACGTACTCCTCCTGGAGCCACATCTTGGGGAACTCTGCGATGGTCTCTTCCCAGAGTTCTTTGGTGTGGTTCATATCGGTGATGCCGGGCATGAAGCCGAGAATCTCGTGGCTGCCGGCGCCGCGGCCCGACCCGAACTCGAAGCGTCCTTCGGAGAGATGGTCGAGCATGGCGACCTTCTCCGCGACCTTCACAGGGTGGTTCACGGGCGCCAGCGGGTTGAAGATGCCCGAGCCCAGATGGATCCGGTCCGTCGCGTGTGCGAGGTACCCGAGGTACACATCGTTCGCCGACAGATGCGAGTACTCCTCCAGGAAGTGGTGCTCGGAGGCCCAGGCGTACTTGAAGCCGGACTTGTCCGCCTGGATGACGTACTCGGTCTCCTCCATCAGCGCCTTGTGCTCCGCGAGCGGGTCGGTCTCGGCGCGCTTGCCGACGTATCCCTGTACAAAGAGCCCGAATTCCAAAGGGGTTCACCGTCCCTTTTACTTTCTGACGTACCGTCAGATCCCGATGCGGTCGACTGTTCCACCGCCTGCGCGAAGCGTCAATACCTGACGTCCAGTCAGAAAAGGCTCACTCCGGCGAGCCAGCCGCCGTCGATGACGAACGGCTGCCCGGTGATGTACGAGGAGTCCTCGCTGCTCAGGAAGAGCACCAGCTTCGCCACCTCCTCCGGCTCCCCGACCCGGCCGAGCGGCACGAGCTTCCGGTACAGCTCGCCCACCGCCGCCGGGTCCACGCCGCCCGGGTTGCTCATCGGCGTGTCCACCGCACCCGGGCAGACCGCGTTGACGCGGATCTTCCTGGCGGCCAGCTCCAGCGCGGCGACCCGGGTCAGGCCGAGGATCGCGTGCTTGGTCGCGGCGTACGCACCCACGCCGGCCATGCCCGTCAGGGCGGTGTACGAGGCTGTGTTGACGATCGTCCCGCCACCGGCCGCCTCGATCTCGGGCGCGACGTTACGTATGCCGAGGAAGCAGCCGATCTGATTGACCTGGATGATCTGCTGGAACTCCTCCAGCGGCGTGGAGACCAGCTCGTTGAAGCGCAGGATGCCCGCGTTGTTGACCAGCCCGTCGATCTTCCCGAACGCGTCCTTCGCCGCGGCCACGGCTGCGGCCCAGTCGGTCTCCTGGCTCACATCCAGATGGACGTACGCGGCCGTGCCCTCACCCAGCTCCTTGGCGAGAGCCTCGCCCTGGTCGTCCAGCACATCGGCGAGCACCACCTTCGCGCCCTCCGCCGCGAAGAGCCGCGCCTCCTGCTCACCCTGCCCGCGCGCCGCGCCCGTGATGAGGACGACGCGTCCGTCGAGCTTTCCCATCCCACTCTCCTCAGTTCAGGTGCGGAGCAACGTCGGCGGCGAAGGCCGCCATCTGATCGGTGAGTTCGGTGCGGCTTCGGCTGCGGAACCGGACCTGGATCTGGTGCACGCCCATCGCGGCGTAGGCGCGCAGCGACTCGGCGAGGGCGTCGGGCTTTCCGGTCAGGGTTCGCCGGCCGGTGTCCCAGTCCGGCTCGCCCACGTACAGCGGCTCGGTGATGGCGCCGATCTCGATGGGATCGGTGACGCCTGCTTCCTCGCGCAGCGTCTTCAACCTGGCGATCTGGGCGGGGAGTTTGCCGCGTGGGTCGCCCTGGGGCAGCCAGCCGTCACCCCGTACGGCGGCCCGGCGCACGGCGGCGGGCGAGGACCCGCCCACCCAGATGGGTATCCGCCGCTGAACGGGCCTGGGCCGCTGCCCGAGCCCGCTGAAGGAGAACCGCTCGCCGGCGAACTCGGGATACTCCTCCGGGCCGAGCGCCGCCCTGAGCGCGTCGATGGTCTCGTCGAGAACGGGCCCGCGCGCGGCGAAGTCCACGTCGAGCGCCTCGAACTCCTCCTGCACATGCCCGGCCCCGACCCCGAGGATCAGCCGTCCGCCGGAGAGATGGTCCAGGGTCGCGTACTGCTTGGCGCTCAGGAGCGGGTGCCGCAGCCCGACGACGGCGACATGGCTGAGCAGCAGCACACGCTCGGTGATCCCCGCGAGGTAGGAGAGCGTGGCGACGGGGTCGTACCAGACGGTGGACATGGCACCGGCGAGCCGGCGCGGGATCGCGACATGGTCACAGCTCGCGAGATACGCGAACCCGGCCCGGTCGGCGACCCTGGCGATCTCGGCAAGATCCTCGGCTCCGGCGCCGGTCTCCCACGGCTCCGCGTAGATGGTGCTCTGCGACTGGATCGGGAGCTGCATCCCGTACGACAGCCGCCCCTCGGGCAGTACGTGCACGGCGCCGCCTCCTCGCCTGATCTGACGCTTCGTCAACTATCGGGACGGGGCCATCGTCATACCTGACGGTTCATCAGACAAGTGGTGCGGTGACGTGAGTGCGGCTGCCTGCCAGGGGGCGTCGCCTCAGCCGAGCAGGGCGTACACGGTGGAGGCCCGCGCTGCGACGTCCTGCGAGCCGTCGGCGGTCATGGTGACGTCCGCGAACGCCATGCGCCGGCCGAGCTTGGTGATCCTGACGTCGATCAGGACGTCCGTGCCGGTGATCGCCCGCTGGAAGGCGCTGGACTGCTGGACGGTCGTCATCGGCGCGAAGCCGCCGAGGGCGGAGGCGACGGCGACGACGGTGGCGGTGTCGGCCGCCGCCATGAGCGCCTGCCCGGACAGAGCGCCGCCTTCACGGGCGAGGCGATCGCTCCAGGGGAGGCGGAGAATCGCATGCCGTTCACCTGTCTCGACGACGGAGAGCCCTAGGTCGAGCACCCAGGGGGCGAAGTTGTCGGCAAGGATCTTGTCGGCTTGAGCGAGGGTGAGCGTCATCCCCCGATAGTGCCGCTCACCCGGTCATGTGGCGAGCGCCTGTACGCCGCCGACCCCGAGGAGTCGAGCCCGGAGGGGCACCGGAGCCCGCACCCGACAAGAACCCGCACCCCGCAGCCCGGGCAACAAGCACCCGCACCCCCGCCGGAGGCTACGCGCCCGGCCACAGGCCGTCCGGTGTCAGGCCCAGCAGCTCAATCGCGTTGCCGCGCACTATCCGGTCCACCACATCCGGCGCCAAGTGGCCCATCTGGCTCTCCCCGACCTCCTTCGACTTCGGCCACGTCGAGTCCGAGTGCGGATAGTCCGTCTCGTATAGCACGTTCCTCACTCCGATCGCGTCCAGGTTCTTCAGCCCGAACGCGTCGTCGAAGAAGCACCCGTACACATGCTCCGCGAACAGCTCCGACGGCGGCCGCAGCACCTTGTCCGCCACCCCGCCCCACCCGCGGTTCTCCGCCCAGACCACATCCGCGCGCTCCAGGATGTACGGGATCCAGCCGATCTGGCCCTCCGCGTACATGATCTTCAGACCCGGGAAGCGTTCGAACTTGCCGCTCATCAGCCAGTCGACCATCGAGAAGCAGCAGTTGGCGAAGGTGATCGTCGACCCGACGGCGGGCGGCGCATCGGCGGACGTCGACGGCATCCTCGACGACGAGCCGATGTGCATCGCGATCACCGTCCCCGTCTCGTCGCACGCCCGCAGGAACGGGTCCCACTCGTCCGTGTGCACCGACGGCAGCCCGAGGTACGGAGGTATCTCCGAGAAGGCCACCGCCCGCACGCCCCGCGCCGCATTGCGCCGGACCTCCTCCGCCGCCAACTCCGCGTCCCACAGCGGAATCAGGGTCAGCGGAATCAGGCGCCCGCGCGCCTCGGGGCCGCACCACTCCTCCACCATCCAGTCGTTGTACGCCCGCACCCCGAGCAGCCCCAGTTCGCGGTCCTTCGCCTCGGTGAAGGTCTGGCCGCAGAAGCGCGGGAAGGTCGGGAAGCAGAGCGCCGACTGGACGTGGTTGACGTCCATGTCGGCGAGGCGCTCCGGCACGCCGAACGAGCCCGGCCGCATCTGCTCGTACGTGATGACCTCGAGCTTGATTTCGTCGCGGTCGTAGCCGACCGCCGTGTCGAGGCGGGTCAGCGGCCGGTGCAGATCCTCGTAGACCCACCAGTCGCCGATCGGCCCGTCGTCACCCTTCGCCCCCATCACCGGGGCGAACCTGCCGCCCAGGAACGTCATTTCCTTCAGCGGCGCCCGGACGATGCGCGGGCCGATGTCCTGGTACTTCGACGGGAGCCGGTCCCGCCAGACGTTGGGGGGCTCAACCGTGTGGTCGTCCACCGAGATGATCTTCGGGAAGGTCTCCATGGGCTCCACGGTAGCGCCCATCTGACGATCCGTCAGCTAGTGGAGCGGTACGGGAAGCCTCTCGAGCACGGGGCCGCGACTCACTATAAACTCCGCGTATACACGATGTGTATAGTGCAGTGGCGTACGCGGCCGGTCAGCGGCAGAGCGCCGTATTCCGTGTGCCCGCCATCCACCGAGGGGGATATTCGCCATGCCCGGAAAAAGGACGAAAGCGAAGGTCAACGCCGCCGCGCTCGCAGTCGCCGCCCTGGCGCTGACGCTCGGCGGCTGTTCGATGGAGACCACCTCACCGGGCGCCGCCAGGAGCCACGCGGCCTCCGACGCCAAGCCGCTGCCCGCCGCGGGCGTCGACTGCGGAAAGGCCAGGTGCATAGCCCTGACCTTCGACGCCGGGCCCGGCAAGGACACGGCCCGACTCCTCGACACCCTGAAGGAGAAGAAGGTTCACGCAACCTTCTTCCTGCTCGGCAAGAACCATGTGCTCAAGCACCCCGACCTCGTACGCCGAATAGCCGACGAGGGCCATGAGGTGGCCAATCACACCTGGTCGCACCGCCGGCTCGACGAACTGAGCGCAGACGAGATACGCGAAGAGCTCTCCCGTACGCAGGAGGCCATCGCCAGGATCACCGGCCGCAGGCCCACTCTTATGCGCCCGCCGCAGGGCCGTATCAACGACGACGTCACCAAGGTCAGCCGGGAGCTCGGCCTCGCCCAGATCCTGTGGAGCGCCACCGCCAAGGACTTCTCCACCACCGACTCCGAGCTCATCAAGAGCCGGATACTCGACCAGGCGGGGCGCGACGGCATCATCCTGCTGCACGACATCTACGACGGGACCGTGCCCGCCGTGCCCGGCATCATCGACGAGCTGAAGAGGCGCGGCTACACCTTCGTCACCGTGCCCGAGCTGCTCGCGCCCGGCAAGGCCAACCCGGGAGAGGTGTACCGCCCGTGACGGGAGCTTCGGGCAGAGATCACGGACGGAGATCGGCAACTGGGGGTTAGCGCACAAGCTGTCGCGGGCAGGGGCGATGTGGAGGTGCCCCGCTGCTGACGGGGCCACCATGCACAGGGCAGACTGTCGAGGGCGATTCCGGCAGTACGGGGGCAGGGAGCAGCTATGGACCGTGACAGCGGGCCACGCGTACCGGAGCAGCGGACTCCGATGCAGAGCAGCATCATTGACCTGCGCTTCAGCGTGCTCGGCCCGGTGCGTGCCTGGCGCGGCGGGGAGGCTCTGCCGTCCGGTTCGCCGCAGCAGCGCGCCCTGCTGGCCGCGCTGTTGCTGCGCGACGGCCGCACCGCGACCGCTTCCGAGCTGATCGACGCGATCTGGGGCGAGGACCCTCCTTCACAGGCGCTCGCGGCGGTACGGACGTACGCCTCGCGCCTGCGCAAGGTGCTGTCCGCGGACGCGCTGGTCAGCGAGTCGGGCGGCTATGCGATACGGGTCAGGGTCGACGCCCTCGACCTCGCGGTGGCACAGGAGTTGGCGGCGGAGGCGGACAAGGCGCGCGCGGCCGGGGACCGCAACCAGGCCCGCGCGCTGGTGGACAAGTCGCTGGGCCTGTGGGACGGCGAGCCGCTGGCCAATGTGCCGGGGCCGTACGCCGAGAACCAGCGGGCCCGGCTGGAGGAGTGGCGGCTCCAGCTCCTCGAGACCCGGCTCGACCTCTGCCTGGAGGTCGGCGCCCATGCGGAGGCGGTGTCGGAGCTGACCGCGCTCACCGCGGCGCACCCGCTGCGGGAGCGGCTGCGCGAGCTGTTGATGCTGGCGCTGTACCGCAGCGGACGCCAGGCCGAGGCGCTGGCCGTGTACGCCGACACCCGCCGGCTGCTCGCCGAGGAACTGGGCGTCGACCCGCGCCCGGAGCTCGCCAAGCTCCAGCAGCGCATTCTCCAGGCCGACGCGGAACTGGCCCGGCCGAGCGAGGAGCCGGCCCGGGCCCCGCATGTCGCCCGGCCCGCACAACTCCCCGCCACGGTGCCGGACTTCACCGGACGTGCCTCCTTCGTACGCGAACTGGGCGACCAGCTGGCCACCGCCGAGGGCTCCGTCATGGCGGTCTCGGCGCTCGCGGGCATAGGCGGCGTCGGCAAGACGACTCTCGCGGTCCATGTGGCCCACGAGGCCCGGCCGCACTTCCCGGACGGCCAGCTGTACGTCGACCTGCAGGGCGCGGGCAATCGCGCCGCCGATCCGGAGACGGTCCTGGGCGCGTTCCTGCGGGCCCTCGGCACCGCGGACTCCGCCATTCCGGACTCGCTGGACGAGCGGGCAGCGCTCTACCGCTCGACGCTGGACGGCCTGCGCGTCCTGGTCCTCCTCGACAACGCGCGGGACGCCGCCCAGATCCGTCCGCTGCTGCCCGGCACGGCGGGCTGCGCGGCGCTGGTCACCAGCCGGGTCCGGATGGTGGACCTGGCCGGGGCGCACCTCGTCGACCTGGATGTGATGTCGCCGGAGGAGGCCCTGCAGCTCTTCACCAAGATCGTGGGTGAGGAGCGGGTCACCTCCGAGCGTGAGGCGGCGCTCGATGTGGTTGCCGCGTGCGGGTTCCTGCCGCTCGCGATCCGTATCGCGGCCTCGCGCCTCGCTGCCCGTCGTACCTGGACGGTCTCGGTGCTGGCCGCGAAGCTCGCCGACGAACGCCGCCGCCTGGACGAACTGCAGGCGGGCGACCTCGCGGTCAAGGCCACCTTCGAACTGGGCTACGGCCAGCTGGAGCCGGCCCAGGCCCGCGCCTTCCGCCTCCTCGGCCTTGCCGACGGACCGGACATCTCGCTCGCCGCGGCCGCGGCGGTGCTCAACCTCCCGCCCCAGGTGACGGAAGACCTGCTGGAGGCCCTCGTCGACACCTCGCTGCTGGAGTCGGCGGCGCCGGGCAGGTACCGCTACCACGACCTCGTACGGCTCTACGCGCGTGCATGCGCCGAGCGGGATGAAGAGCCGCCCGAGGAGCGGGAGTTGGCGCTGTCCCGGCTGCTGGACTTCTATCTGTCGACGGCGGCACGGGTGTTCGCGATAGAGCGTCCGGGCGACCGGCTGGTGGGCCACCTGGAGCGTACGGAGTACGAGGGCCTGGTCTTCACCAACGGGCACGACGCGCAGGACTGGCTGTACGCGGAGGCGAACTGCCTGCTTGCGAGCGCACGACAGGCGTCGAGCGGTAAGCGGCTGCGCCTCGCCGTGGACCTGCTGTGGGCGGCACAGGATCTGGCGGAGTCCGGCGCCAACTCCAAGTTGTACGAGACCGTGGCCCTTTCTGCACTCGACTCGGCCCGTGCCGCCGGCGACGTCCGTACCGAAGCGCGGGCGCGGACCTCGCTGACCAACGTGCACATGGTGGCGGGCCGTTACGAGGAAGCCGACGAGGAGGCCAAGCAGGCGGCGGTCCTCGCGAAGTCCGCCCATGACCCCGCTCCGGTCTACTGGTCGGACAACGACCGCGGGATCATCGCCTTCAACCAGGGGCGGCACGCCGAGGCCGAGGAGCACCTTCGCCGGGCGACGGAGGGTTCCCGTGCCGACGAGAACCGCCCGGGCGAGGCCAGCGCCCTGTGCAATCTCTCGCGCATCCACCTGTCCATGGGCCGTACCTCGCAAGCCATCACGCTCGCCGAGCAAGGGGTCGAGATCTACGACCGCATCGGGCACACCCTGCGGCTGGCCAATGCCCGCTACGCCCTGGGGGTCGCGCTCACCCATGCGGGACGCCACACCGAGGCGCTGGGGGAGCTTCTCGAAGCGCTGGAGAGGTTCGAGACGAACCGGCAGCGTCTGTGGGAGGGGACGACACACTTCCGTATCGCCCAGGCGCACCTCACGGCCCGCCGCCCCGCACAAGCCGCCCAGCATGCCGAGCAGGCGCTCGCCATCGGCTGCATCGGCGGCGACCGGACCCGGGCCAACGTACTGATTACGCTGGGCAGGGCGCTGGACAGCCTCGGCCAAGCGGACCGCGCGCGAGCCTGCTGGCGCGAGGCATTGTCCCTGCACGAGCAGTCGGGTGCCGCGGAAGTGGAGGAAGTACGCGGGCTTCTTGCCCCTCTCAGCGCAGCGTGAGGGCCCCCCGCCAGGGCGTTCATTGAACGTTTATGCTCGTCCGACATGCTCAGTGCATTCGATCCGTCGCGTCGGGGGGCAGGCGGATCCCGGGACCTACACCTCCGCGTGGGGGCGAGCGGTCCCCCTGGCCTTCTGTCCGGCGACCCTCGGGGGAGCCTCCGGGCAGAAGGCCACCTTCGGTAGCGTCGGGCAATCCCATGGGGGACAGAAAGATGAGCAACACCGAGAAGAAGCCGGAAGAGATCACCACACTGGGCGACCACCACACGCCGGCCCCGCCGCAGGGCGCCGCCATCGTGCAGGGTGACCACCACACGCCCGCACCGCCGAAGGACACCGCCACCACGATGGGCGACCACCACACTCCGGTCCCGCCCGTGGACGGCGTCACGACGCTGGGAGACCACCACACGCCGGCCCCGCCCGTGGACGGCATCACCACGATGGGCGACCACCACACGCCGGCCCCGCCCAAGATCTGACCCGAACTTCACTGGACGGGGTGCGGCCGCGGCGGCGCGGAGGGGGAGCCGCCGCGGCCGCAGCATGTCCGGTGCCGGCCGCCGAGGTGCTCGCCGGCCGGACGGTCAGACGCGCTCGCGCGACCGCAGTTCCGTCTTCAGCACCTTCCCGCTCGCGTTCCTGGGCAGTTCGCTCACGAACTCGACCTCCCTCGGCACCTTGTAGTTCGCCATCTCCCGTCGCGACCAGGCGATGAGATCGTCCGCCGTCAGCGTCGAGTCCCTGCGCCGTACCGCGTACGCCTTGCTCACCTCGCCCAGCCGCGGGTCAGGTACGCCGATCACCGCGACATCCGCGATATCCGGGTGCAGACCCAGTAGTTGCTCGATCTCCGCCGGATACGCGTTGAAGCCGCCGACGATGAACATGTCCTTGATCCGGTCGGTGATACGGAGATTGCCCGCATCGTCCAGCACGCCGACGTCACCCGTGCGCAGCCAGCCGTCCTCGGTGATCGCCTTCGCCGTCTCCTCCGGGTCCTCGAAGTAGCCCTGCATCACATGGTGTCCACGCACCAGCACCTCGCCCGGTTCGCCGGTGCCTGCCAGCACGCGGACCTCTGTGCCGGGGATCGCGCGGCCCGAGGTGGACGCGATCGTCTCCGGGGCGTCGCCGCGGCGGCACATGGTGACGATGCCGCTCGCCTCGGAGAGGCCGTACGCCGTGAGGACCGTGGCGATACGCAGCTCGCTGCGCAGCCGCTCGACCAGCTGGAGCGGCACGACCGCCGCGCCGGTGACGACGAGCCGCAGCGCGCTGAGGTCGTGCTGGTCGCGGGCCGGGTGGTCGAGCAGGGACTGGTGGAGGGTCGGGGGGCCAGGCAGTACCGAGATGCGTTCGGAGGCGATATTGGCCAGGACCGTGTCCACGTTGAAGACCGGCTGCGGGACCATTGTCGCGCCCCGCGTCAGGCAGGCGATGATGCCCGCTTTGTAGCCGAAGGTGTGGAAGAACGGGTTCACGATCAGATAGCGGTCGCCTTCCCGCAGCCCGGCGAGATCGCTCCAGACGTCGTAGCAGCGCAGCGTCTGCGCATGGGTGATGACGGCGCCCTTGGGCCGGCCCGTGGTACCCGAGGTGAAGATGATGTCGGAAGGCGCGGACGAGTCGATCGCGTCGGCGCGGGCACGGACGTCCGCCGCGGGGATGGCGTCGCCGCCCGCCAGGAAGTCCTTCCAGTCACGGAAGTCCTCGGGTGCGCTGTCCGCCAGCACCACCACCTGCTCCAGATGTGGCAGGTCCACCTCCGCGCGGCGCAGGGACGCGACGTACGAGGTGCCCAGGAACGTGCCGGTGATGAAGAGGAGTTTGGCGCGGCTGCGCTGGAGGACGTACGCCGCCTCGCCGCCCTTGAAGCGGGTGTTGAGCGGCACCAGCACTGCACCGGCCGTCACCGCGCCGAGTGCCGAGACGATCCAGTCGAGGGTGTTCGGCGCCCAGACCGCGACCCGGTCGCCCGGCTCGACGCCGGACGCCATGCAGGCGGCGGCGGCACGCTCGACGCGCACGCCCAGTTCGGCGTACGAGACCCTGACGCGGCCCTCGACGACGGCCTCCCGCTCCCCGTACCGTTCGGCAGCGCTCCGTACCAGCCTCGGGACGCTGCCCCACTCCAGGTCGCCGCGCATCGCAAGCCCTCCCACCGCAGTAGCTGACTATCCGTCAGATTAGCTGTAGCCTGACGCGCTGTCAGCAGTGAGGACGATCGCGGAGGTGGCGCACCGTGGCGACGCTCAAGGACGCAGCGGCGATAGTCGGCATAGGGCAGACGCCCTTCGCCAGGCAACTCCCCGAATCCGAGAAGACCCTGGCCTGCCGCGCCGTCCTCGCCGCGCTCGACGACGCCGGTATCGACCCTTCCGAGGTCGACGGCTTCGCCTCGTACACGATGGAGGAGACGGACGAGGTCGAGGTCGCCAAAGCCATCGGCGCCGGGGACGTCACCTTCTTCTCCAAGGCCGGTTACGGCGGTGGTGGTTCCTGCGCCACCATCGCCCATCTCGCGGGCGCGATCGCCACCGGTCAGGCGAGCGTCGGCATCGCCTGGCGCTCCCGCAAACGCGGCAGCGGCCCAAGGCCCTGGAAGAACACGGCGGTTCAACTCCCCACACCCGCCCAGTGGACCCGTCCCTTCGGTCTGCTGCGGCCCGCCGACGAGATCGGCATGCTGGCGCGGAGATACATGCACGAGTACGGCGCCACCCGCGACCATCTCTTCAACGTCGCCCTCGCCTGCCGCAACCGCGCCAACCAGAACCCCGCCGCCGTCATGTACGAGCGGCCGCTGACCCGCGAGATGTATATGACCGCCCGCTGGATCAGCGAGCCGCTCTGCCTCTTCGACAACTGCCTGGAGACGGACGGCGCGCTGGCCTGCGTGATCGTCTCGGCCGAACGGGCCCGCGACTGCCGGCAGAAGCCGGTGTACATCCACTCCGCCGCCCAGGGCCTGCCCGCGCAGCACCACGGAATGGTCAACTACTGGAACGACGACCCGCTCACCGGACCCGCCTGGACGGCCGCCAGGCAGCTGTGGAAGACCGCCGACTTCGGTCCGCAGGATGTCGATGTGGCGCAGATCTACGACGCGTTCACCCCGCTCGTCCCGCTCTCGCTGGAGGGCTACGGCTTCTGCGGGCGAGGGGAGGGCGCGGCCTTCACCGAGGGCGGCGCGCTGGAGATCGGCGGCCGGCTGCCGGTCAACACCGGCGGCGGAGGTCTGAGCGAGGCGTACGTCCACGGCTTCAACCTCATCACCGAGGGTGTGAAGCAGTTGCGCGGCACCGGCACGGCGCAGGTCCCGGACGCCGCGACCTGCCTGGTCACGGCGGGCGAGGGAGTGCCCACTTCGGCTGTACTGCTGAGGAGTTGAGATGGACTCGCTACTGATGCCGGTCGTCGACGACGACGGCGCGCCCTTCTGGGAGTACGCCGCACAGGGCGAACTCCGCGTGCAGGCCTGCGCCGACCCGGACTGCGCCGAACTGCGCTTCCCGCCACGGCCCTGCTGCCCGCACTGCCGGTCCTTCGACAGCGAGTGGCGCAGGATGAGCGGGCGCGGCCGCATCTGGTCCTACGTACTCCCCCATCCGCCGCTGCTGCCCGCGTACGCCGCCCAGGCGCCGTACAACGCGGTCGTCGTCGAGCTCCTGGACGCGCCCCGTATCCGCCTGGTCGGCAATGTGGTCGCGGCGCCGGACGCGCCGCTGAACTCCGTCGATCCGGCGCGGCTGCGCATCGGGACCGGAGTGAGGGTGGCGTTCACCGAGCTGGACGGGGTCACCGTGCCGCGCTGGCTGCTGGAGCGGGCATGAGCCTGGGCATCGACACCTACAAGGAGACGGGTGTCGCGCTGGTCACGCTGGACCGGCCCGAGCGGCACAATGCGATCGATCTGGTGATGGCCGGTGAACTGGGCGCCGCCTGGCGTCAGTTCCGCTTCGACGACTCCGTACGGGCGGTGGTGGTGACCGGAGCGGGCACCAAGGCGTTCTGCACCGGCATCGACCGCTCGGTGCGGGTGCCGCAGCCCTCGTCCCCGTACACGATCGACGATCCGCTGATCGCGATCGGGCCGAAGGCGAACGAGCTGTGGAAACCGGTGATCGCGGCCGTGGAGGGGATGGCCTGCGGCGGGGCGTTCTATCTGCTCGGGGAGAGCGAGTTCCTGGTGGCCTCGCGGGAGGCGACGTTCTTCGATCCGCATACGACGTACGGCATGGTCAGCGCGTACGAGACGATCTCCATGGCGCAGCGGATGCCGTTCGGCGAAGTGGCGCGGATGGCGCTGATGGGGACGGCGGAGCGGATCTCGGCGCAGCGGGCCTACGAGACGGGTCTGGTCTCGGAGCTGACGGAGCCGGGCGAGGCGGTGGCGGCCGCGCTGCGGGCCGCCGCGGTGGTGGCGTCGTACCCGACCGAGGCGGTGCAGGGGACCGTACGGGCGGTGTGGTCCGCGAAGGAGGCGGCCAGGTCGCAGGCGCTCGCCCATGCCCCGCACCTGATCACGCTCGGGAATCTGCCGCCGGAGCGGCAGGCGGAACTCTTCGAGGGCGGGCGGGGCCGGGGAAGCTACACGTTGCGGTAGCCGCATCCCAGCCCCGACGGCGGACATCCCCAGCCCTCCGGCGATTGAGGAGGGGGGCTTGGGGCGGAGCCCCAACAGGGCCGTCAGCTCGCCGTACGGCTCGCGCTGATGACTTCGCACTTCTTGTACTCGGAGCCGTCACCGGAACCGGTGTACGGGGTGCTCGCGTTGCCGGGCGCAGAGGCAGCGGGCTGCACCTGGAGGTCCTCGACCTTGGCGATGGCGAGGTTGACCTTCGTGTCGCCGAGGTTGCCCTTGAACTGCAGGCTCACGTCGTACTTGTACGCCAGCGAGTCACTGTTGGTGACGGTGATCTTCGCGGTGAGGTTCTTGCCGGAAGCGTCGAGGCCGCACTCGTCGATCTTGACGTCACGCTCGGCCTTGTGGGCGCTGGAACCGCCGGTCACAGAGCCGGTGGAACCACTCGAGGTGCTGCTGTCGTTGTGGTTGCTGCCGCCGCTGCTACTGGTGCTTCCATGGCTGCTGCCGCCGCAGCTGCCGCCGTGGGAGCCGCGGGCTCCGGTCAGCGCGACGACTGCGATACCGAATACGGCAATGGCGCGGACATGACGGATCTTCACGTTTCAACCCCCGTTGAAAGTCGTGTCGGTGAGTGGAGCTCAATTGACGAGCGCACGTCACCCTAGCAGCGGTTGATCGCCGCGCCGTCCACGAAACTGACTACGCGGCCACCCCGCAGCGGCCCCCGAACCGGCCTCCCGCGCTCAGTCGTCGAGCAGCGCCTCGGCTTCGCATTTCTTCACCCGCGCCACCAGCTCGGGGCTCCGCATGGCGACCTTGACGGTCCTGGTCTCGCCGCCGTCCAGCGTGACCTCGGTGTTTCCGCGGTCGACGACCGCGCCCGCGGCGTCCACGAACACCACGTCGACCTCGTACCTGTGCGAGACCCCGCCGTCCGCAACCACCTTCACCGTGGCGGACGTTGTGGCCCTGCGCTTTCCACGGCCCTTCTTCACACAGGTGACGACAGTCGCCCGTGCGGTGGCAGTGGCGGTCGCCGTGGGCGTCGGATCCTCGGTGTACGAGTCCGACCCTGACGAGCCGGATGAACCGGACGACGAGCTGTAGTCGTCGTTGTCGTAGTCGCGGTAGCCGCCGTTCGACTTCTTGGAGCTGGAGCAGCCGCCTCCGCCACCACTGCTGCCGTGCGACCTGCTCTTGCCACCTCTGCCGCCCTTGCCGGTCGAGGCCGAACTCGAGAAACCGGTCAGCGCCAGCACCACCACGACCAGTACCGCCGCGAGCTTGAGACGTCGGCCCAGCATCGCCCGTCCTCCCCCTGTGCTTCCCAGCACTTATATGTACCTGACAATCGCGCGACACCGTAGCAGTCGCGAATCAGGGGGGGATACCCGCGCGCGTGACGGCCGTCGTAGCAGTCACGGAAGGGGCTACATACGGCGGCCGTCGCTCCGACGAGAGCGAGGATCAGCCGATGATGTTGCGGATCATCCCCGGCCTCCTTGGGGGTGCCGCTCTCGATCACGACGCTACGCCCGGACAGTGCCGGTCGCCATCGGGGCACCCGCCGGACAGGCCGCGCTTCCGGCCGTCCGGCGATGGAGGACGAGCCCTAGCGTGCGCCGCCCGGACCGCCCCGGCCGGTGGCCGTGCCCTTGACCGCGTCCAGCGCGTACACACAGCGGTCCTTGCTGCACGCGTACACCACCCCGCCCTGCGCCACCGGGGAGCCCGTGATCTCGCCGCCCGTCGCAAGCTTCCAGCGGAGCTGGCCGCCGCTCGCGTCCAGGGTGTAGAGCACATGGTCCGCGGAGCCGAAGTGGACCCGGCCGTCGGCGGCCACCGGGGCGCCGATGACCTCGCCGCCCGCCGCGAAGCGCCACATGGGTGTGCCTGTCACCGCGTCCAGGGTGTAGAGCGCGCTGCCGCTGCCGACATGGATGTTGCCGTTCGCGACCAGCACCGGCTCGATGGACTGCCGCGATTCCGTGGCGATGCGCCAGCGGTCCTTGCCGGTCGTGGCGTCCAGCGCGTACACCGTGCCGAGGTAGTCGACGAGATAGACACCGCCGCCCGTCACCGCCGGACCCGGCGCGAAGACCGGCGGCGAGAGGAAGACCGCGGGCGACTCGAAGTGCCAGCGCACCCGGCCGTTGGCGATGTCGATGGCGAGGGCGCGGGTGCCGGCCGCGACATAGACATAGCCGTCGGGCGCGGGCTGCACCCGTACCGGCACATTGCCGCAGGACGCCGCGTCGCCGACGGGGTACGACCAGCGCTCGACACCCGTACGGGCCTCCAGCGCACGCAGCCTCGCGTCCTTCCACACGTACACCGTGTCGTCGAAGATCGCGGGCCCGGCCTCGGGCGTCTCGAAGTCCGTCTGCGCCCCGGCCGTCTCCCAGAGCTTCTCACCGCTGGAGGCCTCCCAGGCCTGTACGCCGCCGCCGCGCGTCCCGGTGAGGACGGTGCCGCGGTCGGCCTTGAGGGAGTACACCCAGGCGTCGGTCTGGAGCCGCCACCGCTCCTGGCCGTTCGTCGCGTCGAGTGCGTACAGCGTCGGCCCGTCCGAGGCGTGGATACGGCCGCCGGCCACCGCCATCGCCCAGGCCACGTCCCTGGTCTTGAACTGGCGCCGGCCGCTGCCCACGTCCAGGGCATGTACCTCGAAGGACGTCACATACAGCAGGTCACCGGCCACCACCGGCGTACCCCAGACGTCGTTCGACATCCGGAAACGCCACGGCCGCCAGTGTCCGGCCGCGCCGTCCGGCGGCGAAGCGGGCGGCGGCACCGGCGCCACAACGGCGGACGGTCCCGGAGACGGTACGGCGCTGGTCGCGGCCTCCGCGCCGTTCAGCCCGCCGGGCGGGCGGACCCAGCCGGTCGCGGGACCGGCCTCCACGACCCCGCCGCGGCCCGCGTCCGCGACCCTGGGTCCTGGGCCGATCGGCACCTTGGAGCCGGGCAGCCGGACCGGTCCTGCCGGGGCGGGCGAGGCTGCGGCCTGGCCCGTACGCGGGTCGTTGCCGCCCCGCCAGGCGGAGTCCCAGTCCGCGCCCTGCCGGGAGGGCGGCGGCTGCGGCGGCGCCTGAGGGCGCGGAGGCGTGGGCTCGGCGGGGCGCTGCGGGACCGGAGCCGGAGCCGGGGGGCGTCCGCCGCGGCGCTGCTCGATCATCGCGGTGGCCCGCTCCGGCAGCCAGGCGGACGCCGTACCGCTGTCGTCGCTGCCGGAGGAGAAGAGATGCGGAGCGAGCTGCGCCTGCAGATCCTCGGGCGTCGGCCGCAGCCCGGCCTCCATCTGCATACAGGAGTCGATGAGCGGCCGGAGCTCGTCCGGCAGCCCCTCCAGGTCCGGGCCCTCGCGCAGCAGCATGAACACGGTCTCGACGGGGTTCGCGCCGTGGAAGGGCGCGTGTCCGGTGGCCGCGAAGACCAGCGTGGAGCCGAGCGAGAAGACATCGCTCGCGCCGGTCACGCTGCGTGAGTCGCGCGCCTGCTCCGGCGACATGTACGCGGGTGTACCCACGGCGACGTTGGTCATCGTCAGCCGGGTGTTGGAGACGCCGGACGCGATGCCGAAGTCGATGACCCGCGGCCCGTCCTCCACGACCAGGACGTTCGACGGCTTGAGGTCGCGGTGGACGAGACCCGCGCCGTGGATGGACTGCAGCGCCTCCGCGACACCGGCCGCCAGCCAGCGCACCGCCTGGGCCGGCATCGGCCCGCACTCATTCACTATTTCTTCGAGGGAGGGGGCGGGGACGTACGCGGTGGCCAGCCACGGCACGGCCGCCCGCGGATCGGCGTCCACCACGGCTGCGGTGTAGAAGCCGCTGACGGCGCGGGCGGCCTCCACCTCACGGGTGAAGCGGACGCGGAACAGCTGGTCCTCGGCAAGCTCGGTACGCACGGTCTTGATCGCCACCCGGCGGCCCGACGCCGACCGGGCGAGATAGACCAGTCCCATGCCGCCGGCACCGAGCCGGCCCAGCACCTCGAACGGACCGATCCGTCTCGGGTCATGCTGCGTCAGCTGCTCCATCACTTGCCTGCCACCTCCCCGTACGGGCCCCAGAAGAAATGGGGCCCGTCACAGCCCCGTGCAGCGTCTCACCGCCGAGACCCTCAGCGGTTGCACACCCTGATTCTTCCTGTCGGAGGCGACGGTTGCGAACCCGGGGGCGGATCGGGGTGTCTCACCCGGTTTCGGGCACGGTTCGGGGGGGCGGAATGGTTAGCTATGCGCCTCCAGACGGCCGCTTGCACGCAGGGAGCCGCCGCAGGAGATCGAGTCGCTGCCGTCCCCGGTGCGCCAGGCCCCGTACAGAGTCTTGACGCGGGCCGGCCACTTCGGGTTGCTCACGTCGTCGCAGTCGACAACCAGTCGCCAGGTGTACGAGGAGCCGCTGTAGCAATTGGCGGAGGCGGTGCCACCGCTGCCGGCGAGGTTGCAGGGCAGCCGGGCGGCGGAGGCGGGGGTCGCGGTGAACAGTCCGGCGGCGACGGCAGCGCCGACGGCGAGTGCCAGGGCGGTCTTGGTACGCAGCACGAGGGGGTCCTTTCGCGGTGGGGGAAGGACCACCACTATGGATCAACCCACAGCTCCAGGTCTAGACCATTTGCTGCCCCAACTTCCGCTCTTTCAGGCCGCCTTGGACTCTTCCTCGGGTTCGGCGAGTACGGCGAAGGAAGCGCCCTGATTGTCGGCGAGTACCGCGATACGGCCGTGGGGGATGTCGAAGGGCGGCGCCTGGACCCGGCCGCCGAGGCGGGTGACCGCCGCGGCCGCCTCGTCGCAGTCCTCGACGCAGAAGTAGATGAGGAAGTGGCCGGGCATCTCGGCCGGGAAGGCGTCGGTGAGCACGCTGCGGCCACCGATGGCGGTGTCCTCCCCGGGCTCCGTACCGGCGGGCGACCACGTCCGGAAGTCGATGGGCGCGTCCGGCAGATCCATTCCCTGGAAGCCGAAGACCGACTCGTAGAAGGGGTCGGCGCTCTCCTTGTCGCGCGTGTACACCTCGGTCCAGCAGAAGGAGCCGGGCTTGCCCTGCTTCTCGAAGCCGGGCTTGTCGCCGGCCTGCCAGAGCCCGAAGACCGCTCCGCCGGGGTCCGCGGCCTCCACAATCGTGCCGGCGGTGCCGACCGGCTGCGGGTAGGTGATCACCTGGCCGCCGGCCTCCGTGATCTTCCTGCCGAGGGCGGCGGCGTCGTGAGTGGCGAA
Organism: Streptomyces sp. NPDC048479; assembly: GCF_040651435.1. Classification (NCBI taxonomy): domain Bacteria; kingdom Bacillati; phylum Actinomycetota; class Actinomycetes; order Kitasatosporales; family Streptomycetaceae; genus Streptomyces; species Streptomyces sp. NPDC048479. Next base: position 82,854 of record NZ_JBEZKA010000008.1, read on the forward strand.
GTAGACGCCCCAGACGGTGGGCATCCGGCCGTCCCGCTTGGGCGCGAGACCGGCGACGAGCCTTCCGTCGCTGAAGGCGTTGACGTACCCGCCGCCCCCCTCGTCGAATGTCCAGCCGAACAGCTCGCCGTAGAAGCGCTTGCCCGCCTCGACATCGGGAAGCGCTGCGTCCACCCAGCAGGGCGTGCCCTCCGTGAATGCGGCCATGGACCCGATTCCTTCCCTTGTAACGGGATGTGGTGCCCGTCACACTCAAGCTAATGGCGCATCACACGTGCCGCAGGGAATCAAATCGAACAAATTGCTCAATTGTCAGGATCCGGAGCCCGGGGTCTTGCTTCGTTGAGTTATGCACAGAAGTTTTCCACAGGCTGTTGATAAGACTATTGAGGCACCCCATTTGCACTCGGCCGAATCGCGCGCCGATCACCCCTCGGTAAGCTGACGGCATGACAGGACAAGTACGCACCGTCGACGGCCGAGTGGCCGGACGACGCGGCCAGGCGACGCGGCAGAAGCTGCTCGACTGCCTCAGCGAGATGCTCAGCTCCTCGCCGTACCGGGACGTCAAAGTCATCGACGTGGCCCGGAAGGCGGGCACTTCACCCGCGACCTTCTACCAGTACTTCCCGGACGTCGAGGGCGCGGTCCTCGAGATCGCCGAGGAAATGGCCAAGGAGGGCGCGGGGTTGACCGAACTGGTCGCCGGCCGCTCCTGGGTCGGCAAGGCGGCCTGGCAGACCTCGGAGGAGCTGGTGGAGGGCTTCCTCGACTTCTGGCGCCGCCATGACGCGATCCTGCGGGTGGTCGACCTCGGCGCGGCGGAGGGTGACAAGCGGTTCTACAAGATCCGCATGAAGATCCTGAACTCCGTCACCAACTCCCTTACGGACGCGGTGAAGGAACTCCAGACGAAGGGCAAGGTCGACAAGGACGTCAGCCCGGCGGCGATCGCGGGCTCGCTCGTGGCGATGCTGGCGGCGGTGGCGTCGCATCAGAAGGGGTTCACGGCCTGGGGTGTGAAACAGGCGGAACTGAAGCCCAATCTGGGGCTGTTGGTGCATTTGGGCATCACGGGCAGGAAGCCGACGAAGTAGGCGCGGCAGCGTCGCGTCACCCCAGGTCCTGTCACGCCGACGCGGCGCCCGCACCGGCCGAACACCCTACGAACGCCTCCGACAGAGGCCGGAACCCACGGTCACAGACCTCCTTCAGCTGCCCACCTGGCGACGCGACAGGCGGAAGACGCGGATCTCTCTCCTCACCCGGGACTGGTACGTCGCGTACGGCGGCCAGAACCTCAGCGCCGCCCGCCACGCCCTCTCCCTCTCCTCACCCTCCAGCAGGCGTGCCCGCACCAGGACGTCCTTGCCCCTCCAACTCACCTCCGCCTCCGGGTGTTCGATCAGGTTCGCCGTCCACGCCGGATGGCCCTCGCGGCCGAAGTTGGAGCCGATCAGGATCCAGTCGCCCGACTCCTCCGGCATGCACGCCAGCGGGGTGACTCTGGGCAGGCCGCTCTTCGCGCCGCGGGCCGTGAGGACGACTCCCGGCAGCATCTGCGCGCTCAGCAGCACCTTGCCCCGCGTCAGCCGGTGGACGGCACGGTCCAGCGCCGGGATGAAGTGAGGCGCGATCCTCGCGAAGGCGCGGGTCGACGAGACCTTCTGGACCAGGCGCGCACCGAGCGCCATCAGACCGCCACCGCCTCGGGCCCCGGCGCCGCCGCGGAACCCGACCCCGACGCGGAACCCGACCCCGACGCGGCTCCCGGCGCCGCTCCCGACGGCGCTCCCAACCCCGCCCCGGACGCGGCTCCCTGCGCCGCTCCCGACGGCGGGACGAAGAGTCCGGCCCGTTCGGCCGCACGGGTGCGCAGCCTGTGCACCGGGCCGAAGAGCAGCTCGTCCGCCGCCGCCCGTTTGAAGTACAGATGCGCCTCGTGTTCCCAGGTGAAGCCGATGCCGCCGTGCAGCTGGACTGCCTCGCCCGCGACCACCCGCAGCGCTTCCAGGCCCTGCGCCAGCGCCAGGCCCCCCTCCCTCGGGTCCCAGGCCGCGTAGTACGCCGCCGAGCGGGCCGCCTGGACCCGCACATACAGATCGGCCAGCCGGTGCTTGACCGCCTGGAAGGAGCCGATCGCGCGGCCGAACTGCTCGCGCGCCCGGACGTACTCCAGCGTGCGGTCCAGCGCACACGACGCCGCGCCGACCGCTTCCGCCGCAAGCAGCGTCGCCGCCCGGACCCCGGTCTCCGCCAGCGCCCCCGGCACATCCGCCGCGTCGTCCGCGCCCAGCAACTCCGCCGCGCAGTGCCGCAGTTCCACCCGGGCCTGCGGCCGTGTCCCGTCCAGCGCGGTCTGCCGGCTCCGCGAAAGCCCCGCCGCATCCGCCCGGACCAGGAAGAGGAGCGTACGGCTACGGGCGAAGCCGCCCGTATGGGCCGCGACGAGCAGCAGCCCCGCGCTGTGGCCGTCGAGGACCTGACAGGCCTCCCCGTACAGCAGCCGGCCGCCGCCATCACCCGGCCGCGCCTGGACGCCGCCGGCCCGGCCGCCGCCCGCCCACTCCCCCGACGCATTGTCGCCGCTCAGTCCGAGCGCCACCGCGAGGCTGCCGCCCGGCACGGCGAGTGCGCAGGTCAGCGAGCCGTCCGCGATGCGTGGGAGCAGTTCGTCGCGCTGCGCGGGCGTGCCGAGCGCGGCGATCAGCGGCGCCGCCAGCCCCGCCGTGGCGAGCAGTGGCGAGGGCAGCAGTGCCCGCCCGGTCTCCTCACAGGCGAGTGCGAGCTCCGCGAGACCGCAGCCCACGCCGCCGTACGACTCCGGCAGCGCCAGCCCCGGCAGGCCCAGCTGCGCGGACAGCTGTGTCCACAGCTCCGCGTCGTATCCGGCGGCCGTGCGGACGGCGGCCTTGACCTCGTCCGGGCCCGACCGTTTGGTCAGCAGCTCGCGCAGGGTGCGGCGGATCTCGTCCTGCTCCGCGGTGAAGGCGCTGTCCATGGGATCATCCCCTCCGTATCTGACGGGCCGTCATGTTAGAGCCGGCGGATCCAGATGCACAGGGGCGTGCGCCCATCGGGGGACACGCCTGCCCATATCTGATGTACCGTCAGATTCATGCCTTCAACTCCGCGCACCCGCACTCCGCGCACCCCGCGCCCGGCGCGCATCCCGCGCAAGGTCGCCATCGTCGGCATATCCCTCTCGGACTGCGGACGCGTCGACGGCCCCACGCCATACGCCCTGCATGCCCAGGCCGCCCGCCGCGCACTCGCCGACTCCGGCCTCGAGCGCTCCGCCATCGACGGCTTCGGCTCGGCCGGCCTCGGCACCCTCGCCCCGGTCGAGGTCGCCGAGTATCTGGGCCTGCGGCCGAGGTGGGTGGATTCGACCGCCGTGGGCGGGGCCACCTGGGAGGTCATGGCGGCCCACGCCGCCGACGCGATCGCGGCCGGTCACGCCAATGCCGTACTCCTCGTCTACGGATCGACCGCCCGCGCCGACATCAGGGCGGGGCGGCGCACCTCCAACCTCTCCTTCGGCGGCCGCGGACCGCTGCAGTTCGAGGTCCCTTACGGGCACACACTCATCTCCAGGTACGCGATGGCCGCCCGCCGCCATATGCACGAGTACGGCACGACCCTGGAGCAGCTCGCGTCGGTGGCGGTCCAGGCGCGGGCGAACGCCGCCGCCAATCCGGACGCGATGTTCCGCGAGCCGATCACCGTCGACGAGGTGCTCGACGGGCCGTTGATCGCGGACCCGTTCACCAAACTGCACTGCTGCATCCGCAGCGACGGCGGCTGCGCGGTGCTGCTCGCGGCCGAGGAGTACGTACCGGACACCGCGAAGGACCCGGTGTGGATCCTCGGCACCGGGGAGTACGTCTCGCACACCACGATGTCGGAGTGGGAGGACTTCACCGTCTCCCCGGCGGCGGTCTCGGGCCGCCTCGCCTTCGAGCGCGCGGGCGTCTCCCCTGCCGACATGGATATCGCCGAGATCTATGACGCCTTCACCTATATGACTCTGGTGACCCTCGAAGACCTGGGTTTCTGCGCCAAGGGCGAGGGCGGCCCGTTCGTCGAGAAAGGGCGGCTGACGCGGGACGGCGAGCTGCCGGTCAACACCGACGGCGGCGGGCTCTCCGCCTGCCATCCGGGGATGCGCGGACTGTTCCTGCTGGTCGAGGCAGTGCGGCAGCTGCGCGGCGAGGCGGGCGGCCATCAGGTGCGCAAGGCGGACGGCGGGCCGCTGCGACTGGCGGTCGCCTCCGGTACGGGTGGCTGGTTCTGCTCCTCGGGGACGGTGGTCCTGGGCAGGGACTGAAGAATCTATACGGTCGTCATAGACAACCGTATGAGACGCTCGTACAGTCGGGTCATCGGCAAGCGCGAACGCGCACCGCCGCTCCCCACTCGACACAGGAGTCCCGATGACGAAGCGCTCCGGCACCAGCGGCAAGCTCGCCAACAAGACGGTTCTGATCTCCGGCGCCTCGATCGCGGGCCCGGCCCTCGCTCTCTGGCTGCACCGCTACGGATTCACGCCGACCGTCGTCGAGCGCGCACCGGAGCTCCGCCCCGGCGGCTACAAGGTCGACCTGCGCGGCGTCTCCATCGACGTCTGCGAGCGGATGGGCATCCTCGATGACGTACGCCGCGCCTCCACCGATATGCAGGGCGGCTCGTACGTCGACAACGCCGGCGCCACCATCGCCGAGATGCCGGCCGACTTCTTCGGCGGCCGGGTGGACGGCGACGACGAGGTCATGCGCGGCGACCTCGCGCAGATCCTCCACAAGCGCACCCGCGACGACATCGAGTACGTCTTCGGCGACTCCATCGCCACGCTCACCGAGGACACGGACGGCGTCGACGTCACCTTCGAGCAGGGCGAGCCGCGCCGCTTCGATCTGGTGGTGGGCGCGGACGGGCTGCACTCACACACGCGCCGACTGGTCTTCGGCGACGAAAAGCAGTTCAAGCGGCACCTGGGCGCGTACATCTCCATCTTCACCGCACCCAACGACCTGGACCTGGACCGCTGGGAGACGTACCACGCGCTGCCCAACAAGCTGGTGTGCGCCTACAGTTCGGGCGGCGAGAGGACAGCCAAGAACATGTTCGTCTTCGGCGCGCCGGAACTCTCCTACGACTACCGGGACATGGCACAGCAGAAGAAGATCCTCGCCGACGTCTTCACGGGCGACGGCTGGGAAATCCCGAAGATGCTGGACAACGCCGCGGCCGCCGACGACTTCTACTTCGACTCCATCAGCCTGATCGAGATGGACAGTTGGTCGAAGGGGCGCGTCGTGCTGCTGGGCGATGCGGCCCACTGCGCCTCCCCGGCCTCAGGCCAGGGCACCGGCCTCGCCCTGATCGGCGCGTACATCCTGGCGGGCGAACTGGCCGCGGCGAACGGCGACCACTCGGTGGCGTACGAGCGTTACGAGCGCCTGATGCGGCCTGGCGTGGAGGTCAACCAGAAGTTCGCGCAGGGCTTCGCCAAGGAGATGACCATCTCCTCCAAGGGCAAGATCCGGCTGCGGATGGCGCTGGTGCGGATGCTTCCGTACATGCCCTGGAAGAACCTGATCGCGAAGAAGATCACCGATGATGTGCAGAAGGCGGCCTTCGCCGTCCCGGTCAAGGACCACAAGGAGTACAGCGTGTACGAGGGCTGACGCCGACCGCTACTCGTCAGGCGGGAGCAGCCGCTCGACCAGCGCCGTGATGAGATCGCCCGCCTGCTCCTCCGGGAAGACGTCGGGCAGCGTGAGGCGCTCCACCACCAGCCAGTTGGCCGCCAGATAGATCATCCTGACCGCGTCGGCGTCTCCGGGCAGACCGGAGGCCAGATGGTTGGCGACATTCGCCTCGACGTCCTCGCTGACGCGTGCGGTGAGCACGGCGCGCAGCTCGGGGCGGCGGGTGGCTTCCAGCCGCAGTTCGAGGAGAGCGAGGTAGCCCGTGCTGTACGCCGAGACGCGCTCCACCACTTCGCGCACCAGCTCCGCGGTCCGCGCGCGGGTGGCCGGGCCGGTGAACATGGCCTCCATCGTGGCGTCGTCCGGGCGCAGGCACTCGTAGATCCGCCCCCCGGCCTGGGTGAGCAGGTCGTCGCGGTTGGCGAAGTAGTTGGACGCGGTGCCCTTGGGGACGTCCGCCTCGGCGTCGACGGCCCGGAAGGTGAGGCCGCGGGCGCCCTCGCGGGCGAGCACTTCGATGGCCGCGTCCACCAGCGCCGCGCGCCGGGCCAGGTTCTGCCTCATGTGCGTCCTCTCGATCACCCCCGGGCCGATACCACTCCGAGTGTAGTACTTTGCCCTTATGGACAACGATCGGCAGGAAACCTTCAGCGAGCTCCTGCACGCACAGCGGGTCTGGGACACCACACTGCCCGCGTTCGACCCGGCTTCCGCGCCCCTCGCCCCACTGCCGCTCTTCCACCGTTGGTTCGCCGAGGCCGTGGCAGCGGGCCAGACCGAGCCGCACACCATGACCCTGGCCACCGTGGACGAGCAGGGGCGTCCCGACGTACGCACGCTGATGCTGCACGGCGCTGACGAGCGCGGCTGGCACTTCGCCTCGCACGCCACCAGCGCGAAGGGCCGGCAGCTCACCGCGCACCCGGAGGCCGCACTGGGCTTCTACTGGGCGGCGCAGGGCCGCCAGATCCGGATCCGGGGCCGCGTGACGGCGGGCGCCTCCGCGGAGGGCCAGGCCGATCTGCACGCCCGCTCGACGGGTGCGCTGGCCGCCGCGCTCACCGGGCGGCAGAGCGAAGTCCTCGGCTCGCAGGACGAGTTGGCGGCGGCGTCACAGGCGGCGTGGGAGCGGGCCAGGGCCGAGCCGGACGCGCCCGTGCCGACCTGGACGCTGTATGTGCTCCAGCCGTACGAGGCGGAGTTCTTCCAGGGCGACGAGCGGCGGCGGCACGTACGGCTGCGCTACCGCCGCGAGGAGAGCGGCTGGGCGAGGGAGCTGCTCTGGCCGTGATCACCGCTCCGTGCCGGACGGAAGACAGGCACCGCCACCTCACCGTCCTCCCGGCGGAAGATGACCTCCAGCTCCATGCCGATGTTCAGCCCGCCCTCCGGGCACTCCACGATCTCGGTCATCATCCGCGGGCCTTCGGCGAGATCGACGACCGCGGCGGTGTACGGGACGCGGTCACCGAAGGGCGGCAGGTCATTGCGGTGCACAACAGACCAGGTGTAGAGCGTGGCGCGGCCGCTCGCGCCCTCCCACCCGACGTCCTCGCTCCAGCAGTGCGGGCAGAACTCGCGCGGATAGTGGTGCGCCTTCGCGCAGGCGCGGCAGCGACGGATCAGCAGGCGGCCATCGGCTGCGGCGTCCCAGAAGGGGCGGGTGAAGTCGTCGACTTCAGGCGTCGCGGTCATCAGAAGAGTCCGATCGCACTGTCCAGGGACCAGGTCTGCCATGCCATGGCGAAGAGGGCGACGAACGATATGAGCGCCATCATGCCGTTCTGACCCTGTTCCGCCCAGTAATGGATCATCAGGACCAGATAGAGCAGATTGAGAAGGAGCCCGCCGAGGAGAGCGACCGGGGTCAGAAAGCCGACGATCAGACCGAGGCCCAGGGCGAGTTCGGCGTAGACGACGACGTACGCCATGACCTTGGGGCGGGACTGGACCACCTTGTTGAAGCCGTTCTTCACCAAGGGCCACCGGTGCTTGCCCGCGACGTCCGCCGCCCAGGCGATGCCGGTGCCGCGCTCGAACCAGTCCTTCTTGTCCTTGTGGCGCCAGCTCTCCAGCCACCACAGGCCGAGACCGATGCGGAGGACGGCGAGCCATTCGGCACCGGTGAGCCAGATGGTCTCCATCCGGGCCCCCTCTCTCTCTTCGCGTCTTCATTTCTGACGACACGTCAGTTCAGCGGATGCGACGGCATGTGCGCAAGAGGTGTGCGGGCGTGATCAATTCGCAACCGATTCCCGTCTTGACTGAGACCCATCATGTAATCGCGCGATTACGCTCACGGTTCATGGCCGCCGAAAAGGACATTGACCTCACGAACGACCGGCCCGTCTACGTCATCGGCGGCGGCCCGGGCGGTCTCGCTGCTGCCGCCGCGCTGCGGGAGCAGGGCATGCGGGCCGTGGTGCTCGAGAAGTCGGAATCCGTCGGCGCCTCCTGGCGCCGCCACTACGACCGGCTGCATCTGCACACGACCCGGAGGCTGTCGGCACTGCCCGGTCTGGCGATGCCGCGGTCGTTCGGGCGCTGGGTCTCCCGTGACGACGTGATCCGCTACCTGGAGAAGTACGCGGAGTTCCACGAGCTGGAGATCGTGACCGGGGTCGAGGTCTCCCGGATCGAGCCCTCCGGTCCCGACTGGGTGCTGCACGCGACAGGCGGCCGGGAGCTGACCGGGCGGGCGGTCGTGGTGGCCACCGGCTACAACCACACCCCCCGGCTGCCCGACTGGCCGGGCCGGGATTCGTACACCGGCGAACTGCTGCACGCGGGCGCGTACCGCAACGCCGCCCCGTACGCGGGCAAGGACGTACTGGTCGTCGGCGTCGGCAACACCGGCGCCGAGATAGCCGTCGACCTGGTGGAGGGCGGCGCCGCCCGGGTCCGCCTCGCCGTGCGGACGACCCCGCACATAGTCCGCCGCTCGACGGCGGGCTGGCCGGCCCAGCGGACCGGCATCCTGGTCCGCCGGCTGCCGGTCCGCATGGTGGACCGGGCAGGCGAGATCATGTGCAAGGTCTCCGTCCCCGACCTCACGGAACAGGGGCTGCCGCGCCCGGACACGGGTCTCTACTCCCGCGTGAAGCAGGGCGCGATCCCGATCCAGGACGTGGGCCTGATCGACGCGGTACGGGCCGGCAAGGTCGAGCCGGTCGCGGCGCTGGAGTCCTTCGAGGACACTAAGGCGGTCCTGGCGGACGGCACCCGGATCTCTCCGGACACGGTGATCGCGGCAACGGGCTACCGCCGGGCGCTGGAGGGTCTGGTCGGCCATCTCGGCGTCCTGGACGAGCGGGGCAAGCCGGTGACACACGGCGGCCGCACGGCGGCGCAGGCGCCGGGGCTGTACTTCACGGGCTTCACGAACCCGATCAGCGGGATGTTCCGCGAGATGGCGCTCGACGCGCGCAAGATCGCCAAGTCGCTGGCGAGGTAGCGGGGCGCCAGAAATCCACCGCCCTGACTCCTGGCGACGTCGGCCGGCCGTCCGAGAGTTCGCCCACCGCACCCCCAAGGAGCTCGTCGCAGCCCGGCTCGCCGCTCGACAGGCATACGGGAGTCCGGCTGGCCGAAACACTCCCCCACGGCGAAGGCCGTGGGATAGCGGGATCACTCACGTGGGTACGGGTGGGACAGCGGTCCATCGTGAGCGGCCGACGCCATCCCTGAGAACTGAGCGCGCGGTCCTGTGAACCTGCAATCCCCTGTCGTCACCAGGCTTTGCCCGCAGGACTGTTCCTGACGTGTCGTCAGGTCTGTAATCTGACTATGCGTCAGTTGCCTAGGCCAACGAGCAGGAGCGGGGCTCAGCGATGCTTGGATCTACTCACGGCACCCTCACCTCCGACCTCCGTGCCCGAGTGGTGGCCTGTGGGGAGCACCCCCGCAATGCCGTCCACGACACAGCTTCGGCCACCGCGGCCGACGGCGATCTGGACGTCAGCGGGCGGCCACTGTACGCACCCGTGCCCGATCTGGACCGGTTCTTCCGGCCCGCCTCCGTCGCCGTCGTCGGGGCGTCCGACAGCGAGGGGCGGCCCAATGCCGGGATCACCCGGCAGCTGATCGGCTGGGCCGAGCGCGTCGGGGCGCGGCTCCATCCGGTGCATCCCACCCGGGAGGCCGTCTTCGGGCTGAGCTGTGTCCCTTCCGTCAGCGACCTGCCCGAGCAGGTCGATCTCGCCGTGCTCCTGGTCGCCGACCCGCTGCCGGTGATCGGGGAACTCTCTGAGGCCAAGGTGAAGTTCGCGGTGGCCTTCGCCTCCGGGTATGCCGAGACCGGCGAGGAGGGCGCGGCCGCGCAGAGGCGGCTGGCGGCCGCCGTCGAGCGGTCGGGGCTGCGGCTGCTCGGGCCGAACACCAATCTCAACGCCTTCGAGAAGTTCCGCGACGACCTCGACGGACCTGCGATCGCGCTGATCACCCAGTCCGGGCACCAGGGTCGGCCCGTCTTCAGCATGCAGGAGCTGGGCGTACGGCTCTCCCACTGGGCGCCGACCGGCAACGAGGCCGACCTGGAGACCGCCGACTTCATCTCGTACTTCTCCGAGCGCCCCGAGGTCGGGGCCATCGCCTGTTACGTGGAGGGGCTCAAGGACGGGCGGTCCTTCCTGCTCGCCGCCGACCGGGCCGCGCGGCGCGGGGTGCCGGTCATCGCGGTCAAGGTCGGGCGTACCGAGGCCGGCGCGCGGATGGCCGCCTCGCACACCGGCAAGCTGACGGGCGCGGACCAGGTGGTGGACGCGGCGATGCGGCAGTTCGGCGTGGTCCGGGTGGACGGGCTCGACGAACTCCAGGACACCTCAGCCCTGTTGGCGCGGGCGCGCAGGCCCCTGGCCGAAGGGGTTGTCGTCTATTCGATCTCGGGCGGCACCGGCGCGCACTTCTCGGACCTCGCGACAGCGGCCGGGCTGAAGCTGCCGCGGCTCTGCGAGGCCAAGCAGGCCGAGCTGCACGAGTGGATACCGGAGTATCTGAGTGTGGCCAACCCCGTCGACAACGGCGGACACCCCGTGGGCGACTGGCGCGGACGCAAGATCATCGACGCGATCCTGGCCGACCCCGATGTCGGTGTGCTGATCTGCCCGATCACCGGCCCCTTCCCGCCGATGAGCGACAAACTGGCGCAGGACCTGGTGGACGCGGCGGAGGCCACGGACAAGCTGGTCTGCGTGGTGTGGGGATCGCCCGTGGGCACGGAGGCGGCGTACCGCGAGACGCTGCTGGGATCCTCGCGGGTCGCCACCTTCCGTACGTTCGCCAACTGCATCACCGCCGTCCGGGCCTATCTGGACCACCACCGCTTCAGGGCCGGCTACCGCTCGCCCTTCGACGAGGCGCCGCGCACCCCTTCGCCCTCCTTCCGCAAGGCGCAGGCACTGATGCGCCCGGGCAAGCAGCTGAGCGAGCACGCGGCGAAGCAGCTCCTTCGGGCGTACGGGATCAGGGTGCCGCGCGAGCAGCTGGTGACCAGCGCGGCGGCGGCGGTGCGGGCGGCGGGCCTGGTCGGCTACCCGGTCGTCATGAAGGCGTCCGGCACACAGCTCGCCCACAAGAGCGAACTCGGCCTGGTCAAGGTCGGGCTGACCTCGGCCAGCCAGATCCGCGACGCCTACCGCGAGCTGACGGACATCGCCCGCTACGAGGACGTCGGCCTGGACGGGATCCTGGTCTGCCAGATGGTCGAGCGAGGCGTCGAGATGGTCGTGGGGGTCACCCAGGACGCCCTCTTCGGCCCGACGGTGACCGTGGGCCTCGGCGGGGTGCTGGTGGAGGTCCTGCACGACGCGGCCGTACGCGTACCTCCCTTCGGCGAGGACCAGGCCCGCGCGATGCTCGGCGAACTGCGCGGCCGCGCACTGCTGGACGGCGTACGGGGCGGCCCGCCGGTGGATGTGGACGCGCTGGTGGAGGTCGTGCTGCGGGTCCAGCGGATGGCGCTGGAGCTGGGCGACGAACTGTCGGAGCTGGACATCAACCCCTTGATGGTGCTGCCGCGCGGGCAGGGCGCGGTGGCGCTGGACGCGCTGGCCGTCTGCCGGTGACGTCGACCGTACGAATCGGAGCTGCTCCCCCATGACTTCCTCCCCCGAAGAGTCCACTGAGTCATTGATACTGCACAGCACTGACAACGCGGTCTCGTGGATCACCCTCAACCGCCCCGAGGCCATGAACGCGGTCACCTGGGACCAGCGGGAACGGATCATCGCGCTGCTGGAGGCCGCCTCCGCCGACCCCGAGGTCCGGGCCGTCGTCATCACCGCCACCGGCAAGGGGTTCTGCGCGGGCGCGGATCTGCGCGGGACTCCGCCCACCGCTCGGGAGCGGATCCCCGGGGACGTGGCGCGGACGATACGGCTCGGCGCGCAGCGCCTGATCGGAGCCGTACTCGACTGCGAGAAGCCCGTGATCGCCGCCGTCAACGGCACCGCCGCCGGCATCGGCGCGCATCTCGCCTTCGCCTGCGATCTCGTACTGGCCGCGGAACCGGCCAGGTTCATCGAGGTGTTCGTACGGCGGGGGCTCGTCCCGGACGGCGGCGGTGCGTATCTGCTGCCCCGGCTGATCGGGCCGCAGCGTGCGAAGGAGCTGATGTTCTTCGGCGACGCGCTCCCGGCCGCGGAGGCCGAGCGGATCGGACTCGTCAACCGGGTCGTACCGGCAGAGGAGTTGGAGAAGACCGCTCGCGAGTGGGCGGAGCGGCTGGCGGCGGGGCCGACGAGGGCGCTCGCGCTGACCAAGCAGCTGGTGAACGTCTCACTCGACGCCGACCGGGCGTCGGCCTTCGCCGCCGAGGCCGCCGCACAGGAGATCAACATGACGACGCACGACGCGAACGAGGGCGTGGCGAGCTTCGTGGAGCGCCGCACGCCTCAGTACCGCGGGCTCTAGAGCGGGTTCCCCGGATTCCCAGGCAAGAACGACACCGGCCGCCGCGACGGCGCCCGCGCGAATGGCTGGATGACCCTCGAGCCGTACTACGTCCAGGGGTTCTGAGACCTCGCCCGACCCTCCGCTCGCAGCCTTGGCTCCGAGGCGCTTGCTGTGACGGCCCCCGCGGCCGGGCTGATTACCTGGCCACAGGGGCCGATGGCGCCTCAGCTCAACAGCTCACCAATCGCCTGAGCTCTGAGCGCGGGCCGCGCGGACACCCTTCCCATCTGACGAACCGTCAGGTTCAATGGAGGTGTGATGGGACACGCAGGGATGGCGGCCACCGCCGTCCGATATCTCAGGTCCGTGGGGGCTCCCACGGCCACGGACCCGGCCACCGCCCCGGTCGGCGAGCCGTTCGACGTGCTGCCGCGCCCCGACCTGCGGGCCGTCGGCGTCGACGAGCGGCTGCCCGTCGACGCGGCCGAATTCCGCCGCGTACTGGGGCACTTCGCGACCGGCGTCACCGTCATCACGGCGTACGACGAGGACGGACCGGCCGGTTTCGCCTGCCAGTCCTTCGCCTCCCTGTCGCTCGACCCGCCGCTGGTCGCCTTCATGGTCGCCCGTACATCCACGACCTGGCCGCGCATCGCCCGCGCCGGGTCCTTCTGCGTCAACGTCCTCGGTGCGCACCAGGGCGAGCTGTGCCGCGGCTTCGCGGTGAGCGGCGCGGACAAGTTCGCCGGGGTCACGCACACCGGAGCGCCGGTGACCGGGTCGCCGCTCCTGGAGGGCGTACCGGCCTGGATCGACTGCACGATCCAGACCGTGCACACCGGCGGCGACCATCTGATCGTCGTGGGCCGGGTCGCGGCGCTGGGTGCAACGGCCGGGAACACGGACGACGAGGGCGCGCCGCTGCTCTTCCACCGGGGGAGGTTCGGGCGCTTCAGCGCGTGACCGTGTCGGCCGCGGTCGTCGGCTTCACCAGCGACACAGATGACACGGGCGACACGGGAGACAGCTTCGGCAGCGGCTTGCGCCGGATCACCAGCGCCATCAGCGCCGCCGCCGCGCACAGCGCCCCCGACGCGTACCAGACCACGTCGTACGAACCGAAGGTGTCCCGCGCCAGGCCGCCCGCGAAAGCTACGATCGCCGCGCCCACCTGGTGCGAGGCCAGCACCCAGCCGAAGACGATCGCGCTGTCGTCGCCGTAGTGCTCGCGGCACAGGGCGATCGTCGGCGGGACCGTCGCCACCCAGTCCAGGCCGTAGAAGACGATGAAGAAGATCATCGGCGGGTGGACGGACGGGGCCAGCAGCATCGGCAGGAAGAGCAGGCTGATGCCGCGCAGCGCGTAGTAGACGGCCAGCAGCCGCCGTGCCTCGAAGCGGTCGGTGAACCAGCCCGAGGCGATCGTGCCGGCGACATCGAAGACGCCGATCACCGCGAGCAGCGAAGCGGCCGCCGTGATCGGCATGCCGTGGTCGTGGGCGGCGGGCACGAAGTGGGTCTTGACCAGGCCGTTCGTCGAGGCACCGCAGATCGCGAAGGTGCCTGCCAGCAGCCAGAACGGGCCGGTGCGGGCTGCCCGGAACAGGACGGTGACCGCGCGTCGGGCCGCGCCGGGTACCGGGTCGGGCTTCGGCGTGAAGCCCTCGGCGCCGTACGCCGCGATACCCATGTCCGCCGGGTGGTCCCGCAGCAGCAGCCAGACGAACGGGACGACGGCGAGAGCCGAGAGCGCGACCGTGATCGAGGCCGGGCGCCAGCCGTGGTTCTCGACCAGCCAGGAGAGAAGGGGCAGGAAGACGAGCTGGCCGGAGGCGCCGGCCGCGGTGAGGATGCCGGTGACCAGTCCGCGCCGCTGCACGAACCACCGGTTGGTGACCGTCGCGGCGAACGCCAGCGCCATCGATCCGCTGCCCAGGCCGACCAGAATGCCCCAGTACATCACCAGTTGCCATGACGTCGTCATAAAGACGGTCAGTCCGGATCCGACCGCGATGACCGTCAGCGCGACCGCGACCACCCGGCGGATGCCGAAGCGGTCCATCAGCGCCGCGGCGAACGGCGCGGTGAGCCCGTACAGCGCCAGATTCACCGAGACCGCGAAGCCGATCGTGCCGCGCGACCAGTTGAACTCCTCGTGCAGCGGCTCGATCAGCAGGCCCGGCAGCGAGGCGAAGGCGGCGGCGCCGATGATCGTCACAAAGGTGACGACAGCGACGAACCACGCGCGGTGGATACGGGGAGGACGACGAAGGGGCTGCGGGCCGCCGTGCGGCGCGGTTGTCTGGGGCACGTCACCCAGCATCCGGGGATCGATCACCGCCAACGAGTGGCCCGAACGACAGCGTTCGTTAGGATCGGGCCATGGCCGACGCGAAGAGACGCGACACGACGAGCTCCATCACTACGAGGCGCGAGACGACGAGCTCCGCAACCAGGAAGCACCGCATCGCCGTCCTCGCCATGCCCCAGGTGATCCCCTTCGAGCTGGGGATCCCCCATCGCATCTTCGGACGCGCCTTCTCCCCCGGCGGCGACCACCTCTACGAGGTCGTCACCTGTGCGCCGACACCCGGCTTCGTGCAGCCCGAGGCGGACTTCTCGCTGTACATCGAGCACGGCCCGGAGGCACTGGCCGAAGCCGACACGGTGATCGTGCCCGCCGCGTACGAGCCCGATGTGCTCTACCAGGAGGGCCGCCTCCCCGAGGAGCTCGCCCAGGCGTTCCGTCATGTCCGCCCCGGCACCCGTATGGCGTCCATCTGCACCGGCAGCTTCGTCCTCGCCGCCGCCGGCTATCTGGACGGCCGGCCCGCCACCACCCACTGGCACTGGGCGGACCTCTTCCAGCGCCTCTTCCCCTCCGTCAAGGTCGACCCCGACGTGCTGTACATCGACGACGGCGACGTCCTCACCTCGGCGGGCGTCGCGGCCGGCATCGACCTGTGCGTACACATGGTGCGGCGCGACCACGGGGCGGCCGTGGCCAACGACGTCGCCCGGCGCAGCGTCGTACCGCCGCACCGGGAAGGCGGGCAGGCCCAGTACATCCAACGCCCTCTCCCTGAAGCGCAGTTGGCGACCACAACCACCGCACGCGGCTGGGCGCTCGGCCGCCTCCACGAGCCGATCCAGCTGCGCGACATGGCGGAACAGGAGTCCATGAGCGTACGAACGTTCACGCGCCGCTTCCGCGAGGAGGTTGGCGTCAGCCCCGGCCAGTGGCTGACGCAGCAGCGCGTGGAGCGGGCCCGGCATCTGCTCGAATCCACGGAGCTGTCGGTCGACCAGGTGGCGCGGGACGCGGGCTTCGGTACGGCGCAGTCGATGCGCCAGCACCTACAGGCGGTGCTCGGCGTCCCGCCGACCGTCTACCGCCGCACTTTCCGCGCGGGAGTCCTGAACGACAGCGGCCTCGGTGGCGGATGACATCCGCCGCTCCCCCAGGGCGCTGACCACGGCCAGTACGACCGTCAGTCCCACGCCCGCCAGGATCGCCGCCGACGGCGACGCGACGCTCAGCAGCGCGCCCGACAGCGTCGCGCTCGCCGCGTAACCGACGCCCACGGCCGCGTACATCACCGAGAAACCGGCGGCGAGCATCCGCGCGGGAAGCGCCTGGCGCAGCGCGAGCGTTCGGGTCAGCTGCACCCCGGACGTGAGTACCCCGGCCAGCAGCAGGCCCACCGCGACGCCGACGAGCGCCGGTACGAGCGCGACCACCGCGACCACGGCGGAGACGGCGAAGAGCAGCACCAGGCTCTGTGTACGGACCCGGCCCGGCCAGGTTCGCAGGCCGTATCCGAACGAGCCGAGGGCAGCGGCCACCGAGTACCCCGCGAGCAGCGGGCCCGCCCAGCCGACCGCGATGTGCCGCTGCTCCAGCAGGGCCGGCAGGACCAGTTCGGCGAGGGCCAGCAGGCCCATGCCGGCCGCGCCCGTGACGTACACCGGCCAGGCGGCGGCCAGTACGCGCAGCGTCGAGCCGCCCTCGGCGGGGGCCTCCTCGGCCTTCCATCCCACAGGCAGCGCCCACAAGCCCGCGGCCCCCGACACGGCGAGCCCGGCGGCGAGCAGCAGCGGCACGGAGGGATTCACGCCGAGAGCGAGAGAGGTGGCGAGCACCGGGGTCGCGGCCCAGATGACGAAGGTGAGCGTCGTCTCGAAGCTCATGGCCTGAGCGGCGGAGCGCTCGGGAACCAGCGAGAGCAGCATGGTGCGAAGACCGCCCGGCGACGCGGCGGGCGCGGCACCGGCGGTCAGTGCGAACGCGCCGAGCAGTACGGGGTGTTCATGCGGGAAGACTCCCAGCGCGGCGAAGGCGGCGGCCCCGGCGACCAGGCCGGCGGCGATCTGGAAACGGGCGCGTTCCGGGGTGAGGCGGGGCCCGAGCAGCAGCGCGCCGAGGATCTCGCCGAGCACGTACACGGCGGCGAGCGTGGCGCCGAGCCCGTAACCGCCGGGCCGCTCGCGCACCAGGAAGACCAGCGCGAGCGGCGCCATCGCGACCGGGGAACGGGCCCCGACGGCGACAAGTGACCAGGTCAGGACGGGCCGAGTGGCCAGTTCGCGGTAGGGCATGGGGCGACCGTAACGCGGACCGGTGGGGCGGGCTCAACCAGTTTTCCGGGGGTCGGCGTAGGGCGCGTGCTCAGGCTCGTGCTGCCGGTCTCCGCGCTCAGGCTTGTGCCGAGGGTCGTGCCGGGCGCCGACCCGGAGGTCACAGCGTCAGGGCTCAGAACGTCAGAACGCCGCGCGCAACCCGCCCGTGGTGTGCGTCGTCCGCCGCCTTCGCGAAGTCCTCGATCGGATAGGTCTCGGTGACCAGTTCGTCCAGCAGCAGCCGGCCCTGCCGGTACAGCTCGGCGTAGAGCGCGATGTCGTGCTGCGGGCGCGAGGATCCGTAACGGCAGCCCAGAATGGACTTGTCCAGGAACATGGCCGCCGGCACGAACGACGCCTCCGCCGTCGCCGCCGGCATACCGAGGAGAATCGCCTGGCCGTGCCGGTCGAGCAGATCGATCGCCTGGCGGATCAGCGCGGTGTGACCGACGCACTCGAAGGCGTGGTCGGCGCCGGTCGGCAGAATCTCCCGTACGCCGTCCGCCGATTCGAGGAAATGCGTCGCCCCGAACTGCCGGGCCACCCCCTCCTTCGCCGGATTCGAGTCCACCGCGACGATGACGGACGCGCCCGCGATCCGGGCGCCCTGGATGACGTTGAGCCCGATGCCGCCCGTACCGATGACAACGACGGTGTCGCCGCGGTCGACCTTCGCGCGGTTGAGTACGGCCCCGACTCCCGTCAGCACCCCGCAGCCGATCAGCGCGGCGGAGGTCAGCGGCAGGTCGGAGGGGATCTTCACGGCCTGGACGGCCTTGACGATCGTCCGCTCCGCGAAGGCGGAGTTGGAGGCGAACTGGTAGAGCGGTTCGCCACCGCGCGAGAAGGGTCGGCCGGGCCGCCCGATCGCCTTGCGGCACATGGTGGGCCGGCCGCGGTCGCAGTCCGCGCACGCACCGCAGTTGGCGAGGGTGGAGAGCGAGACGTGGTCGCCGGGCGCGACATGGCCGACGCCCGCACCGACCGCCTCGACAACGCCCGCGCCCTCGTGCCCGAGGACCACCGGCACGGGAAAGGGGATCGTGCCGTCGATCACCGAGAGATCGCTGTGACAGAGCCCGGCGGCGGCGACGGTGACCAGGACCTCGCCGGGGCCCGGATCCCGTATCTCCAGATCGTCAACTACCTGCGGCTGCTTGCCGTCGAAGACGACGCCTCTCATCGGGGCTCCCTCGGTAGGCCGAGCACCCGCTCGGCGATGATGTTGCGCTGGATTTCGTCCGAGCCGCCGTAGATGGTGTCGGCGCGGGTGAAGAGGAACAGCCGTTGGAGAACGTCGAGTTCGTACGGGTTCTCGGCGCTCCAGTCGTACGGACCTGCCGCCGCGCTCGCACCGCGTACGGCCATGGCGAGCTCGCCGAGCCGCTGGTGCCAGCCGCCCCAGAGCAGCTTGGCGACGCTGGGCGCTCCGGGGTCCTCCTCGGAACTGCCCAGCGTGCGCAGGGCGTTCCAGCGCATGGTGCGCAGTTCGGCCCACTGCCGTACGAGACGGTCTCCGAGTACGGGGTCGTCGGCGGCGCCGCTCTCGACTGCCAGCCGGACGACCTGCGCCAACTCCTCCTCGAACCCGATCTGTTGGACCAGGGTCGACACGCCGCGCTCCAGAGCGAGCAGTCCCATGGCGACGCGCCAGCCGTTGCCCTCGCCGCCGACGACATGTCCGGCGGCGGCGAGGGCGCCGTCGAAGAAGACCTCGTTGAACTCCGCGGTGCCGGACATCTGGCGGATCGGCCGTACGTCGATACGGCCCGGCTGGTCCATGGGCAGGAGCAGGAACGACAGGCCGTGGTGGCGCTGCGATCCGGGCTCGGTGCGGGCGAGGACGAAGCACCAGTCGGCTTCGTGCGCCAGGGAGGTCCAGATCTTCTGTCCGCTGATCCGGTAGGTGTCACCGTCCCGTACGGCGGCGGTCCGCACCCCGGCCAGGTCCGAGCCCGCGCCGGGCTCGCTGTACGCCTGGCACCAGAGCTCCCCGCCGCGCGCGACGGCAGGCAGGAAGCGGTCCCGCTGCTCCTGGCTGCCGTACGCGATGAGCGTGGGCGCAAGGAGGTTCTCGCCGATGTGCCCGACGCGGCCGGGGGCGCCGGAGCGGGCGTACTCCTCGGCCCAGACGACCTGTTGGGTCAGCGTGGCCTGCCGGTTCCCGTACCCGTCCTCGCCCCAGCCGAGCCCGATCCACCCGGCTCGGCCGAGCTCCCGCTCCCAGGCGCGGCGGGCCACCACGCGCTCGTGCTCGCTGCCGGGGCCGCCGTGGTGGGCGGCCTCGGCGTGGCTCCCGACGAGGTGGGCGTCGAGCCACGCCCGTGCCTCCCGGCGGAATAGCTGGTCCGCGGGACCGAACGCGAAGTCCATGTCTCCTCCATGGAGTTGAAGTTTCCCACCCCGCCCCTTCCCGAACTGGGGGCAAGCCCCCAGACCCCCGGACGCCCTCCGGGCGTGTCCTCAAGCGCCGGACGGGCTGCAATGCGGCCCCTCCGGCGCTTGAGGAGCGGGGCTCGGGGCGGAGCCCCAACAGGAGCCCCGCCGGCGATTGAGGCGCGGGGTCCGGGGCGGGGCCCCGTAACCCGGGGCCCGGCTAGGCGTTCGGGCGCTCACCCGACGTCGCCGCCCGCGCCATCTCCTCCAAGCGCGCCAGCATCGGCATCGGGTCCACCCCCACCGTCCCCGGCAGAAAGTCCGCGATCTTCTCCGGGGTCCACGCCCCCTCCGCGTAACCGGCCCGCAGTTCCCTCGGCTGCGCCCACACCGCGATCTTCGGGCCCGCGATCGTGTAGACCTGGCCCGTGATCCGCTCCTCCCGCGCCCGCTCGGAGAGCAGGTACACGACCAGCGCCGCCACGTCCTCCGGCTCCCCGATCTCCTTCAGCTCCATCGGTACGTTCGCCGACATCCGCGTACGCGCCACCGGCGCCACCGCGTTCGCCGTCACCCCGTACTTGTTCAGGCCCAGCGCCGCGCTCCGCACCAGCGAGATGATCCCGCCCTTCGCCGCCGAGTAGTTGGCCTGCGCCACGCTCCCCTGGTGGTTGCCGCTGGTGAACCCGATCAGGGTTCCGCCGCCCTGCTTCCGCATCACCGCCGACGCCGCCCGGAACACCGTGAACGTCCCCTTCAGATGCGTCGCGACGACCGGGTCCCACTCCTCCTCGGACATGTTGAAGAGCATCCGTTCGCGCAGAATCCCGGCCACACAGACCACACCGTCGATACGGCCGTACTGCGCCAGCGCCACGTCCACGATCCGCTGACCGCCGGCCATCGTCGAGATGTCGTCCGCGACCGCGACCGCCTCTCCGCCCGCCGCCTCGATCTCCTTGACCACGGCCTCGGCGATCTCACTCGTCGGCTCGCCGCCCTCGATCGAGACGCCGTAGTCGTTGACGACGACCCGTGCGCCCTCCGCTGCGGCGGCCAGCGCGACCGCCCGACCGATGCCGCGCCCCGCACCGGTGACGGCGACGACCTTGCCTGCCAAGAAGTTCCCCACGTCCGGCCCCTTCCCGCGGTTTCTGACGGACCGTTAGATTCTACGGTCAGTCAGATACTTCAGCACAAGACCCGGGAGGCCCGATGTCACTGCCGGCCGAGTTCCACGACATCGCCAAACGCGTGAACAACTGGGGGCGTTGGGGCACGAGCGACGAGATCGGCACGCTCAACCTGATCACCGACGAGGTCGTCAGGAACGCCGCCGCCGAAGTCCGCAGCGGGCGCCGCGTCGCCCTCGCGCTGCCGCTGCAGCAGGACGGCGTCCAGACCGGCCTCATCCCGGGCCGGGTGAACCCGCTGCACACCATGGTCCAGATCAACCAGGAGCTGTTCGGCCCCGGCACCGTCGCCACCAGCGACGACGCCGTGACCATGGGCCTGCAGGCCGCCACCCACTGGGACGCGCTGACCCATGCATCGCACTCCGGCAAGATCTACAACGGCCGCCCCGCCGACACCATCACCGCGCACACCCGCGCACAGTTCAGCGGTATCGACAAGGCACGCCATATCGTCTCGCGCGGCGTACTGCTCGATGTGGCGCGTACCAAGGGTCTGGACCGACTGCCCGGAGACCACGCCGTCACACCCGAGGACCTCGACGAGGCCGCGGAGTTCGCCGGCCTGACCATAAAATCCGGTGACATCGTTCTCGTACGGACCGGACAGATCCAGGTCTGCCTCGGCGGCGACAAACACGGCTACGGATACCCGTCCCCGGGCCTGTCCGTCCGTACCCCCGAGTGGTTCCACGCCCACGATGTCGCCGCCGTCGCGAACGACACCCTCACCTTCGAGATCTTCCCGCCGGAGATCGAGAACCTCTGGCTGCCCGTGCATGCCCTGGACCTGGTCGAGATGGGCATGCTGCAGGGCCAGAACTGGAATCTGGAAAAGTTGTCCACAGCCTGTGCGGAAACCGGGCGGTACGCGTTCCTGCTGTCCGCGATGCCGGAGCCGTTCGTCGGCGGTACGGGGACCCCCGTAGCCCCGGTCGCGATCCTCTGACAGCCGTCACCGGCAGACAACGGGCGGCGACCCGGACTGCGCAACCCCGGACCGCGACCCCAGGGCGGCTGTCCCGGGCTGCTATCCCGGGCTGGCACCCCGCGCCCTACGGCGCGGTGACATAGCCCCGCACTCCCGGCTGCTCGTACGCCCCCGCCACGACCGCCGGTGCGCCCCTGTCCACCTCGCACCAGATGGACTTGCCGGCGCCCTCCGGCTGCCAGCCCCACCGGTCGGCGAGTCCGTCGACCAGTTCAAGACCGCGGCCGTTGGTGTCGTCGCCCTCGGCGTGACGCGGCTGCGGCGGGCGGGCGCTGATGTCGGCGACCTCCACCCGTACGGTCCCGGCCTCGGCCACGCCCGCCCCGAAGAGCATCCGCAGCACAGCCGGACAGCCGGTGTGGACGACGGCGTTGGTGACCAGCTCCGAGATCAGCAGGATCAGCGTGTCGGCCAGCGGCTCGTCCCCTATACCGGACCCGGCGAGCCTGGAACGAGCCCACCTGCGGGCGCGCCCCACCTCCGCGGGATCGGGCCCGACCTCCAACTGAACCAGAAGCACCTGCACCGCTCACACCATCCGAACCGGCGGACACATCGCCTCGCGCCTCGACAAGGTCCTGAACAAGGTCACTGAAAGTGACTCCCTTGCAAGACAGCATGGTTGACGTACAGTCACCGCAACAAGCGCTTCGGGCATATTCCAGCGCGAAAGAGTACCCGTGGTGCATACTGTGCGACGCACGTTGCGGAGAGTCGAACAGAGGCTCACAGCCCGTACTCGCACAGGGCGAACGGAGCACATTCCCGGTCCCGGAGCCGCCGCAGGGGCAACACCGGCAGAGCCCGGCCTCGGAACCACTCGCATCCCACGGAGAGTACCGGAGCCCGGCCCCGACTCCGGGCCGTGACGAGTCACGTGAAGGACACAACCCGGTATCGACGTTCATTCAACTCTCGGTGACGCTTCAGAGTGCTAAGGCCAAGGCCTCGGCCTGGATCTCCTCCGACTCCGCCGCGGTGAGCCACATCTGCCCCCGCAGCCAGGCCCGCTTGAGATGCAGATGTACGTCCGCCTCCCAGGTGAAGCCCATCCCACCGAACACCTGGAGGCAGTCGCGGGCGCCCTGGACGGCTGCCTCGTCGGCCAGCAGCTTGGCGCCGGCGATCTCGGTGAAGTCCTCGGTGACGGCCGCCGCGTAGACGGCGGCGCGGGCCACTTCCGTGCGTACGAGCATCTGGGCACACAGATGCTTGACTGCCTGGAAGCCTCCGATGAGCTGCCCGAACTGTTCGCGTTCCTTGGCGTATTGGACGGCCATCTCGGTGGTGCGGGCGGCGCTGCCGAGCTGTTCGGCGGCGGTGAGAAGGATCGCGTCCGGGCGTGGCGGGGCCTGGGGACCGTCCGGGATCCGGTGCAGCGGGGTGAGCGGGTCCATGGACCGTAGCTGCCGCGCGTGGGGCAGATCCTTCGGATACCGGATCCGCATCCCCGCCCCGTGGATGACGACTGCCGCGTCGGCGTCGGCGAAGTGCGGAATCAGGCCGCGCAGTTGATGGCCGCAGGTGATGACCTGCGTGCCGTCCGCGGCGCCCGGCACCCGGCCCGCCGCCAGATGGGTCGCGACCAGCGGTCCGTTCAGCAGCGCCCTGCCCGCCTCCTCGAAGAGCAGCACCGCCTCGGGCAGTCCGAGCCCGGCCCCGCCCTCCTCCTCCGGCATCCGCAGCGCGAAGAACCCGGCCGCGCCGAGCTCCCGCCACAGCTCCCGGTCGACGGTGCCCTCGCGGTCCACGGCCGCCCTGAGCGCGTCGCGGCCGAAGCGGCCCGCGAGCAGCTCCCGTACGCCGCTCCGCAGAGCACGCTGGTCGCCCGTCAACCGGAAGTCCATCGGCGCCCCTTCGGAAGGCCGAGTATCCGCTCGGCGACGATGTTCTGCTGGATCTGCGAGGTGCCCGCGGCGATCGTGTACGACAGCGAGGAGAGCCGGTCGCCCGTCCACTCCTCGTCCAGGTCCATCGCGTCGGGACCGAGCACCTCGGCGGCCGTGTCGTACAGCTCCTGGCGCGCGTGCGAGTAGCGGAGTTTGAAGACGGAGCCGCCGGTGCCGGGTACGCCGCCGGTGTTCTGCGCCTCGCTGACGTTCCACTGGGTGAGCCGCCACAGGGCGCGGAACTCCGCGTTGAGCCGGCCGAGTCTGCGGCGCAGCACCGGATCGTCCCAATGGCCGTTCCGCCGGGCCGTACGGGCCAGTTCGCCGAGTGTGCGGCGGCAGGCGACGACCTCGCCGACGAAGGCCGTGCCGCGTTCGAAGGAGAGGGTGACCATGGTGACGCGCCAGCCGTCGTTCTCCTCGCCGACCCGGTTAGCCACCGGAACGCGGACCTCGTCGAGGAACATCTCCGCGAACTCCGCGGACCCGGCGAGCGTGCGCAGCGGGCGGACCGTGACCCCGGGCGAGTCCATGGGCATCGCCAGCCAGGAGATCCCGCGGTGTCTCGGCGCCTGCGGGTCCGTCCGTACCAGCAGCTCGCACCAGTCGGCCACCTCTGCGTGCGAGGTCCAGATCTTGGAGCCGGTGACCACGTACGAGTCCCCGTCCCTGACGGCCTTCGTACGCAGCGACGCCAGGTCCGAGCCCGCGTCCGGTTCGCTGAAGCCCTGGCACCAGACCTCGTCGCCGCGCAGCACGGGCGGCAGCCAGCGGGCGCGCTGCTCGGCCGTGCCCTCGGCGGCGACGGTGGGGCCCGCGTGCAGCAGTCCCACGAAGTTCGCGCCCACGTACGGCGCCCCGGCCCGCTCCGTCTCCTCCAGATAGATCAGATGCTGGGTCGGCGTCGCACCCTGCCCACCCGCGTCGACGGGCCAGTGCAGGCCCGCGTATCCGGCGTCGTACAGCATCCGCTGCCAGGCCGTGTCGTACGACCGCCGGCCCGGCCAGTCCAGCGGATCGGGCTTCGGGGGCAGCTTCGGCAGCGACAGCGCCAGCCAGGAACGCAGCCGCGCCCGGAAGTCCTGCTCTTCCTCGGTGTACGTGAGGTCCACTACCGGTCCAGGTCCAGTTCGAGCATCCGGATCGCATTGCCGCGCATCAGCTTGTGGACCGTCTCGTCGTCGAAGCCCTTTACGGGGTCGAGGTGGGCCGGCTCGATCACATGGTCGTCGACGCTGATGATCCGAGGCAGTTCCATGCTGGTGTCCCCTCCGGCATACGGAATCCGACGGCGAATCCGGCGACATATCTGATGACCCGTCAGGAAGCAGGCTAGCCCCGCACCCCTGGACCGACAAGGCGGTGAGCCCTACGCTCTCCGCACGATCTGACTATCCGTCAGCAACGGAGGGGCCGGGCATGAACGAGACCGCACACGCCCTGGGTGAATCCCGCACGCTCTGGGAACTCGTCGAACGCCGCGCAGGGCTCACCCCGGACCGCCCGGTGCTGATCCAGGACGACCGCAGCCTCACCTTCGGCGCGCTGCGGGACCGCTCCGAACGGGTCGCCGCGGGGCTGTACGAACTGGGGGTGCGGCCCGGCAGTGTGGTCGCCTGGCAGCTGCCGACCCGGATCGAGACGGCACTGCTCTCCTTCGCGCTCGCCCGGATCGGGGCCGTACAGTCGCCGGTCATCCCCTTCTACCGGGACCGCGAGGTGGGCTTCGCGCTACGGGAGTCCAAGGCGGAGTTCTTCGCCGTGCCGGGCACCTGGCGCGGCTTCGACCACGCGGGCATGGCGCACCGCCTCGCGCTGGAGCTCCCCGAGCCGCCGCTGGTCTTCGAGGCGTACGACACGCTGCCCGACGCCGATCCCTCCGTACTGCCGCCGCCGCCCGCCGACGGGACATCCGTCCGCTGGATCTACTGGACCTCCGGCACCACCTCGGACCCCAAGGGCGTGCTGCACACCGACCGCTCGCTGATCGCTGGCGGCTCCTGCCTGGCCCACGCGCTGCAGCTGTCGTCCGACGACGTCGGCTCGATGGCGTTCCCCTTCGCGCACATCGCCGGGCCCGACTACACGGTGATGCTGCTGCTGTACGGCTTCCCGGCGATGATGTTCGAGCAGTTCGCGCTGCCCGCCGCACTCGAGGCCTACCGCAGCCACGGTGTGACGGTCGCGGGCGGCTCCACCGCCTTCTACTCGATGTTCCTCGCCGAGCAGCGCAAACGGCCGGAGCACAAGCTCATCCCCAGCCTGCGGCTGCTGGCCGGCGGCGGAGCGCCGAAGCCGCCGGAGATCTACCACGCCGTCGTACGCGAGATGGGCTGCCAGCTCACGCACGGCTACGGCATGACCGAGGTCCCCATGATCACCATGGGCGCGCCCGACGACACCGTGGAGATGCTCGCCACGACCGAGGGGCGGCCGCCGGAGGGCATGGAGATACGGATCGTGGACGGCGAGGTGCGACTGCGCGGCGAGGCCGTCTGCCAGGGATATCTGGATCCGGCCCAGAGCGCCGCCGCCTTCGACGGCGAGGGCTTCTTCATCACCGGCGACCTGGGGTACGTCACCGGGTCCGGGCATCTCGTCCTCACCGGCCGGATCAAGGACGTCATCATCCGCAAGGGCGAGAACATCTCGGCGAAGGAGATCGAGGACTTGCTGCACGAGCACCCGGCCGTCGAGGACGTGGCGGTGATCGGACTGCCGGACGCCGAGCGGGGCGAGCGGGTCTGCGCAGTGGTGGAGCAGCCGGAGGGCGCCGAGGAGTTGAGCCTCGGCGCCCTCACGGCGTATCTGCGCGAACAGGGGCTGTCGGTGCACAAGCTGCCGGAACAGCTGGAGGTGGTGGAGGGGCTGCCGCGGAACGAGACCTTGCGGAAGGTGCTGAAGTACAAGCTCAGGGAGCGGTATTCGTGACGGGTGCGGGCGGGTCCGGGCGGTCCGGGCTCGGGTCCCGGCCCGGGTCCGGCGGGTCCGAGGGAATGTCCCCTACCCGCCCGCGCCCGAACCGGAGCAAGCCCCGGACCTCCTGTGCGGCCTTCGGACTCATGTCCTCAATCGCCGGACGGGCTCCACTGCCACGGCTCCACGACTACGGCTCCGGTGTGACGAAGTACGAGGCGAAGCCCGTCAGGATCTCATCCTCGGTGATCCTGCCGTCGCCGTCCCCGTCCAGCGCCGCCGCAACCTGCGTCGCGACACCCGGGGCCACTCCGAGCACCCGTAGCACCCGCTCGGCGGCGGAAGGGGTCACACCGCCGCCGTCCTCGTCGGCGATGGCGATCACGGCGTGGAGGAAGGGGCGGGCGATCTCTGCGAATCGCTGGGGGTTGTCACGCAGTCTCTTCACCGCACCCGTGATGAACTCCTGGCGGGTGACCCGCTGGTCCCCGTCCACGTCGGCGATTCCGGCCATGCCCTGCCAGAACGCCTCCGCACCGCTGTAGAGGGCCTGGCCCTTGTCGCAGCGGGCGGTCGTGGAGAACTCGGCGAGCAGCGCGGCTGCCGCCCCGCTGAAGTCCTCACGGTCGATATAGCCATTGCCGTCCTGGTCGAAGGCGGCGAAGCGGGAAGCGATCTTGCGCTCGTACTCTGCGCTGTCCATGCGGGGAGCGTACGACCCCGAGCACTGACGCGTGCAAGTACTCCGCCAATTACGTCAGGACGACATCCGGGCGGACGCCCGGTGACGGCGGAGAGTCACGCCATGACTGCGGTCAGGCGGAGAGCGGCTGGGCCTCCTCGTCGACGGCCGAGCCCGCGTCCGCGTACACCTCGAAGAGCCGGCGCACGCCGAGGGCGGCCAGGACCCGGTTGACGTGCGAGCCGTCCTCCGCTCCGCGGGCGGGGAGGATCAGCCGCATCCGGCCCCGGCAGGAGCGCAGCAGCCGACGCGCGGCGATCAGCACGCCGACGCCGCTGGAGTCGCAGAAGAGCACCTCGGAGAGGTCGAGCACGAGATCGCGGCGGCCGCCGGCGACCGCGTCATGGACATGCTGACGCACCACGGGCGAGGACACGAGGTCCAGCTCGCCGCAGACGTGCAGCACGGTCCACGCGCCGTGCCGGGTCTCGTCCACCTTGAGCATCATGACCGGACCTCTCCTCCTGCCGATCCGGAGCCGTGCGACCGCCGGCCGGCAGACGCCGGCCGGCGGACACGGAAATCCGGAAGCTGTCCTTCCCCTCGCGGCTGCCCCACCGCTCACCCATGAAACACGATGCTCACAGCCGAAACACGATGCTCACGGCCATCGGTCTCCCGGCATCCCGGCCCTCCTCCGGCTCACACTTGCCGCAAAGATGCGTGCGTCCCCGGCCCCGCGCACTACATTCGAAGGGGCGACAGGCACAAAGCGCACGCTTGGGGGCCGGATGGCAAAGGACACACCACCGCGCTGGGACCGCAGGATGCAGCAGCGGCTCGCGCGGGGAGAGGCCGCTGCCCTCGGCGAGCTCTACGACAGGTTCGCCTCGCTGGTGCACATGCTCGCCCACCGGGTGCTCGACGACGACACGGCGGCCGACCAGGTCACCCGCGAAGTCTTCGGCTACATCTGGGAGAACCCCGACGCGTACGACCCCAAGCAGGGCTCGATGCGGTCCTGGGTCGCCAGACTCACCAACAGCCAGGCCGTCCACCGGCTGCGCCAGACCGAGGCCGCCGCGCTCGCGGAAGGTGGCGAGGGCACCACGGAGGAGCTGGAGCAGAAGGTCCGCAGGGCGGCGGTGGCGGCCCGCGCCGACTACATCGTCACCTCCATGCCGGCGCCACTGCGGGCCGCACTGGAGCTCGCCTATTTCCAGCGCAGGGACTATCGCCAGACCGCGGCCGACCTCGGGGTCACCGAGGACGAGGCCAGGCGCCGGCTGCGGCTGGGCCTGCAACTGCTCTCCACCGCCCAGACCCGCCCCCTGGAAGGCTCGTCCCCGCCCCGGTACGGACGCTCCTTGTGAACGGGCCTCTGGACGGCGGCCGCGGCGCCGACGGGGACGGCCGCGACGAGAGGCACGGCGTCCCGCGTATACCGGGACCGCGGTGGGCGCCGGACGATCTGGATCCGCCGGCGCGCATCGTCCCGCCGCCCGTACCGACCGCGCCGCCCGTACCGACCGCGCCGCCCGTACAACCAGGTGGCCGGCCCGAGGCGGGTCGTGGCGGACCCGGTGGCGGCGACGGGGAGGGGCCTTCGCACAGCGTGCTGAAGTCCCTGCTCGGCGCCTGGGCGCTGTCCGCCTGCTCCGCCGAGGAGACCGCGGCCGTCGAGGCGCACCTCGGCGACTGCGCGCCCTGCGCGGACGAGGCGCTGCGGCTGCGTGACGCCGTCGCTCTGCTGCACACCGACCGGGACCTGGACCTCGACCCGCTGCTGCGCTTCCGGGTGCTCGAGAACTGCCTGGTCCGCAGGCCCGCCCGTATCCCGGTGCCGGCCTGGGCGACTCCGTACGACGCCGAGACGGCGCGGCTCGACGCGCTGCTGCGGGACATCGGCGACGCGGAATGGCATGCGCCGGTACGCCTCAAATGGTTCGAGGGCGAACGGCAGGTGAGCCGCAGAACGACCGTCGCCGGAGTCATCGGCCATCTCATGACCGTCGACGGACTGGTCGCGGGCGCGCTGGGGCTGGACGATCCCCTCGGGTCCGACGCGCCGAGAGTGCCCACCGAGCGCACCGAGGCTTTCTGGCGCACCGAGGACCTGCCGCCCACCCGTACCGTCCGCGAGCCCTGGCGCGACCAGAGCCACACACTGATCCGCACAGTCTCCTTCGCCGGCCGCGGCGCCGCCGAACTGTCCGTGTCGTACGGGAACTTCGCCCTTCCGCTGCGGGACTCCCTGCTGGACCGCGCCTTCGAGTGCTGGATGCACGCGGGCGACATCGCGGACGCGGTGGACTATCCGTACGAGCCACCGAGCGGCTCCCATCTGCACGGGATGATCGATCTGGCCGCCCGGCTACTGCCTGCCGCGCTCGCCGACCGCAGACGTGCGGGCCTCGCCGGACCGGCCAGACACCTGGTCGCGGCCGGCACACCGGGCCGGTCGCTGCATCTGGAGGTCGAGGGCTCGGGCGGCGGTAACTGGTACATCGCCCTGGACTCCCCGGCCGCGATCGGCTCCGCGGACCAGGCGGTGGCTCAAGTGGCCCTGGACGGCGTGGAGTTCTGCCGACTGATGGCGGGCCATGTCTCGCCGGAGGAGGCCGCGGCGGGCCAGGACGGCGACCGGGAGGCGATCCGGGACGTACTGTTCGCGGCGGCGTCGCTGAGCAGGCTCTAGAAGATGGATGAAGATCCTGTTCAGGCGGTGGCGCGCAGTCGGTCCCGGACCAGCGAGATCGCCACGACCAGTGCCGCGACCAGTGCGGAGAGGATCACCTGCTCGCGTCCGGCGTCGTCGGTGAGCATATAGACCAGGACGAAGGAGATCATTGCGATGGTCGCCCAGGTCAGGTACGGGAAGAGCCACATCCGTACGACGAGCTTGTCCGGTGATTCGCGCAGCAGGATGGGGCGCATCTTCAGCTGGGTGAAGCAGATGACCAGCCAGACGAACAGGGCGATGGCACCGGAGGAGTTCAGCAGGAACAGGAACACCGTGTCGGGCCACTGGTAGTTGAAGAAGACGGCGGCGAAGCCGAAGACGACCGATCCCAGGATGGCGGCCTGCGGCACGCCGCGGCTGTTGGTACGGGCGAATGCTGCGGGTGCGTCACCACGCCGGCCGAGTGAGAAGGCCATGCGGGAGGCGGTGTACAGGCCGGAGTTGAGGCAGGACAGCACGGCGGTAAGGACGATGACGTTCATGATCTGGCCGGCGTGCGGGATGCCGATCGCGTCGAGCGCCGCTACGTACGAGCCCTTCTCCTTGATCGCCGGGTCGTCCCACCTGAGCAGAGAGACCACGACCAGGATCGAGCCGAGATAGAAGACGCCGATCCGCCAGATCACGCTGTTGGTGGCCTTGGTGACGGCGCGTCGCGGGTTCTCCGACTCACCGGCGGCGAGGGTGACGATCTCGCTTCCCATGAAGGAGAAGACGACCATGAGGATGCCGGTGAGGATCGCCCCGGGGCCGTTGGGCAGGAACCCGCCGTGGCCGGTCAGATGGGCCAGGCCCACAGATTCGTGACCGGAGCCGGGCAGTACGCCGAACACCGCGAGAGCGCCGATCACGATGAAGCCGGCGATGGCAACGACCTTGATACCGGCGAACCAGAACTCGAACTCGCCGTAGGAGCCGACCGAGGCCAAGTTGGTCGCCGTGAGGACCACCATGACGATGAGGGCCCAGCCCCACTGCGGGACGGCCGGGACCCATCCCTCGAGGATCTTCGCGCCGGCGGTGGCCTCGACGGCCAGGACCACGACCCAGAAGAACCAGTACAGCCAGCCGATGGAGAAGCCGGCCCAGCGGCCGAGCGCCCGGTCGGCGTAGGCGGAGAACGAGCCGGAGGTGGGGTGGGCCGCGGCCATCTCGCCGAGCATCCGCATGACAAAGACGACCATCGCGCCCACCAGGGCGTACGACAGCAGGATGCCGGGGCCGGCGGCCGCGATCCCGGAGGCGGAACCGACGAACAGGCCGGCGCCGATCACACCGCCGATCGCGATCATCGACAGATGACGGTTCTTGAGCCCGGCACTGAGGCCGTCCGCGGACGGCGTCTGCCCGCTCTCACGGGGTGGCGAAGCCATGTCGGTGTTCCTGGGGTGCGCGCTCATGCTCAGTCCTTACAGAGGAAAGGAATCGGGACAGAGGGAAGAGATCTGGGCAAAACCGGCCTGCGGGGTCGTGCACATGCCGAGCACGGGTGGGACGACGGTGTGTACGGCCACTCGGGAGGCCGGAAGGCCGGCCCGCCGGATCAGGTCTGCCTGTTCGCGGCCTGTCGCCGTTGCCGATGCCCACGTGTCGGGTGAGGACGGCCGTCCGGCTCATCGGGCTCGGCTACATGGAGCCGCCGGGGGCGAGGACACGTGAGGGTGGGGAGCGCCAGGGGGTGACCCGGCGCGCTGAATCGGGGTACGCAGACGATAGGAGCGAGCGCGGCCGGGCCACCATGGACAGATGTCACGCACGCTGGAGCGCTCTTCAGACACATGCTCAAACGCAGTCGCGGATGTGCAGCCCGATTCGCCCTACCAGCACGGCGACGGCCCGGCGCTATGGCAAAGGCCCGGCACGGCGACAGCCCGGCGACGGCGGCGGTGATAGGGCCGAGGTCCTCGCATCCGGTGGCTGTCGGGACCGTTCACGGCCAGGTGGCCGGATGGCAGCCCGGGAGACATGCGTCGGCGATCTCCGCCGGGGCGTCGCCTTCTGGCGGGTGATCGCAGCGCTCTGCCGACGGCCACGGCACGAAAGCCCCGTCCCCGCGCTGCACCAGCAGCCGCTTGCCGTGTGTCACCACGCCCCGCGGCCGCAGCCCGCTCAGGCTCGCGGTCGTATACGCGGCGGTCAGGCTGTTGAGGTCGTGGACGTCGCCGATCCGGAACAGGGACCGGGTCTCTGCGATGGCCTCGTGCTCGCCCGCGCGCATGACCACCCGCAACTCCGGTGCGACGGCCAGGGCTGCCACCGATACGGCGATGTTGTCCAGGTCGTCGGAGGCCACGGCGGCCAGCGCCTGCGCCTGCTGCAGATTGAGCGTGCTCAGCACGAACCGGTCGGTCGCGTCGGCGACGACCACGGGCACGCCCAGTGCCCTGGCCAGACGCAGCATCGGCGCTGCCGGATTCCGCTCGAGTGCGATCACGCCGATGCCCAGAGCCTGCAGCTGGGTGCAGAGGCGCAGGCCGACCTGCCCGAGCCCGACAACGACCACATGCCCCGCCCGCGGCAGAGCACGGGAGCCCACGATGCCGACCGCGCGCGGTCCCAGCAGACGATCGACCATCCCCGCGGTGAACACAGCGGTGAACACAATGGTGACAAGCATCGCGACGGCAGAGAACACCAGATAGGCGTCCGAACCATGGGCGGCCGCCGGGCCGACGGCAGATACCGTTCGCGCCGCTTCGAACAAAGCCTCTACGGGCGGGCGGTGGTTCAGGGCCACGGCCCAGGACCAGTCGGCCAGCAGCACCGTGAGCAGCCCGGCCAGACCCGTCAGCATGATCCGCGAGCTGCCGTCGTGCGGTCGCAGCTGCCCTCGGATCCTGCCCAGCCGGGCCCGGCACCGCAGCGAGCGCGGCGGCCGCCACGACTCCAGGCGCACGGCCCCCTCCTGCCAACGAGCGCCTATGTGGCCCGCAGGTGTCCCGGTCAGGCTCAGCAGATCGGGCTGGAGGCAGGCGGCAAGGAGAACGGGCGCGGCGACGTCGGCCGGCGAGGTGACCTGACAGTTCGGCAGTACGCGCAGGAGCTGCTCACTGACCGTGCGGTCGAAGACCGTCACCACCAGCTTGACGTTGGGGCGGATGTGCTCAACGGCGAGCGCGTAGCGCAAGGACTCCACGTCGTCGTCGAGGAGCACCGCAACGCCGGCCACCTCCCGCCGCAGCGCCCGGCGCAGATCCTCGTCCCCGGGACGGTCGAGGTGACACACAAGATGTCCGGCCGACTGCAGCACACCGCAAACCCTGCGCGCCATGTCGCTGCCGATCACCACGAAGTACAGCCGTGGCGCTGCGCTCTCGGGCATCACTGCGCACTCCCTCACCTCTCGGGTGGTGAGAACGCTAGGGGCCCGCACCGCCTGTGTGCTCGTCCCTGTGTCTGACATCGGAGGGCCATGGGTTGTACGCCTGCACAAGACCGAAGGGGTAGGGCCTGTCCGGTCTGCTCTCGAAGGCGGCCACCCACTCGTCGTGCCCGGTGAGACGGCCTTCGGGCGCCTGCGCGCCATCGCCTTTTCTGATCAACATGAGGTGCCGTAAGAACCGTGCCACCAGCCACAGACGGCGGTGACCTCAGCGTGAAGGTACGTGCTGGGAGAAGAACGAGAGCACGTGGTTGCGCACCATGGCCACCGATTTTGCCGGGTCGATCGAGCCGACCAGCTTGATCCGGTCGTTGGCGGTCATCAGTCCGGCGGCCTGCAACTGGGGTGCTATGGCGGCGTAGTCGGTGAACACCCAGTGCGTGGCGTTGTCGAGCTGCCGCCAGCGGGTGCATTCTCCCGGGTGGGCGAGCATGGCCGACCAGGAACGCTCGAACCGCGCGTCGCGGAAGCCGTCGGTCCCGAACAGCAGCAATGGCCGGTCCACCCCGTGCTGAGCAGTCGGGAGCAGTTCACCTTCCTGACCGGGCCTGTCCGGCGGGTAGTCCAGGTAGCCCTCCAGATTGACCGCCGCGTCGATACGCCGGTCCTCATACATCGCCTCGGTCGCGGTCGTCCCGCCCGCCGAGTGGCCGTATATACCCACCCGCCGCAGGTCCAGGGCGCGGCCAAGGTTCTCGGGCAGCGTGCGTGCTTCCGCGTCGGGATTCCGGCCGGCTGCCAGGGTCGTCAGCTCGTCCAGTACGAACCGTGTGTCCGCGAGCCGGGTGTCGATCACCGTACGGAAGACCTGCGGGTCTTGGGGGGTTCCCGGCAATCCGTACTCTCGTACTCTGCCGTCGGGAAACTCGACCGCACTGGATTCGCCCGGGTGATCGATGGTCACCACCACGTAGCCGCAGCCGGCCAGTTCCTCGGCGACCCCGGTGCCGACGGTGCGCGGGTCACCGCCTCCTGGGGTGTACAGCAGCACCGGCCGCCGGACCGGCTGTGCGGGCGCGCCCGCGTATGAGTGGGTCATGGTGGCCGCCCAGTCCACACCACTCTTTGGCAACTCCGGATGCAGGTAGATGGGGTCGAAGGCCTTGAACTTCTCCGCTGCAGCGGGGGTCATCTGCGGCGCGATCGGATAGCGGTGGACAGTGCGAGCGGGGTAGAACACCGTGACCATCACTTCCCGGACGGGGATGGTGCTGTCCCACGGGTCGCGCCTGCGCTGATCGACCAGATGCAGCGTGGTGACCCCGATCCGGTGCGGGCCGGTCGGAGGCTGCAACCGCACGGTGATGTCGCCCGCGGCCCGTGCCTGCGCGACGCCGCCGCCCGTGAGCAGCGCCGCGGCGGCCAGCACGGCCGAGGTGGTGACGGTCCGTCGGTCCACTACGGCGATCCCCTCACCCCCGGGGCCGGCATCAAGGGCTCGCTCAAGCGCACCGGCGCGGCCCACGCGCTCACCGGTGCCGGTCTTCCTGCGGAACATGGCTATCCCCCTGTGCCTCTGTGACGTTGGTCCTTGTGTCTTCCGACGGCCCCTTGAGTGAATGAACGAAGGGGGCACGATCTGAATGCTGGCGCTCGAAGGAAGTGCGGTCGAGGGTTCAGGCCCTGTCCGAAACGATGGCGCGGCGCGGCCTGGGAGACTAGTGATCCGGATCCGTTTCACGGCCGCCGACTTCGCGCGGGTCCGGTTCGCGCCCCGGCCGGCCCCGCTGCAAGAGCTGAACGCGGCCCTGATGATGATGTGCCGCCCCGACGAGGAGTTGCTCTTCGGCCTATGGAGACAGCGGGTGCTCCGCTCCCTGCCCGTCACCGTCCGGCCGCTGAGGGACCTGGTCCCTGCGCAGGAGGCCCCCCACTTCATCGACGTGTTCAGCGACACTCTGCAGGAGGGACTGGACACCGTCCGAGCTTCGCGCCCGGACCTGGTCCGCTCCGAAATCGAGCGGGTCTACGCCACGCACACGTCCCCGGCGCCGCTGTGGATCCGCGAGCTGCACCAAGGTGGTGCCAACGCCTGGCAAGTCCTCCGCCGGGCCCAGCACGCAGCCTTCGAAACGGTCGTGAACCCTGTGTGGACCTTGGTGCAGGACCTGCACCAGACGGAGTTCACCCGCCATGCCCTGGCCGTGGCCGAACACGGCATTGGTGCCGCACTCGCCGTACTCGTCCCCGGCACCCGGTTACATGAGGGCGTCTGGGAGTTCGAGGGGCCGGAGCGGGACATCACACTGCACGGGCGCGGCGTGTTGCTCCTGCCCACCTTCCACTGGACCGGCCATCCCCTCATCTCCAGCTTGCCCGACCACCCCCTGGTCGTGACCTATCCAGCCGGTCCGGGCCTGCCGCTCGCGCCGACCGGTCCGGTCGGCACGGACGACGCGCTGGCCGTGGTGCTCGGGCGGACCCGCCTCGACATCCTGCTCCGGCTCGGGGAGGAGCACACCACCAGTGAGCTTGCCCGGCGGCTGGGTGTCAGCAATGCCACCGCTTCGGCCCATACCGCCGCGCTGCGCGGCGCCGGCCTGATCACCACGGTCCGCGCCGGACGGGCGGTCCTGCACCAGCGCACTGCTCTGGGGAGCCTGCTGGTTCAGCGACGTATTGGAACGCGGCGCGCGCACGGCTGACAGTAGGTACGCGACGGCGGCTCGGCTGCAGACGGACCCCGCTGCTACACCCTCCTACGCCGGCGCGTTACCAACCCGCTCGCGCAGCGCCAGCCACTCCTGAAGCTCGATCAGATTCCCTTCTGGGTCCTCCAGGTAGGCAACTCGCATCCGGTCGCCCATCGGCCCAGGGTCATTGCTGAACTCCGCCCCCCGCGCGGTGAGCTCGGCGTGGGCTGCGTCAAGGTCGTCCACCCGCAGCACCACCAGCGCGCGGTATCCCTCCGGCTCCGCCCCCAACCGCCCCAGCACGCCCGCCATCTGCGCCCGATCCTGCAGCGCGATCGCGGCGTGTCCGGTATCGGGGATGAGCTTGGCGTACGGGCCGCTCTCGGCCTCGAACTGCGGCTTGAGCCCGAGCACGTCCCGGTAGAAGCGGTAGACGGCGGGGAAGTCGGACACCAACAGGCGTATCTGGGTGAGTTCCATACTGACCTTTCCAGACCGGTTCCGACTCCGGTTCCGGCTCGATGGCGATCTTTGAGAGAGCCCCGTCGGAGTTCAGCGACGCACACTTACTTCTCACCAGCATTCATGCGCTCTCCGGGTATCGCGTGATGCCGAAACCCACCGACAAGTGCTCTCTCGCTTGAAACCTACGCAGCCAGGGGGCCGAGACCAGCGCGTAACTGCTGCCCGATCACACTCCCGCAACGTCTCCTGCTTGGTGCTGCCGGATGACGTTCTCCGCCCATGAGCACATCGTCCTCGGCGTCAAGCCACTGGCTGAGCCTCCATCGCGCCCGGTGCAGCGGGTGGCGGACCCGGTCCGATCCGCGTTGCGGCTGCGGGGCCCGAGGCACGCCACATAGAGGCTTGGTGCAGCAGAACATCCGTGGCGTGCCGCTTGAGCAGTACCATCACTCCCCGCCCACGCTGATGTTCGGATTGCCGTCGCGCCCCTGCGGCTTCAGCTCGATCTGGATCGTGTGGGTGCGGTCGCGCGCCGCCGAACCGCCGCCGCCCGCCATGACCACCCCGATCCGCAGCTCGGCCCGGCCGCTGCCCTCCCGCCGCACCTGCACGGCGAACTCCAGATTCACCTTCTCCACACTGAACTTGAGGTCGCGCCCCGCGCCGTCCCGCTGCGCCCGTTCCAGCTCGTCCCGGACCTGTCCGATCACTTCGGCCAGTCCGGCCACCGCGGTGTCGTCACGCTCAGCCATCGCGCACCTCGTCTCCTGTAGTTATCGTTGAGCAGTATGAGGGAGCCGTTGCGCACGTCCAACTCAGCACCGCATGAAGAGAGTTGGCGAGTCTGTCTGCTCCGTACGCAGGACCGGGTTACCCGCCCGCTCGGGGCTGGAGTGCTGCTCCCGGGGGGTCTGGTGCTCACCTGCGCCCATACGGTGCTGTCCCGCCCCGACCGGTCCGGCATCCGCACCCCGTTCGACACCGTCTACGTCGACGTCCCGCACGTCACCCTCTCCGGCGGCGTCTCCGAACCCCTGCCCGCCCGGCTGCTGCGGCAGTATCTGGTGCCGCCCACCCCGCACTTCAGTGGCGACCTCGCCCTGCTCAAGCTGGATGAGGAGCCGCCCGTGGCGCATGCCGTACTGCACCGCCAGATCCCCGCGCGCAAGGAACCGGTGCACTTCACCGGCTACCCGGAGGACCTGCCGGGCGGCGAGCACCTCGACGCCCGGCTGATGGGGCGGGGCGGGCCCTCGCCCACGCCCGAGTGGGTGCAGCTGGACACGGAGGGTTCGGCGTACGTGGTCCGGCGCGGCTACAGCGGCGCCGGCGTCGTCCAGAGCCGCTCGCGCCGCCTCATCGGCATCGTGGCCCACCAGTTCGGCACCCCGGAGGCGCCCGTCCGGCGCGAGCACGCGTACATGATCCCGACCGAGACAGTGCTGAAGCATCTGCCTCTGGAGCGGCTGGGGCTGACGGTGACGGGGCACCGGGCGGTCTCCCGCGATGTCGCCGTCGCCCCGGACAGGACCGCCTCGGGCCGGGTGCCGGGGTTGCATCGGCGGCTCACCCGCTGGCTGGACGGCGCACCGGACACGGACCCCGTAGAGCTCGCCTTCGCCGGTGAGGGTGAGCACGAACTGCTGCACACGATCCGCTCGGCCCTCACGCTGGCGGACCGGGAGCAGAGCCCGCCGTCCGCGTCCGGGAGTTCGGCGGGCGAGCCGCAGGTGGGCAGCATCGACATCGCCGTCGACGCCACCAACCGCACCGTCGAGGACCTCGCCGTCCACGCCGCCGGCCGCATAGGCCTGGACCCGCCGTCCGGCACGCCCGAACCGGAGTCGCCGTCCCGTACCACCGAACCGGACGCCCCGTCCCGTACCACCGAACCGGACACCCCGTCCCGTACACCCGAACCGGACGCCCCGTCCCGTACACCCCACCAGGCACTGCTCGCCCGGATCGCCGACGAGAGCCCGCCGCTCTTCGCCGCCTTCCTCGCCGTCGACCGGTCCGCCTCCACGGACGCCGAGATCGTGGCACTGCTGCGGGCCCTGCGCGCCCGGGACGACAGCCGGCTGCTCCTCGTCTTCAGCGACCGGCGCTCCCCGCTGCTCGCGCAGGTCCGCGCCGAACTCCTCGAGCCCGAGTGGCCCGACCGCCGCGCGGACCGGCTCGGGACGCGCGTGGCCCGGCTGGCCGAGACCGAGCAGCGGTTACGGCAGCTGCCCGCGAACCCGGCCACGGGCGGCCGCCCCGCCCCGCGGCGGCCCGAGCCGCGGACGCCAAGGCTCCGCCGGGAGCTCCAACAGTGGCGACGCGGCAGTCCGTTGTTCGACTCGCCCGCTCTGCCGCACGCGCTGTTCCGGCTCGCCGTCGACATCGAGACGGCCATGCTGGAGGCCGAGAGCGCCGAGCGGGCGCTGACCGGTCCGCTGGGCCCGCACGAGTTCGTCGTGGAGCCGCCCGGCGAAGGTCTCACGGATCTGCCGGTCGTCGCCGTACGCGATCCGGACGCGCTGGTCACCGCCCCGGCCGGGCACCAGCTCGCGGGCGGCGACCGGCTGCACCAGCAGTACGAGGTGGTGGGTCCGTTCGGCCGGGGCAGCCACGGGCAGGTGTATCTCGCCCGCGATCTCCTGCTGGAGAACCGGCCCGTGGCGCTCAAGGGGATCCTCGATCCGGGCGACCCCGCAGCCGTCCTCCAGGCCCACCAGGAGCGGCTGCGGCTGGTCAGCCTCAACCATCCGTCCGTCATCCGGGTGGTCAACTACGCACGGCATCCGTCGTCCTCGGCGGAGTTCATCGTGATGGAGTTCGCCGACGGCGCGCCGCTGGAGTGGGTCGCGGCCCGGATCGCCCGGCACGATCCGCCGTTCTCCGGACCCCGGGTCCGGGAGTTCATCGTCGCGTACGGGCTGCGCATCCTGGACGCGTTCAGCTATCTGCACGACCAGGAAGGTCTCGTCTACGGCGATCTCTCCCTCACCAACGTGCTGCACTGCGGCAACGGCATCAAGCTCATCGACGTCGCGGGCGTACGCGAGCCCGGCGCACCGGGACCGGTCAGCCACCGGCCGCCGGAGACCGGTGCCGCGGGCGAGATGACCACCGCGGGCGATCTCTACACGGTCGGCGCCGTCCTCAGCGAGCTCCTCGCCAAGGCCCCGGCGCCGCCCGCGGACCTCGGCACCGAGTCGCTGCAGCGGGCCCTGCACCGCGCCATGGCGCCCGATCCCAAGCAGCGGTACGCCTCCGCCCAGGAGATGGCTCTCCAGCTCCGTGGAGTCCTGCGCGAACTGCGCTCCCTGCGGCTCGGCGTGGAGACCTTCGAGCCGTCGCCGCTCTTCGACCGGGCGGCCACCGCGCTGGACGGGCAGCTGGGCAAGGCCCCTCCGCTGGACCGCTGGCGGGAGGACAGCAGCCGCAGCTACCGCCTCGGCGCACAGGTGCCGGGGCCTGCCGAGGCCGCCGTCGCTCTGCCCGTGCCCAAGGCGGATCAGCAGGACCCCAACTGGAAGGAGCTGCAGCGCACTTCGTACGACGACCCGGTCGGACTGCTCCAGCTCAGCGGCGAGTGGCTGGAGTCCCCCGAGCTCCATCTGCTGCGCTGCCGACTCCATCTCGAGCTCGCCCGCGACCAGTTGCGACAACGGGTCGAACAGCTGGAAGCCGCGACCAGAGAGCTCAAGGGAGCCCACCGCATACTCGGCGACCGGGCCCGCTACGACTGGCGGCTGAACTGGCACCAGGGTCTGACCGATCTCGCCCACGGCCGACTGCGTCCCGCCCTGACCTCCTTCGACGAGGTCTACCGAGCCATTCCGGGCGAGTTCGCGCCCAAGCTCGCGCTCGGCTACTGCCACGAGAAGCTGGCCGACGACTGGCGCGCCGCAGGGGACGACAGCGCGCCGCAGGCCGCCGAGGCGCGGGAGGCACACGAACAGCAGGCCATGCAGTTCTACGAAACGGTCTGGTGGCGCAACCATGCGCTCGGCAGCGCCGCCTTCGGGCTCGCCCGGATCCATCTCGCCCGCCGCAGCCCGGAACGGGCCCTCGCGTCCCTCGACGGCGTCCCGCCGGACTCCCGGCACCGCACCGCCGCCCGTACGGCGATGGTGCGCATCCACGCGAGCCTGCCCGCCGACGGCACGCCGCCGACCGTGGCATCGGCGGTGCGCGCGTACGCCGCACTGCACCGGCTGGTCAGCCACGAGGGCCTCACCGACCGGCAGTCCCAGGAACGGCTCACCGCGGAGCTGCGCGAGCTCCTTCTCGAACTCGTCCACGCCGCACGGGAGAAGGGCGAGGATGCCGATCCGCCGGCCGAGCTGCGCGCCTCGCTGCCCTCCGCGATAGACGTCCCGGCCACGGAACGCGAACTGCGCGAGCAGCTCTCCGCCAGTTACCGGCAGCTGGCGAAGCAGGTGCCGCGTACCGACCGGGCCGAGGACGCGGCCCTCGCCGAGGCGCTCCTCGACAACGCCTACCGGACCCGTCCTCTCGGTCTGAAGCACCACCGGGACCGGAAGCGGGACCGCGACCGGGACCGCGACCGGGAGAGGCACGACGGCCGCCGTACGGAAACGCCGCCGCGGCCACTGACCGCCTGGCTGCCACGCTCGCTGCGGCCCGGCTCGGGGGATGGCCGATGAACCCGATGAACCGCCTCGCCGCACCCCTGTCCCGGGCACTGCGGGCCCTGCCCCGGGCACTCCCCGCACCGCGCCGCCTCTTCCCCGCACTGTGGCGTCGCGCCACCGGCCGTACCGCCGAGGGCAGCCGGCCCACTGCCGCGTTCCTGCGCCGCCGCATGCTTGTGCTGCCGGCACTCGGTGTGATCGCCCTCGCCCTCTCCGCCGCCGCCTACGGCGACATCCACGGCCGTACGGAACGGCTGCGGGACCGTTGCACACCCGCGCTGGTGGATCTGGCCGAGGCCCGGACCTCCCTCCAACTGGCCCAGGAGGAAGCCGTGTCACGGCTCCTCCGCACCCCCGGGGAGCCCGGCCTGGTCGAGCTCGGCGAGACCTACCGCTCGCTGCTCACCGAGGCTTCACAGAGCCTCAACCAGGTGGCGCAGTCCAGGGCCCTGCACAAGGCGCAGGAACAGGAACTGCGGGTGGTGTCGGGTCTGGTCGTCGCCTACGGGGACAAGATCGCCTGGGCGGACCGGCACCGTACGACCGACGTGCTGCGCACGGCCGGGGTCGGCTACGCCGCCGACATGCTGGGCAGCTCCAAGGGCACCACAGCCGGTACTCCACCGCAGGAGCCGACCACCATCCTGGACCGCATCAGAGAGCTGGAACGCCAACTACGCGACGAAAACCGGGACTTGGTGGCCTGGAGTCCCTTGACAGTGACGGCCGCCGGCGCCGCCGCACTGGCGGCCGCGCTCTTCGCCTTCGTCCTCGTCGGCACCTCGGTCTTCCTGCGGGACCGGCTGCGGCTGATCAGCCTGCAGTTGGCGGTGGCCGCGGTGCCGGTGCTCCTCACCCCCGCACTGCTGGCGGTCGGCGGCGCACAGGAGCACGGCGCGCAGGAGCGGGTCGGTACGGCCGTCGGCGCCCTGGAGAAAGTGCGCGCGGATCGCGTCACGGCCCCTCGCCGGATCGAGTCCACCGCGCTCGACGCGGCCGCCGTGATGCGCGGCACACATCCCGACGGCTGGTCGATGACCGCGGGCATCGCCGTGCCGGCCGGCGGCGTGGGTGCGCTCGCCTGCGGCGTCACGCTCTTCCTCTACGGCCGCCCGTATCCGGCCGGCCGCACCCTACGGAAGTACGGGGACGCATGAGGTGCTTGAGGGTTGTGCTGGCCGCCTGTCTGCTCGCCGCTGCCGCCGTGACGGCCGGCGGCTGCTCGGCTACGGACGAGGAGCGGACGCTGGTCGTCCTCGGCCCGTGGACCGACGGCGAGGAGAAGCCGTTCCTGGCGGCGCTGAAGGGCATCGAGAAGCGGACCGGACGCAGTTACGTCTACAAGGGCACCCGTTCCCTGCGCGAGACCCTGGTCGCCCAGTTGCAGGCCGGTGCGCCGCCGGATGTGGCGATAGTGAGCAGCCCGGGCGACCTG
Source organism: Streptomyces sp. NPDC048479 (assembly GCF_040651435.1). Classification (NCBI taxonomy): domain Bacteria; kingdom Bacillati; phylum Actinomycetota; class Actinomycetes; order Kitasatosporales; family Streptomycetaceae; genus Streptomyces; species Streptomyces sp. NPDC048479. The sequence goes on from NZ_JBEZKA010000008.1 coordinate 125,430, forward strand.
ACGGCGTACGCCCGCGCCGGGGACGCCTATCCGCTGCCCGAAAGCGTGGTGGGTGCCGCGGTTCCGCCGTGGGCGCCCGCCGTCACCGTCGACACCAAGGACGGCGAGGCCCGTACGCACGCGTACTGGGCGCCGGTGCGGCTGGACCTGAAGTCGATCGTGTGGAGCCACGCAGCAGATACGGGGAAGACCCCGGACTGGTGTCTTGGCGTGGGTTCGGGTGCGACCTCGGGCTGGCCGGGCACGGACTGGGTGGAGGATCTGCTGCTGCAGCGGCAGGGACCCGCCGCGTACGAGAGCTGGGCGACCGGCAAGACCCCCTGGCCGGAGACCAGGCCGGCATGGGAGCAGTGGGCCGGCATACTCGCCGCGAACAAGGGGGAGCTCGGAAAGGAGGGGCTCGAGAACGGCTTCGAGCTGCTCAAGAACGGCGGGTACGGGCTGCTGAACGGCGGCAGGTGCACCCATGAGCACCAGGGCTCCTTCATCCGCCGCCACTACACGGACGATGTGCTGCCCACCCCCACCGCGCGTTTCCTCGGTTCCGATAAGTCCGGAAAGTCGGGAAATTCCGGAAAGACTGGAGGAACTGGAAGGACTGGGAAGGCTGGAGGATCCGGCGCGAACGCCTTCGAGGTCTCCGGCGACATGGCCGCGGTGTTCAAGCCCAGCACCGCCGCCTGGGACCTGCTGGGCCGGCTCACCTCCCGCGCGGCCCGGGACGACTGGGCGAATGCGGCGAAGCCCGGGGAGCGGCCGTACTTCCCGGGCGGCACCTTCGGCACCCTGCCGCAGTCGCAGGGCACCCGCGACGTCCAGAAGCTGCTCGAAGGAGCCGGCCAGATCTGCCTGGACGCCTCGGACGCGATGCCGCCGACCCTGCGCGACGCGTTCTACCGCGCCGTACTGGAATTCCTGGGCCACCCGCAGGACCACGACCTGCTGACCCGGCTGCTCAAACAGCTGGAGGCGGAGCGGATCCTGCAGCAGCGGGAGGGGGCGTTCGTACTGGACGATCTGTGCGACAACCCCGTCGGCGCCTCGCCGTAGACGGCCCGGCTGCCAAGGCGTGCCCTAGGCGAAGACGACCGTACGGCGGCCGTTCAGCAGAATCCGGTGCTCCGCGTGCCACTTCACCGCGCGCGCCAGCGCCTGGCACTCCACGTCGCGGCCGATCGCCACCAGCTGCTCCGGCGTGACCTGGTGGCCGACGCGTTCGACCTCCTGCTCGATGATCGGCCCCTCGTCGAGGTCGGCCGTCACATAGTGCGCCGTCGCGCCGATCAGCTTCACGCCCCGGGCGTGCGCCTGGTGGTACGGCTTCGCGCCCTTGAAGCTCGGCAGGAAGGAGTGGTGGATATTGATGATCCGGCCGCTCAGCTGCTTGCACAGATCGTCCGAGAGCACCTGCATATAGCGGGCGAGGACCACCAGCTCGACCTTCTCGGCGCGGACCAGTTCGAGCACCTGCGCCTCGGCGGCGGCCTTGTTCTCCTTGGTGACCGCAATGTAATGGAACGGGATCCCGTACGAGGCTACGAGCTCGGCGAAGTCCTTGTGGTTGGAGACGACCGCCGCGATCTCGACCGGCAGCGCGCCGGTCCTGGAGCGGAAGAGCAGGTCGTTCAGGCAGTGGCCGAACTTGCTGACCATCAGGACGATCCGCATCCGCTCCTCGGCGAGATGGATCTGCCAGTCCATCTGGAAGGAGTCCCCGACGGCGACGAAACTGGCCCGCAGCTTCTCCACGGTCACCGGCGGCTCCGCCGAGAAGTGGACCCGCATGAAGAACAGACCCGTGTCCCGGTCTCCGAACTGCTGGCTGTCCTCGATGTTGCAGCCCGTCATGAAGAGATAGCTCGACACGGCGTGCACAATGCCCTGTTTGTCAGGACAGGAGAGCGTCAGGACGTACTGGTCAGTCATCTTCGTAGGATGCCACACCCGCTGATCCCGGCCGGAGTGCTCGTCCGTCAGCCGGACACCGGGCGAACCGCGAGCGGACCTCCCCGCCTTCGGCGGAACTCAGAGGGATCTCAGGCGGACCGGGTCATGATCCGCAGCACGTCCAGCGAGCGCGGCGGAGTGTCCGGGTCCTCGCCGTCGGCGACAGACAGCCGTACATGCGCCTCACGGGCGGCTCGTACGGCCTCGGGCCAGCCGTGGTGTTCGAGATAGGCGGAGACGGGAGCGTCCGCACCCACCTGGTGCATGATCCGCAGCACGCGCAGGACGGCGACATCGACAAGGGCGGCCTCGCCCGAGTCGCGGAAGATCGTCCCGACGTACTTCTCGGCGGACCAGTTGTCCAGCCAGGTGTCCTCGACCAGGCGGTACACGGCGTCGGTGACGTCGCCGTACCCCTCACGGCCGGCCAGCCAGCACTCTTCATGGAAGACAGGGTCGGAAAGCATGTGCAGCGCCGAGCGCACATTGCTGCGCCAGCGCCACCAAGGCATGTCATTGAGCGGCATGCCGCCCATGGTGGAGGAGCGACGGCCGCGGCGGGAAGAGGTGTCCGAACCTTGCTGCACGCCGTCGATCGTACGTTCCCTGGTCGCAGGGCTCCACAGCCCCCTGTAATTCACTTTGACGTCACCCGTCGTTGATCAATGCTCACTCTTCCGTTACCCGGGAGGAGGAAATGTGCATCACCATGACCGGTTGGCGACGTTCATCCTCCCCCCGCCCCTCAAGGACCCGCCCCTCACGGACCGTGCGGATACGCGCCGTCTGTATGACAACGGCCGTCGCGGCGGTCGGAGCGTCGCTGGTCACCGGCTGTGGCGTGCTCCCTGGGGCCACGGGGGGGTCCAGGGAGCCCGTCACGGTGATGACGTTCGCACCGGAGGAGACCCCGGTGACGAACATGCCCGGAATGCCCGCCATGGCGAAGGCCTACGCCCGCTGGTCCGAGGCGCAGGGCGGTATCGACGGGCACGAGCTGCGCGTCATCACCTGCAACGAACAGAACACCTCCACCGGAGCCGCCAACTGCGCACGGCGCGCGGTCAAGGAGGGCGTGGTCGCGGTCGTCGGCTCGTACAGCCAGCACGGCGATGCCTTCATGCCTCCGCTGGAGGCCGCCGGCATCCCCTTCATCGGCGGATACGGCATCTCCGAGGAGGAGTTCACCAGCTATCTGTCCTACCCGGTCAACGGCGGCCAGGCGGCGCTCCTCGCCGGCAACGGCAAGCAGCTCGCGAACGTCTGCCAACGGGTCTCGCTGGTAAGGCCCAACTCCCTTGCCGGCGACGAAATGCCCGTGCTCCTCAACTCCGGCCTCGCGGAGGACAGTCAGCGCAGGTCCACGGACATCCTTGCCGCGGAGGACGCGACCGACTACACCGCGCAGGCTGAGCAGGCACGCAGGAAGGCAGGTGCGCGGAGCGGCTTCGGGACGGGGAGCGACGACCGGCCCGGCTGTGTCACGGCCGCGCTCGGTGACCGCACGGAGACTTTCGTCGACTCCTTCCGGCGGCTGCCCGAGGACAGCCGGAAGGTACGGATCTCCTCCGTCATGGGCAGCGTCGGCCAGCCGCTCATCGACCGCACCGGCGGCCGCAAGGGCCCGCTGGAGGGTGCGTACATCACCGGCTGGTACCCGACCGCGGGCGATGCGCGCTGGGAGGAGATGCAGAAGATGATCCGTACGTACGCCTTCGGCGACAACGACATCGACCCGGCCGACGCCGGTGTGCAGACCACGTGGATCGCGTACACCGTGCTGAAGACGGTCATCCGGTCGATCCACGACGACAGGATCAACCCCAGGAAGGTCTCGCGGGCCCTCGACGACGGGGTGCGGGTTTCGACCGACGGCCTCACTCCGGTGCTGCGCTGGAAGTTCGAGGACATGCTCGGCACGCCCGACTTCCCGCGGGTGGTCAACCGGGCCGTGACCTTCCAAGTGGTGTGCGACGGACGCCTGGTGGCCCAGAAGCCGGGCTTCGTGGACGTCAGCAAGACGCTGTCGTCGTCCACCACCGCGAGCTGACCGGAGGCCGGTCGGCAGGTCGACTGGCTGCCCGGCCGACCGACCGACCGACTGGAAGCTACAGCTGCTCGCTGCGCCGCGTCGTGAGCTCGTACTTACGGGCTATGGCGTTCCACAGCCCGGACGCTTCCTTCTTGGCCTTGGTGGCGTCACCGCTGGCGCGGTTGGCCTGAGCGGTCTGGCCGGTGTTGCGGGCCTTGCCGTCCTTGCAGCCCTTCTTGCTCTTGACCTGCTGGGCCCAGGCCGCGTAGTGGTCGTCGGCCGACGCGGACGCCTGCCATGCCTTGGTGAGCGAAGCAGTCAGTGCGGCATTGTCGGGCAGCTTGTCGACGGTCAGGCCCTCGAGCCGGGTCACCAGACCGCGCCGCTGCACCGCGGCGCCGTGCAGGTCGGTGGACGCCTGGTCCAGGTTCTGGCACTGCTTGATGTTCTCCACCGAACTGATCACCGTGGCACGGCTGTTGTTGCTGTCCGCGAGGAGCTTGTCGAGCGCCTCGGCCTGCTGCTTTGCGGGGTCGGCGGCGGCCTCGGGAGAGTTCTTGGGGGCGTCGGAGGTCGCTGCGACGTTCTTGCTGGCGTCCGGTTCCTTCTTGGCGTCGTCCCCGCCGCCGAACATCACTGCGCTGACGCCGAGTCCGAGGACGGCACAGCCGACCACGACGGCGGCGATCAGCGGTATGTGCGAGGACTTGCGCCGATCGGGCTCGGGCTCATGGTCCTGCGGCTCGTACTGCGGCTGCTGGTACTGCGGTTGCTGATACTGCTGCTGATGCGCCGGTTGTTGCTGATGCGACTGCTGCCGGCGCGTCCGCCGGCCGCCGACCGGACCCTCGAAGCGGGGCAACTGTGCCGTGGCGTCCGCGGGCTGGGCCGCGGGCCCGTCCGTACGGAAGAGGCTGTCGAACTCGGCAGGCGGCTGCCGGTCGCCGGGCGCCCCCGGCCGGATCCCGAACGGCGCGGCGTTGGGCGCGGGCGGGGCGGAGCCGGGCGGTACGGCTGCGATGTACTGCGTGGCCTCGGCGTCCGGTCCCGATACGGGTCCGGGTCCGGGCATGGCACCCGGCATGGCACCGGGCCCGGTCCCGAGGAACTGGGTGGACTCGGCGGGAGTCTCCGGCGGCAGGGCTCCGGGCCCCATGGGCGCCACCGCCGGGATGTACTGCGTCGCGTCGGAGGCACCCATGACGGGCGCCTGCGGAGGCAGCGCTTGGGGAGGCAGGGCCTGCGGAGGCAGCGCCTGAGGGGGCGGTCCCTGAGGAGCCGGTCCCTGCGGGGGCACAGCCTGAGGCATTGGCTGCGCGCCGTACCCGGCCTGCGGGCCGTACCCGCCCTGCGGGCCGTACTCGGCCTGCGCGCCGTATCCGCCCTGCGACACCTCGCCGTACCCGTCCTGCGGGCCGTATCCGCCCTGCGGTACCTCCCCATAGCCGCCCTGGGCAGGCTGCCCACCCTGGCCAGGCTGCCCCGGCTGCTGCCCCGGCTGCTGCTGCGGCCCCCAGGGCTCGCCCCACGGCTGCCCGCCCGCCGGAGCCACCTGTGGGTCGGAGACACCTGGAATCCAGGGCTCACTTCCGTCGGCGGGCAGCACGACGCCTTCGTGCGCGGGCCGCGCAGCAGGAAGCTGCCGCTCGTCACCCTGTCCGCTTTGCGTCACCGGGACTCCTACGTATGGGCCTACTGAACCGTCGGTTCACGCTACCCGGTGCCTCAGCCGCTCCGCACACACGCGCGGAAGCAGTAACAAGATGCGGACTCAAGTCGCTGTTAAAGGGGCACCCGGCCTCATGCGGCCTGAATCTCCAGCCGCGCCCCGAACTCGCGCACCGAAGGCTCCATGGCGTACGGCTCCAGGCGCTGCTGCAGGTCGTCCAGGTACTCCGCGCCCCGGCTCGAGCGCAGCCTCCCCAGCAGCTCCACCGCACGCGTGCCCGTGTGACAGGCCTGCTCCACCTCACGCTGCTGCACCTGCGCAGTGGCCAACAACACAAGACCGATCGCGCGCCGCCTGGCCCGCGACTCCGGGTGCCCGTCCAGCGCGTTTGCGGCATGGTACGCCGCCACCTCCGCCTGCCCCAGGTCGCGGTAGCAGTGCGCCAGCTCGTCCGCGAGATACGCGTGGTCGAAATGGGCGATCCAGTCCGGATCATCCCCTGCCGACGGCTCGGCCCGCTCCAGCGCGCCGAGCGCCTTGCCGGCCACCTCGTGGCAGGTGCGGGTGTCCCCGAGCAGGGCGTGCCCGCGCGCCTCCGCGGCGTAGAACATGGCCTCGGCCCGCGGTGTGACCCGGCCGCGGGCGCCTTCCTGCGCGGCCCGCGCCAGCTGGGAGATCTCCCGAGGGTTGCCGAGCTGAGCGGCCAGATGACTCATGGACGCCGCCAGCACATAGCCGCCGTACCCGCGGTCCCCGGCCGCCTGGGCCAGTCGCAGCGCCTGGATGTAGTAGCGCTGGGCGAGCCCCGGCTGGCCGGTGTCGACGGCCATGTATCCGGCGAGCTCCGTCAGCCGCGCGACCGCCGCGAACAGCTCACGGCCGACCGATTCGCGGTACGAGCCCGAGAGGAGCCCTGAGACCACGCTGTTCAGATAGTGCACGACGACCGGCCGGACATGGCCACTGCCGAAGCGGTGGTCCAAGTCGGTCAGCGCGCTCGTCATCGCCCGTACCGCTTCGACGTCCGAGACGCCGACCCTCGCTCCGGCCGTACGCGCGACCTGCGTGTCCGCGCCGGTGATCAGCCAGTCGCGGCTCGGCTCGACGAGTGCGGAAGCCGCGACCGCCGACCCGGACAGGAAGTCGCGGCGGCCGACGTCACTGCGCCACAGCTCGCAGACCTGCTCGATCGCGCCGAGCACGGTCGGCGAGAACTGCAGGCCGACGCCGGACGCGAGGTTCTTGCCGTTCGCCATGCCGATCTCGTCGATCGTGACCGTACGGCCGAGCTTGCGGCCCAGCGCCTCGGCGATGATGCCCGGTGCACGGCCGCGCGGCTGCTGCCCGCGCAGCCAGCGTGCCACCGAGGTCTTGTCGTAGCGCAGGTCCAACCCGCGCTCCGTACCGACCATGTTGACGCGACGGGCGAGCCCCGCATTGGAACACCCGGCTTCCTGAATGAGCGCCTGCAATCGTTCGTTCGGTTGTCGGACGACGAGAGGCCTGGCTGCCATGACTACCCCCTGAGGCCGCGGTGATCCATGAAGTGATCACTGCCCGGCTGATATACGGAGAATGCAGACTTGGGCTGAGTTGGTCGTTTTTCCGGGAAGATTCGGAAGATTCCCTGGAAGGTCTTTCCGGAAGGCGGCCGCCTTGACGCACGCAGAAGCCACACGGAAGCCACGACGTCTGCCGCCGTCGCCCTCCCGGATCGCCGCCTCCCCCTCGCGATGACGCCACTGCCTGTGGCTACCCGCCCACCGCGGTACAGCCGCATGCGCGCCCCCACCCGTGCACCCATGCGCCCCGTGTGCAGGATCGATGCGCCACGCACCGCCCATGGGACGCCCGTAACCCAAGGTGGTGGCGGGAGTTGAGTGTGTCGTGGAAGAGACCATCGGAGTCATGGAAGCCGTACAGATCCCCCAGCAGCGAGGTGAACAGCTGCTGGACAATGCCGTGCGGTACGCGGAAGAGCGGCACTGGGACGTGTTCCCCGGCACCTGGCTGGAGGCGGTGGAGGGCAGGGAACGCTGCTCGTGCGGCGACACCGCATGCGCCCTGCCCGGCGCCCACCCCGCCAGGCCGGACTGGGCGAACCAGGCGACCGGCAGCGCGGTCGCCGCACGCCGACTGTGGTCCAGGCAGCCGAAGGCGTCGATCCTGCTGCCGACGGGACGTACCTTCGACGCTCTCGACGTACCGGAGTCGGCCGGCTTCCTGGCGCTGGCCCGCCTGGAGCGGATGAACCTCCCGCTCGGCCCGGTGACCTGCACCCCCGACCGCCGGATGCTGTTCTTCGTGCTGCCCGGCGCGGCACTCAAAACCCCCGACCTGGTCCGAACCCTGGGCTGGGTGCCGAGCGCCATCGACCTCGTCGCGCGCGGCGAGGGCCACTACGTCGCTGCGCCGCCGACCCGGATCGGCGGCCATGGCGCGGTGCAGTGGGCCCGCCGCCCCACCACCGCCAACCGGTGGTTGCCGGACGCGGACGAGCTGATCAGCCCGCTGGCATACGCATGCGGGCGGGAGGCTGCCGCGAAGCGGATCCGCCGCGCATAAGGCGGCCGGTGCCCGAGCCTGGCGGCCCCCAAGGTGACCCATAAGGTGGCCTCGTACATACGGGGACACTGAAAGGCGGGGCGCCATGCCGGACCAGGCAATGGGAGCCACAGAGGCGGGCGGGGCGCGAACGGCGCCGCCCGCCGTTCGTGTTGAGGGCTTGTGGAAGCGGTTCGGCGAGCAGACCGCGGTGGCCGGCATCGATCTCACGCTCCCCGCGGGCAAGTTCATCGGCCTCGTCGGCCCGAACGGCGCCGGCAAGACGACGACCCTGTCGATGGTGACCGGCCTGCTGCGCCCGGACCAGGGCCGGGTGGAGGTGGCGGGCCACGACGTGTGGCGCGACCCCGTCGAGGTGAAGTCCCGTATCGGCGTACTCCCTGAGGGCCTGCGCCTCTTCGAGCGGCTCTCGAGCCGTGAACTCCTCGCCTACAGCGGTCGGTTGAGGGGTCTGCCGGGCGATGAGGTCGACAAGCGCGCCACTCAGCTCCTGGACGTACTGGACCTGGCGGGTGCACAGCACAAGCTGGTCGTCGACTACTCCACGGGCATGCGCAAGAAGATCGGGCTCGCGGCGGCCCTGCTCCACAACCCCGAAGTGCTGTTCCTGGACGAGCCGTTCGAGGGCGTCGACCCGGTCTCGGCGCAGACGATCCGCGGCGTCCTGGAGCGGTACACCGACTCGGGCGCGACCGTCGTCTTCTCCAGCCATGTGATGGAACTGGTGGAGTCGCTGTGCGACTGGGTGGCGGTGATGGCGGCGGGCCGGATCCGCGCGCAGGGCCCGCTGGCGGAGGTACGGGGCGACGCGCCGTCCCTGCAGAGCGCGTTCCTGGAACTGGTGGGCGCGAACGGCCGGGACACCGAGCACTCGCTGGACTGGCTCGGCGGCGGTACCCGTTGAGCAACGTCAGCGCCTTGAACAGCGCATACCTCGCCCCGGTCTTCATCCGTCTCAAGCTGTCGCTGCTGCGCAACGGGCTGCGCCAGTCGTCCGGCCGCAGAGCCGCGTACATCGCCTCGATCGTCGTCACACTGCTCTTCGCCGCGCTCCAGCTCATCGGCCTGATCGCACTGCGCGGAAACGATCACGCGGAATCGGTCGTGGTGCTGCTGACCGCCGTACTGGCCCTGGGCTGGGCGTTCATGCCGCTCTTCTTCCCCAGCGGTGACGAAACGCTGGATCCGACCCGTCTGGTGATGCTGCCGCTGCGACCGGGCCCGCTGGTCTCGGCGCTGCTGGCGGCGTCGCTGGTGGGCATCGGACCGCTGTTCACGCTCTGCCTGGCGGTGGGTTCGGCGATCGCGCTGTCCCACGGCGTCTTCGCGCTGCTCGTCTCCGTTGTCGCCGTCCCCCTCACCCTGCTGGTGTGCGTGGCGCTGGCACGGGCGGTCGCGGCGGCCAACGTCCGGCTGCTGACCTCCCGCAAGGGCCGCGACCTGGCGCTGCTCAGCGGTCTGGTGATCGCGGTCGGCATCCAGGTCGTCAACTTCGGTGCCCAGCGCCTCGGCCGGGCCGGCGGACTGTCGGCGCTCGATCCGGTGGCGGGGATCGTACGGTGGCTGCCGCCGGCGTCGGCGATCGGCGCGGTGGACTCGGCGAGCGAGGGCTCGTACGCGGTGGCCATCGGGCAGTTGGGGTTGTCGACGGCCGCTCTGCTGCTTCTGCTGCGGTCCTGGCAGCGCAGCCTGACCAAGCTGATGACGACGCCGGACGGCTCGACGCTGGCCGCGGCCTCGGAGCCGACCCGCAAGGAGTCCACGACCGGCTTCCACCGTCTGCTGCCCGAGGGCCGTACGGGCACGGTGATGCAGCGCAGCCTGCGCTATGTGTGGCGGGACCCGAAGACGAAGGCGGCGTGGGTGACGGCGCTGGCGATCGGCCTGATCGTGCCGCTGTTCAACGCACTGCAGGGCACGGGCTCGATCTACTTCGCCTGCTTTGCGGCGGGGATGCTCGGCATCCAGATGTACAACCAGTTCGGCCAGGACACCTCGGCGTTCTGGATGGTGGCGCTGACGATCTCGTCCACCCGGGACGCGTACGTCGAACTGCGCGCCCGCGCAATGGCGTTGCTGGTGATCACGCTCCCGTACACCGTCCTCGTCACTGTCCTCACCGCGGCCGTGCTGGGCAACTGGCAGGCGCTGCCGGAAGTGGTGGGCCTGTCCCTCGCGCTGCTGGGCGCGATGCTGGCGACGGGAGCTGTGGCGTCGGCCCGCTTCCCGTACTCGATCCCGCAGGACAGCGCGTACAAGAACGTCGCTCCCGGTCAGGGCGGCCTCGCCTGGATCTCGATCTTCGGCGGCATGATCTCGGCGGCGCTGCTGTGCGCGCCGGTGATCGCGCTGACGATCTGGCTGCATGCTGCGAACATCCAGTCGGCGCTGTGGCTGCTGCTGCCGGTGGGCGCGGCGTACGGGCTCCTCGTCGGGTGGGCGGGGGTGCGGCTTGCGGCGCCGCAGACCGCGAGCAGGCTCCCGGAGATCCTGGCGGCGGTCAGCAAGGGGTGAGTGGCAGCAAGGGGTACGGGGGTCAGCCTCCGTACGCGTACCCGAACCAGCAGCCGTACCCGGGGGCGTGCCGGGCGGCTGGGGTGCGCCCCCTACGCCGCCGAAGAAGGACCGCACGGTCATGATCGTGAGCATCGTGATGCGGTCCATCGCGGGGAGACCCGTCAGCCGATCGGCTGACGGGTCCCGTACCCACGGGCACTCTCTGAGCGCTCAGTTCGCCAGCAAGGACTCCAGTATCGACTCGTTCGGCGCGGTCGGTCCGGGTTCGGCCGCACTCGGGCACCGCGGGTCGAGCCGGAGTCTGGCCAGATCGCGGCCGGCGACGGCCCAGGCATACCGGGACGACCGTTCCCAAGCCAGCTGCGGCGGGTTGTACCAGCCGTCACCGAGGCCGCCGAGCATGGGCTGAGCCTCCGCGAGCCCTGGTCCGAGCCGGTACACCGAACCGCCGAAGACCGACGCGAACACCTGCCCACGATGGACGCTGAGCTCGCCGTAGCTCGGCAGCTTCCCGGTCTGCAGGACCGTGCGGGTCTCGAGATCCATGGCGAACCAGGTACCTGCGAGCCGCTTGTAGACCCCGTACAGCACACCGTCGTGCACCGCGATGTGCTGCAGGCTCGCGTATCCCTCCACCGGCGCGACCTCCCACAGCACCTTGCGGTACCGCAGGTCGAAGGCGGCGATCGTGGCGCTCGGCCTGGCCGGCGTTATGCTGCCGCCGCCCCAGGTGTCCCCGGCGAGGTACGCGATCCGGTGGCCGGGCCTGTCGTCCAGCGCGAGCGACATCACGCTCTGGTCCACGATGACATCCGGATAGACCCTGAGCTTGCGTCTCGACCGGTCCACGACTGTCAGCGCGCCCTTGAGCAGGCCGACGCCCGGGGCGGTCGACAACAGCAGTAGATCCTGGCCCCGTTCGTACACCATGTCCGTGGGCCGTTGCTGCTCGTTCTCGACGAAGCCCATCGACCGGACCTTGCCGCGGTCCGGGTCGTACTCCAGCAACTCGGTACTCGGGTACATCGCCGCGTACACGCGGTCGCCGACGAGTTGCAGTTGCTTCGGCTCGCCCGGGATCCTGATCCGCTGGGACGTGCCGTTCGCCGGCCGGTGCGTCGTGATCGAGAAGTGCCCGCCGACGTGCACGGTCCCGCGCCTGCCGTACGTCATGGACTGCACGGGATCCGGTCCGGACAGGCCGATGTCGATCAGCTCGAGAATGTCCGACTTGCCACTTGCCAGGTCCAGCCACCACAGCCGGCCGCTGCCCGCACCACCGAGCAGTGTCCCGTCGGACAGCGGCAGCAGCGCGCGATGCTCGTCCCCGCCCGCGGGCGCGGCGACCGGCACGAGAGTGTCGCCGTCCCGCCGGTAGACCGTTCCGGTCGGGCGTCCGACGCAGTACAGCGTGCCGTCGGACGTCATCGTCATCGCGTCGATCAGCCGCTCCGGGCCGGGCGTCGGAATCACCCGTGCGTCACTGCCGTCGGGCGCCATATCCACTACCGACTTGGTGAGCGCCGCGATCACCCGGCCGCCGCGGGCGAGCAGCGCGGCCGCGCCGCCGTAGGGCGTCGGGGTGAGGTTCGTCCTCGCGCCGGTGACGCGGTCGTAGGCGACGACGTAGCCGTGCGGCAGCGTCCCCGCGTAGACGAAGCGCTCGTCGGCGGCGATCGCGCGCACATACATGTCGCCCGGCACCGCGACGCCGAGATTGCGCAGGACGCCGGTCTGCGGTTTGTACTCCCAGACTTCGCCGCGCGGGGACGTTCCCGCATACACCGTGCCGTCGGGCGCCGTGGTGAGACACCAGACGAAGCCGCCCGCCGGGCCCACCGTGCCGATCAGCTTCACCTCGCCGGTGGCCGGATCGAAACGGTAGATGTCCGAGTACGGATAGGTCCCTGCGTAGACGTGCCCGCCTGAGACGGTCGCAGCCCAGCCGCCCTCTCCACGGGGGAGCCGGACGGCTCTGGTGAGTTTCTTCGACGCCAGGTCGATCTCGCCGAGTATGGGCGGACTTTGACCACGGGCGACGACGTAGGCGCGATCGTCGAGCTTCGTCATGCCGACGATGGCGGCGGTGAACGACGCGATGCCGTAGGTGGAGATGGGAGTACCCGAGCAGTGGTCCCCCGCACTGGCTGTGTCCGGTCTGTCTGCTGTGTCTGGTCTATCGGCCGTGCCTGCGGTGTCGGTTGTGTCGGCGTTCGCAGCGCCCGGGGCAACCAATTGGCCCGCTACGGACGCCAGGGCGAACCCGGCTCCGGCATGCAATAACCGCCTGCGTTCCATGCATCCCTCCCTTGAGAGATTCGGAATCTCTCAAGGTAGATGCGGATCAACGGCCCGTCATCGCCCCGGCCAGGTTCCACCATGAGACTGTTCCGGTTTGTCCGGTTTAGGGTTTTTTATCACGCAGAATCCGCGTACGCGGGAGCGACGCACCCCCGCGGCAATGCGCACCGCAGCGCCCCTCTCCGCACCCTCATCGCCCCCGCGGGGCGAAGCCTTCCGATTAGCGCATGTATACGTTCCGCCCCTGCGGCACACGGCGCCGTCGCCGCCAAACCTCTCATCGAGGGATGTTTTCCAGTCGAAGCAGGCTCCGCACGGGGTAGAGCAGTCCGGGCATTTACGCAGTTCAGGCGGTAGTTTTCTGTTGCACCACCGAAGATCGTCCACATGATGGACACGCCCTTGCACCCGCCCCGAGCTGCCCGAACGACCATTCGGTCACCCCCGAACGAACGTACACGGCCGGAAACGAGCGAACGACGTGCACTCACTGTCCGCATGCGCAAGACTCCCGACCGCAATCGCCCCCCGATCGAAGGAGTTTCACACATGCGTTACATCCGCAACACAGTCGCCGCAGTCGCCACGGCATCTGCTCTCCTCCTGACCGGCACCACGGCCATGGGCGTCGCGCAGGCCCGGCCCACGCAGCCCGCACAGCCCGCCAACGCGAAGAGCCTGTACGCGCCGTCCGCGCTCGTACTCAGCTTCGGCAGGGGCGAGGACGCCACGACCGCCACGGTCGAGCGCGCCGTCACCCTGAGCTGCGCCCCGCGACCTGCGGGAACCCACCCCTCGCCCGCGGCCGCGTGTGCGGAACTCAGCGCCGTCAACGGTGAGTTCGCCGCGCTGACGGAAAAGCGGTCGCACAAGATGTGCACGCGCCAGTGGAGCCCGGTCGTGATCAGCGCCCAGGGGGTGTGGCAGGGCAAGCACGTCGCCTGGTCGGCCACGTACGGCAACGAGTGCGAAATGGAAGGAAGCATGGCCGACGGCATGGTCTTCGCCTTCTGAACGGCCCCTCACCACGGGTCCCCTGACGCACGATTACGTCGTGCCACGAGGCCGGTAGCTCACCCCCGCAGCAGAGCACACCAAGTAGCCGGTCGACCGGTTGCCGACCTCGCTGATCGCCCAGCCGTTGCCGCCGCGGCTGAGGGCGATCCCCCCGGGCTCCGCACGCCGGGCCACGATTCCCGTCAGGGCGTCAGCACACCATCCAGGAACGGCTCGATCGCCGTCCGCCATCCCTCCGGCTGGTCGTAGTGCACCAGATGGCCCGCGTCAGTCACTTCCCCGTACTCACCCCGCGGCAGGACCCGCACCATCTCCTGCGCCTCCGCGCGGCCCAGTTCGCCGTCCAGACCACGGACCACCAGTGTCGGGCACTGAACCTGGGCCAACTCCTCCCAGTGGGCGTCGTGGACCCACGTTTCACGGGAGGTGAGCATCTGGCGGCGGGAGAAGACCGGGCGCCAGCCGTCCGCCCGTTCCGACATCACCTCTGCGAAGAACTCGCCTCGGGCAGGGTTGTGGCGCTCCACCCAGGGGTCGTCCTCGCCGAACCACTTGCGGACGTCCGCCAGTGTCGCGAACGGGACCGGCCAGGAGCGGAACCAGTCCTCCCACTCGCGCTGCGAGGCCGCACCCAGCGCGGAGGCGCGCATATCGCAGATGATCAGGGCCTGGACCAGATCCGGGCGCTTGGCGGCGAGCTGCCAGGCGGTGAGCGCACCCATGGAGTGGCCGATCAGGGTCACGGGGGCGAGGCCGAGTTGTTCGACGGCGGTCTCGGCGTCCGCGACGTACGCCTCGCGGGTGAACGGGCCTTCCGCCGGCTTGTCGCTGCGGCCATGACCTCGCTGGTCGAGCGCGATCGCCCGGTGCCGCTCAGCCAGCCAGCGGGCCGTCGAGGCCCACTGCGAGGCACGGCCCATCAAGCCGTGGAGCAGTAAGACTCCAGGCGCGCGCTCCGTCTCGCCCCTCCCTTTGGGAGGGTCGGCGAACTCCCAGGCAGCCAGGCGTACGCCGTCGGCTCCGGTTACGTCAGTGCGCCGCACCATGTGGCCTGGCACCCCCTTCTCTCCCCCGGTGGTCCTGCTCGGTCGAGTCCCGCCAGACTATCGAACCTCTATTCGAATACGCGGTCCTGGCGCGCAACACCCCTCGTTCGAGTGACCGCGCTCAAGGGTTGACCCCCGCAGCCGAGGGAAGATCTTCTGCGGGAGGCGGGCCGCTCGGGGATGACGGTCCGACGGGATTGACCCTGGGAGCTCGGGGCTCCGGGTCAGCACAGGGGAGGACAGGCCCCGGCTCTCATGGGAGCCGGGGCCCTCCTGTAGGTACAGGACGTGCGGGACGCAGGCGTCCGGGACATACGGGTCGTGCGGGACGTGCGCGTCGTGCGGGACGTGCGCGTCGTGCGGGGCATACGGGTGCAGGGCATGCGGGGCTCGCTGAGCGTGCTGGGCGCAGCGTTGAGCGCGCTGGACGTACGGCGGGCGCATCACCCGGATCCCTCCCCGGCCATGGGGTCATATGCCTCAGCCACAGCGTGGCACGCGATTCGCCCGGGCGCTGCCATTCCGGACGGAATGCGGTATCTGGCGGCGGAAATCCGCCACGCGAGGTCCCCGAGGAGTTCCTGAGAGACGCCGGGCGTCGGCTCAGGAGCGCTTCGGGACCCCTCAGACCTCGGTCAATGCTCGGCTACTGCTTGGCCACGAATACATGCGAGGCCACATCGGCCGCCAGCTCCGCCGCCTCGCCGCTGCTGCCCACGAGCACTCCGCCCGCGGACTCCGTCACGCTGACCACCGAACCGGGCTGCACGCCCGCCCGCCGCAGCGTGTACATCAGCTGGGCGTCCGTCTGGATCGGCTCGCCGATCCGCCGTACGACCACGGTCTTGCCGTCCGCGCCCGGGTCCAGGTCCGCCAGCGAGACCATGCCGTCGTCCAGGAACGGGTCGGCCTCCGCCTTCTCGCCCAGCTCCTCGAGGCCCGGGATCGGGTTCCCGTACGGCGACTCGGTCGGGTGGCGCAGCAGCTCCAGAACGCGCCGCTCCACCGCCTCGCTCATCACATGCTCCCAGCGGCACGCCTCCGCGTGGACCTGCTCCCACTCCAGGCCGATCACGTCGACGAGCAGACACTCGGCCAGCCGGTGTTTGCGCATCACGCGCGTCGCCAGCCGCCTGCCCTCGCCGGTCAGCTCCAGGTGGCGGTCGCCGGCGACCGTCACCAGGCCGTCGCGCTCCATACGCGCCACGGTCTGGCTGACCGTCGGACCGCTCTGGTCGAGCCGCTCGGCGATCCGGGCGCGCATGGGCACCACACCTTCCTCTTCGAGCTCGAGGATGGTGCGGAGATACATCTCCGTCGTGTCGATCAGTCCGGACATACGTGCCCCTCGATGCTGTGACTTGAAAACAGTCGTGCGCTGGCCCTGACTCAATTCTGACGCATCCCACTGACAACCGTGCCGTGCCGGGGCAAGCCATCGGGAAGCCGTCGGGCTCGGGACGCCTCTCCCCGAGTCCGTTCCCTGTGCTCTGTTCCCTGAGCCCGTACGACCGCTCGTACGCGAAGCTGTATTGACAGGGCAATGGTCCAGACCGCAACGTGATCCGCGGCACGGGTATTCCCGCCGCGGTGCGCAGCTGCGGTTCCCCCTCCCCGGAAAGGCTCGGCGATGAGCGAGAGCAAGTTGGCCGGTCAGTTCTTCGACGCCGCGATCGGTCTGCTGCAGCGTGCGCGGGACGAGGAGGCGGCGAACATCGCCGACGCCGGGGTCGCGATCGCGGACACCGTCGCCGCGGGCGGTCGCCTCTTCGCTTTCGGCGCCGGGCACTCCTCGCTCGCCGCGCAGGACGTCGTCTACCGGGCCGGCGGCCTCGCCCTGATGAACCTGCTCGCCGTGCCCGGCGTCGTCGGTGTCGACGTCATGCCGGCCACGCTCGGCTCGGCCCTCGAGCGTGTGGAGGGGCTCGCGGGCGCCGTCCTCGACTCCAGCCCCGCCAAGGCCGGCGACGTCCTCGTGATCATCTCGCTCTCGGGGCGCAACGCGCTGCCCGTCGAGATGGCCATGAACGCCCGCGCGCTCGGGCTCAAGGTCATCGGCGTGACGTCGGTGGCGTACGCGGAGGGCACCGGATCCCGGCACGTCTCCGGCACCTTCCTCAAGGACCACTGCGACATCGTCCTCGACTCCAAGATCGCGGTCGGCGACGCGGAGCTCACCCACGAAGGCATCGAGGCGCCCTTCGCACCCGCGTCGACTGTCGTCACCAGCGCGCTGATGCAGGCGACGATGGCGGCTGCGGCGGAGCAACTGGTCGAGCGAGGCATCGAGCCGCCGCTGCTGCGCTCGGGCAACGTGGACGGCGGGCACGAGTGGAACGGTCGCGTGATGACGGAGTACGGGGACCGGATCTTCTTCCGACACTAGGGTTGCCCCCTCAGCGCCAAACCCCGCCGCCCTTGCGGCCCCCGTCGACCCCGCCGCCCTTGCGGGCCCCGTCGACCCCGCCGTCAGGCGTCGGCCTGCCCGCCCGCCAGCCGTGCCAGGTCCAGCGCCGACGCCGCCAGAACCGCCACGCTCTCCGCGTACACCGCGTCCGGGCGTTCGAACGCCGGGCGGCTCGCCCCGCGCAGAAACGTCACCACGCCCAGCGTCCGGCCCCGGCTCCGCAGCACCGTGCACAGCGCGTGCACCGCGTCCCGCGGCCACTGGCGCTCCGCCGCCCAGTCGCCCGCCATCGCACCCGCGGCCGCGCTCGCCCGGACCGAACCGATGCGGTCCGCCGCCTGGAACGCCGGGTGGCCCTGCGGGTAGCGCACCGGAATGCCCGCACCCGCCACCGGCACACACGGGCCCGGCGCACCCGAAGGCGTTGCCGCGACGCGCACCAGCCGCTCGCCGTCCGCCTCCAGCAGATCGATCAACGCATGGTCGGCGAAACCCGCGAGCGCGAAGTCCAGATACGCGGTCGCCGCCTCCATCGCGTCCTCACACTCCGCGGCGGCACGCCCGGCCCGGTGCAGCTGGCTCGACCGGAACCGCTGCCGGTCCGCCTCCTGCTCGGCCAGCTTTGCCTCGGTCACATCGTGGAACAGCCACCCCACCCCGAGCGGAACAGGCTCCTCCGCGAGCGGCGAGGCCAGCCGCAGGAACCCACTGCGCAAGCACCGCCGCCGCTCACCCTCGGCCGTGCCCAGCGTCACCCACAACTCCGCCAGCCCCCGCGGCGCCCCCTCCGCCAGCACATGGTGGAGCGCGCCCTCCAGCTCCTCCACCCCCTGGACGACCAGCTCCCCGAGCGGCCGCCCGAGCGATGAGGTACGTCCGGCGCCCAGCACCCGCGCCGCATAGTCGTTGACGACGGTCGGACGCAGATCCACATCGACCAGTACGACGCCCCAGGACGCGTCCTCGAACAGCGCCTCGCTCAACGCGATCGACCGCTCCAGATCGATCTGCGCATGCACCTCGCTGAACGCGCAGTACACCCCGGCCGGCTTGCCGTCCGCGCCGAGCACCCGCGCCGACTGGGTCCGTACGAGAACACGCCCGCCGTCCTTGCGCAGCAGCGCGAACTCATGCACGGTCCGCCCCGGCGCGTCCATCGCGGCCATCAGCCGCCCCTGCACCTCTACGGCATCGGCGCTCCGCACCGCCCATCCGGCGAACCCACGCCGCCCCACCGCCTCCTCGGGCGCCCAGCCGAGAATCCGCTCGGCCTCGCGGTTCCAGTGGGTGATCGTGCAGTCCGCGTCGAAGGCACAGAGCGCGGCATCCATCCCGTCGAGCAGGGCGGCAAGCAGCTCCGCCCCCGGCACCGGCCCGGTCTCCGGCGAACCCACGCCGCCCCGCTCCGGCTCGTCGGGCCCGAGCGCATTGGTGGTCTCACTCCTGGAAGCACTCATCCTGGACCCCCTGCAGGACGCATCCACACATGCTTTTTGCACCTCGGATCATTCAACTGGAACGTGACGCAGCGCACACTCTGTTCCCGAAAATCGTTGCCTCCGGGAAATTGGGTTGTGGCCTCCTGGACCGCTTCCTAAGGTGTTGGTCACACGGTGAAAGGAGGTGATCCGGAAGTGATTTCGTTTCGGATGCGTGAGGTGACTGCGGGCTGACGGCCCGTCGTCGCACTCTGTGTGCAGCCGACAGAACCGTCGGCCGAAATACCTAGCAGTCACCGACCCGCGGGCTCGCCGGCACATCCGGCCGGCCCCTCCGCAAGGAGGGACCAGAGCCCGCGGGTTTCTGCGTTCCCGGGGCAGCCCCCGGCATGTCGCAGCCGCCGCCTCGCGAGCGACTCAGGGTGACAGTCGTTCCACCTGCCACACGGACCCGGCACGGACATACCGCAGCCGGTCGTGCAGCCGGTTCTCGTGGCCCTGCCAGAACTCCACCGCCTCCGGCTCGACCCGGTAGCCGCCCCACTCCGGCGGCGCCGGGACCTGCTCGCCCTCCGGGTAGCGGGCCGCCAGCTCCTCGTACGTGCGCAGCAGTTCCTCCCGCGAGGCGATCACCGAGGACTGGGCGCTGGCCCAGGCGCCGAGCTGAGAGCCGTGCGGGCGGGTGCGGAAGTAGGCGACCGTCTCATCGCGGCCGATGCGGGACGCCGTGCCGGTGACGATGACCTGGCGGGCCAGACCGTGCCAGGGGAAGAGCAGCGAGATGTACGGATTGGCGGCGAGCTCGCGGCCTTTGCGGGAGGCGTAATTGGTGTAGAAGACGAAGCCGCGCCCGTCGAAGTGCTTCAGCAGTACGGTGCGCGACGACGGGCGACCGTCGGGTGCGGCCGTGGAGACGATCATGGCGTTCGGCTCGCGCAGACCGCCGGACGCGGCGTCCCGGAACCAGCGGGCGAACTGGTCCATGGGCGTGGACGCCAGATCTGACTCCAGGAGCGCGGTGGAGCGGTACTGCTCCCGCATGACGGCGGGGTCATGAGAAGCGGAATCCGGAGCCGGGGCGGCGGGATCCCGGTCCGGGGCAGCGGGATCCGAGTTCGGAGTGGCGGGATCCGAGTTCGGTGCGGCGTAGTCGGTCACGGGGGCCATCCTGCCGCAGTGAGCGAGTTTGCCCGGCACGGAGTGCCCCTAATCCTCCCCGGCCGAAATGGGGCAGTGTGCCGGATGTCACGCTTCCCCGCATCAGCCGGACCCGCCAAAATCTTGGGTCGGGCCACTGTGGCCTCCATACAGCAGGGGATATCGTCCTGCCTTCCCGACGGTTTGGGTGACCACCAGCCGCGCGGGGCATCACCGGGGTGACCGACCCACCACCGTCGTACGCATCTTGAGGAGCCGCCTGATGTCCGACTTCGTACCAGGACTCGAGGGAGTCGTCGCGTTCGAAACGGAGATCGCCGAACCCGACAAAGAGGGCGGCTCTCTCCGCTACCGGGGCGTCGATATCGAGGATCTGGTGGGCCACGTCTCCTTCGGGAACGTGTGGGGCCTGCTCGTCGACGGCGCCTTCAACCCCGGCCTGCCCCCGGCCGAGCCCTTCCCCATCCCGGTGCACTCCGGCGACATCCGGGTCGATGTGCAGTCGGCGCTGGCGATGCTCGCCCCGGTGTGGGGTCTTAAGCCGCTGCTGGACATTGACGAGGCGACGGCCCGGGACGACCTGGCGCGGGCCGCGGTGATGGCGCTGTCGTACGTCGCCCAGTCGGCGCGCGGCCAGGGCCTGCCGATGGTCCCGCAGAAGGAGATCGACAAGGCGCAGTCCGTCGTCGAGCGCTTCATGATCCGCTGGCGCGGGGAGCCGGACCCGCGGCACGTCAAGGCGGTCGACGCGTACTGGACGTCGGCTGCCGAGCACGGCATGAATGCCTCCACGTTCACCGCCCGGGTCATCGCGTCCACCGGCGCGGATGTGGCGGCCGCGCTGTCGGGTGCGGTCGGCGCCATGTCGGGGCCGCTGCACGGTGGCGCGCCGTCCCGTGTGCTCGGCATGATCGAGGAGATCGAGCGCACGGGTGACGCGACCGCGTATGTGAAGCGGGCCCTGGACAAGGGCGAGCGGCTGATGGGCTTCGGGCACCGGGTCTACCGGGCCGAGGACCCTCGGGCGCGCGTGCTGCGCCGTACGGCCAAGGAGCTGGACGCGCCGCGCTTCGAGGTGGCGGAGGCGCTGGAGCGGGCCGCGCTGGAGGAGCTGCACAACCGTCGCCCGGACCGCGTCCTGGCGACGAACGTGGAGTTCTGGGCCGCGATCATGCTGGACTTCGCGGAGGTCCCGGCGCATATGTTCACGTCGATGTTCACCTGTGCCCGTACGGCGGGTTGGTCGGCGCACATCCTGGAGCAGAAGCGCACGGGCCGGCTGGTGCGTCCGTCCGCGCGGTACATCGGGCCTGGGTCGCGGAACCCGCGCGAGATCGTCGGCTTCGACGACATCGCGGACTGACCTCGCGGACCGACCTTCCGGACTTACGTCCCGAGGAAGCTGCGCTACGGGGCCGAGTCCCTGGTCGCAGGGGTACGGCGCCGTTCGCGTGCCCTCGTCACGCCGGGACGAGCAGGTCCTGGTGGTGGCGGCCGGCCACCTGCGGGTGGGCCCGCAGCCAGCCCTTGAGCTCGTTGCGGCCGTACTCGGCGAAGAGCGGGTTGGCCGGGTCGGCGGTGACACCGGGCGCGTCCGCCGCGTGCGGGAAGGGCACCGGGGCGATCCGGGCGTCCAGCCGCGGGTTGTAGAAGAACGGCACGGAGTAGCGCTCGGTGGCCCCGGCCGGGCTGACCACACGGTGGTTGGTGGCCAGCAGATAGCCGTTGGTGGCGACTTCGAGGAGCTCGCCGAGGTTGACGACGAAGGCGCCGGGGATCGGCGGCACCTCGTGGAAGAGCCCGTCGCCGCGCTGCACCTGGAGGCCGCCTATCTCGTCCTGGTGGAGCAGCGTGAGGAAGCCGTAGTCCTTGTGGGCGCCGACGCCCTGGTCGCTGCCGTCGCCCGCGCTGCCCGGGTAGCGGACCAGCTTGAGGTGCAGATGGGGCCGGTCGGCGAAGATCTCGTCGTAGAAGTCCGGGGGCGCGCCGATGGCGGCGAGCAGCTCGTGCAGCAGCTTGTGCGCGACGCCGCTGAGCCGGTCGATCCAGCCGAGCGCGGCGGTGCGCAGGGCCGGGAGGGCGGCGGGCCACTGGTTGGGGCCTTCCAGCCACCAGTAGCCGGGCTCTCCGGGTGCGGGGATGTGTGCGGGGCGTTCGGCGCCGATGTCGAGCTGGTCGCGCCAGTCGCGGCTGCCGCCGGTGCGTTCGTCGCCGGTGCGGGTGTAGCCGCGGAAGTGGGGCGAGTTGAGGTTGGAGACGGCGAGCCGGTCCGCCTCCGGGAGGGCGAAGAAGGCCCTCATCGCGCCGGTGAGGGCGGTGGTCTCGGCCTCGCTGACGCCGTGGCCGATGAGCTGGAAGAAGCCGACGTCGTGGGCGGCGCTGTGGAGCTGCGCGTGGAGCAGCGCGCGGGACTGGGGGCCTCGGTCGGCTGCGGAGAGGTCGATGACGGGAAGCTGCAAGTACGACATGGGTACGTCCGCTGAGGTGTGTCCCGGCCGCCGCTCCCGGCGATGGCCGGGACACGTACCGCCGACGGGCCGCCTGGGTGGGGCGGAGCCGGGGTGACCGGGTGGGGTGGAGAGGGGGGCTGGGTCAGACGGAGCGTCGACAGCCCATGCTCGTCACGCGGACGTAGTCCACGTGGCGGCGGCGTACAAGCAGAAGCATTGGCCCAGGATACTGCGGAGGGGCAGGGACGCCAGTGGCCCGTGTCACAGCCCCGGGCCAGGGTGGGGTGGGCCGCCTCTGTGAGGGATCAGCCCAGCGCCTCGTCCAGCAGTGCCGCCCACTGGGCCACCACTCTCCGACGGCGCGCGGTGTCATCCGTGAGGAGGTTGGCGAGGCCCAGGCCGCGGGCCATGTCGAGCAGGCCCTGGACCGTTTCGCGTACGCCGGGCCGTGACTCGTCCGCGTCCAGCAGCTGGACCGCGATCCGATGGGTCTCGCGGCCGACGCGCGCCTCCAGCTCCGTGACGCGCGAACGCAGTTGCTCCTCGTTGGACGCGGCGACCCACAGCTGCAGGGCGGCCCGGAAAAGCGGCCCCGTATAGAGGTCGACGAGGGCCGCGACGAGCGCCGTCCGGTCCTGTGTCGCCAGCTCCCGCAACGCCTGCGAGCGCTCCTCCGCGACGTACTCCACCGCCGCCGTGAACAGATCCTCCCTGGTCGGGAAGTGGTGCTGGGCCGCACCCCGCGAGACCCCGGCCCGCTCGGCGACCACCGCGACGGTCGAGCCCGCCCAGCCGCGCTCGGCGAGGCAGGACACCGCGGCCTCGAGCAGCCGCTGCCGGGTGGCCCGGCTGCGGTCCTGCTTGGGAGGTGTCACAACACCCATGCGGGGTCCCGTCGTTCGAGGAAAGCGGTCATGCCCTCGCGTGCTTCCGCCGACGCGAAGAGCGAGGCCGAGCGCTGGACCAGGTCTTCGGCGTCCCGGTCGAAGGTCTCCAGCACCCTAGCCGCGAGCAGCTGTTTCGACGCGGCCAGACCCTGCGGGGAGGCTCTGCGCAGCCCGTCCAGCAGGGGGCCGAGCGCGACGTCCACATCGTCGGCGGCGAGCGTGATCAGTCCGATGCGGGCCGCTTCCGCCGCGTCGAAGCGTTCGCCGGTGAGGTAGTAGCGCTCGGCCGCGCGCGGGTCCAGGCGCGGCAGCAGCGGCAGCGAGATCACGGCGGGCGCGACCCCGATGCGTACCTCCGTGAAGGCGAAGTCCGCGGCGCTCGTGGCGGCGGCGATGTCGCAGGCGCCGAGCAGACCGAGGCCCCCGGCCCGTACATGGCCGGCGACACGGGCCACCACGGGCTTCGGCAGCGTGACGATCTGCCGCAGCAGACCGACGAAGGTGTACGGATTGGGCGGGGCCTTCAGATCGGCGCCCGCGCTGAACGTGGAACCGGTGTGGGTGAGGACGACGGCCCGTACGGTCTCGTCCTTGCCGCAGTCGGTCAGTGCCTGCGCCAGCTCGCCGACGAGCCGCGCCGACAGGGCGTTGCGGTTCTCCGGGGAATCCAGCGTCAGGGTGGTGATGCCGCGCTCGTGGGCGGTGGCGACCAGCGTCACGTGTTCTCCCTCTCCCGGTCCCTCAGTTCACGCCTGAGGATCTTTCCCGAGGCGGCGCGCGGCACGCCGCCGATGAACTCGACGCGGCGGACCTTCTTGTACGGCGCCACGCGCTCGGCGACGTAGGCGAGGACGTCGTCCTCGGTGAGGTCCTCCGCGGCCCGCTGCCGTACGACGTACGCCTTCGGGATCTCGTTCCCGTCCGCGTCGTACACCCCGATCACCGCCGCGTCGGCGACGCCTTCGTGGGTGAGCAGCAGCGCCTCCAGCTCGGCGGGTGCGACCTGGAAGCCTTTGTACTTGATGAGTTCCTTGACCCGGTCGACGACGAAGAGCCAGCCGTCGGCGTCGACGCGCCCGATGTCGCCGGTGTGTACCCAGCCGTCGGCGTCGATCATGTCGGCGGTGGCGTCGGGGCGGCCTAGGTAGCCCTTCATCACCTGCGGTCCGCGGATCGCGACCTCGCCCTCCTCGCCGACGCCGACGTCCTTGCCGGGGTCGGCGAGGGAGAGTATCCGCATCTCGGTGTTGGGCAGGAGCTGTCCTACGGCCCCGGGCGGCGGGGCCGCCGCGGCCAGCGGCACAACGTGTGTGCCGGGTGAGAGCTCGGTCATGCCGTACGCCTGCAGGACCGGCGGCAGTCCCAGCCGGGTCGAGCAGGCCTGTGCCAGCAGCGCGTCGAGCGGGGCCGCGGCGCTGACGATGTACTCGAGCGACGACAGGTCGTACTGCGCGACGGCCGGGTGCTTGGCGAGGGCGAGGACGATCGGCGGGGCGACGTACAGGCCGTTGATGCGGTGCTTCTCGATCGTCGCGAGGAAGGTGTCGAGCTCGAAGCGGGGCAGTACGACGACAGTGGCGCCGTGGCTGAGCGGGGCGTTCATCAGGGCGGTGAGGCCGTAGATGTGGAAGAAGGGCAGCACGGCGAGGATGCGGTCGCCGGGGCCCATCGGAATCATCGGGTGGAGCTGCGCGAGGTTGGTCGCGATGGAGCGGTGGGTGAGCATGACGCCCTTGGGGACGCCGGTGGTGCCGGAGGAATACGGCAGGGCCGCGACATCCTCGGACGGGTCGATGGTGATGTCCGGCTCGGGTGCGGTCGAGCCGAGCATGTCGAGGATGCTCACATGCCCGTCGGAGCGGTCGCAGACGAAGATCTCCTCGATGCCGGCGACGAGTTCGGCGGCCCGGCGGGCGACCCCGAGGAGCGGTGAGACGGTGACGATCCAGCGGGCGGAGGAGTCGCGGAGCTGTTTGGCGAACTCCTCCGCCGTGGCGAGCGGATGGACGGTGGTGACGGAGGCACCGGCGCGCGTGGCCCCGTAGAAGACGGCGGGGTACGCGACGGTGTTGGGGCTGTGCAGGGCGAGGACATCGCCCTTGCGCAGACCCGCGTCGGCGAGCGAGGCGGCGATCCGGCGGTGGAAGGTGTCGAGCTGGGCGTACGTGAGGGTGGTGCCGTTCACGCCGTCGACCAGGGCGATCGTGTCGCCGTACTCGGCGGTGGCCCGGCCGAGCACCACGTCGTGGATCGGCTCGGCGACTGCGGGAACGTCTGCGTACTCGCTGTGGAACACCATTGCGGCCCCCTCGGCTCTGTGGACGGCCAGAATCCCCCGTCTCAGTACGACTTGGGGAGACCCAGGGACTGGTGGGATACGTAGTTGAGAATCATCTCGCGGCTGACCGGGGCGATCCGGGCGACGCGGGCGGCGGTGATCAGGGATGCGAGGCCGTACTCGCGGGTGAGGCCGTTGCCGCCGAGGGTGTGCACGGCCTGGTCGACGGCCTTGACGCAGGCTTCGCCGGCGGCGTACTTGGCCATGTTGGCTGCCTCACCGGCGCCGATGTCGTCGCCGGCGTCGTAGAGGGCGGCGGCCTTCTGCATCATCAGGCGGGCGAGTTCGAGCTCGATGTGGGCCTGGGCGAGGGGGTGGGCGATGGCCTGGTGGCCGCCGATGGGCTGCTTCCAGACCTGGCGGGACTTCGCGTAGTCGATGGCTTTGGTGAGTGCGTACCGGCCCATGCCGATGCCGAAGGCGGCGGTCATGATGCGCTCGGGGTTGAGCCCGGCGAAGAGCTGGAGGAGCCCGGCGTCCTCGTCGCCCACGAGGGCCTCGTCGGGGAGGTGGACCTCGTCCAGTACGAGCTCGAACTGCTTCTCCTGGGCCTGGAGTTCCATGTCGATCTGCGAACGCTGGAAGCCGCGCGCCTCGCGGGGGACGATGAAGAGACAGGGCTTGAGTTTGCCCGTGCGCGAGTCCTCGGTACGGCCCACGATGAGGGTCGCGTCGGCGATGTCGACGCCCGAGATGAAGACCTTGCGGCCGTTGAGGATCCAGCCGTCGTCGGACTTGCGGGCGGTGGTGGTGATCCGGTGGGAGTTCGACCCGGCGTCGGGCTCGGTGATGCCGAAGGCCATGGTGAGGCTGCCGTCGGAGAGACCGGGGAGCCAGGTGCGCTTCTGTTCGTCGGTGCCGAAGCGGGCGATGACGGTGCCGCAGATGGCGGGTGAGACGACCATCATGAGGAGCGGACAGCCGGCGGCGCCCAACTCCTCCAGAACAATGGACAGTTCCTGCATCCCACCGCCTCCGCCGCCGTGCTCCTCGGGGAGGTTCACGCCGAGGTAGCCGAGCTTGGCGGCCTCGGCCCACAGCTCTTCGCGTACGTATCCCCGGCCGTGCCGCTGCCCGAGTGCGGCAACGGCGGTACGCAGTGCGGTGTGTTCCTGGCTCTCGATGTTCATGACGCTGTCTCCTCCTGTGTGGCTGGCGCCACTACTTCGTTGACGACGGCGAGCAGAGCACCGACCTCGACCTGACGGCCGGGTACGGCGTGGAGCGCGGTGAGAATGCCGGAGGCGGGCGACACGATGCGGTGCTCCATCTTCATGGCCTCCAGCCAGACAAGCGGCTGCCCCTCTCTCACCCGGCTCCCTTCGGCGAGCCCTTCGCCGACCCGGACGACGGTCCCGGGCATGGGCGCGAGCAGCGAACCGGGCCGGGTCCGGTCCTGGGGGTCGGCGAACCGGGGCTGTACGGCGAGGGAGTGGGCGCCGGTGGGGCTGTCGACGTGGACGTGCCCGTCGCCGTGATCGGTGACGTCGAAGTGCCGTACGACTCCGTCGATCTCCAGCCGTACGCGGCGGGCGTCGGTGGTGACGACGCGGACGCCGGGATCGTCGACGAGTTCGAACCCGCCGCGGGTGGGGCGGTAGCGGACCTCGCGGTCGCCGTAGACCTTGAGCTGCGCCTGGGACGGCAGGTTCCGCCAGGCGCCGAGCCGTGCGGTGACGGTTGTGCCGGGGCGGCTCACGGCATCCGCGAGGGCGGCGGCGACGGCCGCGTGGCGCTCTCCTTCGGCGGGCGCGGTGAGCGCGTCGAGGTTGCGCTCGTAGAACCCGGTGTCGAGCTGCGCGCCGATGAATTCGGGGTGCTCCAGGGACCGTACGAGCAGCTCCCGGTTGGTGACGGGCCCGTGCAGGCGCGCCCGCCGCAGGGCGTGGGCGAGCCGCCGCACGGCTTCGTCGCGGGTGGGCGCCCAGGCGATGACCTTGGCGATCATGGGGTCGTAGTGCACGCCGATGGAGTCACCGGCGGTGTATCCGGTGTCGACGCGCAGACCGGGGGCGGCTCCAGGGACCGCCAGCTCGTGCAGCACCCCCGTCTGCGGTGTCCACCCCTTCGACGGGTCCTCCGCGTACAGCCGCGCCTCCACCGCGTGGCCGTTCGCCGGTGGCGGGGTCTTGGGCAGCGCCGAGCCTTCCGCCACGCGCAGCTGCAGCGCCACCAGGTCGAGGCCGAACACCGCCTCGGTGACCGGGTGTTCCACCTGGAGGCGGGTGTTCATCTCCAGGAAGTGCGGCCGGCCCTCCGGCGAGACCAGGAATTCCACCGTTCCCGCGCCCCGGTAACCCACCGCCCGCGCCGCCGCGACCGCCGACTCGTGCAGCGTCGCGACCAGCGCGGCCGGCAGGCCCGGCGCCGGGGACTCCTCGATGACCTTCTGGTGCCGGCGCTGGAGCGAGCAGTCGCGGGTGCCCAGCGCCCACACCGTGCCGTACGCGTCCGCCAGGACCTGCACTTCCACATGGCGGCCGCGTTCGATGTACGGCTCCAGGAACACCTCGCCGTCACCGAACGCCGACGCCGCCTCCGACGCAGCTGCCTCCAGCTCGTCGCTCAGAGCCGCGAGTTCGCGGACGACGCGCATGCCCCGGCCGCCACCACCCGCCGCCGCCTTCACCAGCAGCGGCAGGTCCGCCTCCGTGACCGTCGCCGGGTCGAGCGGCGCGCCGCCCATCAGCTCCTTCGCCCGCGTCTTGGACGCCATCGCCTCGATGGCGGAAGGCGGCGGGCCGATCCACATCAGCCCCGCGTCCGCCACCGCCCGTGCGAACTCCGCGTTCTCGGACAGGAAGCCGTACCCCGGGTGCACCGCATCCGCGCCCGCCGCCAGCGCCGCCTTCACGATCAGGTCGCCGCGCAGATACGTGTCCGCGGGCGCAGCGCCCGGCAGCCGTACCGCCGCGTCCGCCTCCCGGACATGCAACGCCGACACGTCCGCGTCCGAGTAGACCGCGACCGTCGCGATCCCCAACTCCCGGCACGTACGGAACACCCGGCACGCGATCTCGCCCCGGTTGGCGACAAGAACAGAAGAGATCATCACTGCCTCACTCACTGCCTCACATCCGGAAGATGCCGAAGCCGCCGCGCGCGCCTTCGACCGGTGCCGTGTGGATCGCGGACAGACAGAGCCCCAGCACAGTCCGCGTATCGCGCGGGTCGATGACCCCGTCGTCGTACAGCCGCCCCGAGAGGAACATCGGCAGCGACTCCGCCTCGATCTGCTGCTCCACCATCGCCCGCAGACCGGCGTCCGCCTCGTCGTCGTACGGCTGGCCCTTCGCCGCCGCCGACGCTCGGGCGACGATCGACAGCACACCCGCCAGCTGCTGCGGCCCCATCACCGCGGACTTGGCGCTCGGCCAGGCGAAGAGGAACCGCGGGTCGTACGCCCGCCCGCACATGCCGTAGTGCCCGGCCCCGTACGACGCGCCCATCAGCACCGACAGATGCGGGACGCGCGAGTTGGACACCGCGTTGATCATCATCGCGCCGTGCTTGATGATGCCGCCCTGCTCGTACTCCTTGCCGACCATGTAGCCGGTGGTGTTGTGCAGGAAGACCAGCGGCACATCGCGCTGGTTGGCGAGCTGGATGAACTGCGCCGCCTTCTGCGACTCCGCGCTGAACAGCACGCCCTGCGCATTGGCCAGCACACCCACCGGATAGCCGTGTAGCGACGCCCACCCGGTGACCAGGCTCGGCCCGTACAGCGGCTTGAACTCGTCGAAGTCCGAGCCGTCGACGATCCGTGCGATCACCTCGCGCGGGTCGAAGGGTGTGCGCAGATCGCCTGGCACGATGCCGAGGAGCTCCTCCTCGTCGTACTTGGGCGCCGCGGCGGGACCCGGATCGGCGTGCGCCTTGCGCCAGTTGAGGCGGGCGACGATCCGCCGGGCCTGCCGCAACGCGTCCGCCTCGTCGAGGGCGAAATAGTCGGCGAGGCCTGACGTGCGGGCGTGCATCTCCGCGCCGCCGAGCGATTCGTCGTCGCTCTCCTCACCCGTCGCCATCTTCACCAGCGGCGGTCCGCCGAGGAAAACCTTCGACCGCTCCTTGATCATGATGGTGTGGTCGGACATACCGGGGACGTACGCCCCGCCCGCCGTCGAGTTCCCGAAGACGACCGCGATCGTCGGGATGCCGGCCGCCGACAGCCGGGTGATGTCCCTGAAGAGCGCCCCGCCCGGGATGAAGATCTCCTTCTGGGAGGGCAGATCCGCGCCGCCGGACTCGACGAGAGAGATACAGGGCAGACGGTTGGCGTACGCGATCTCGTTGGCGCGCAGGGCCTTCTTCAGCGTCCAGGGGTTGGACGCCCCGCCGCGCACCGTCGGATCGTTCGCGGTGATCAGGCACTCGACGCCCTCCACCACACCGATGCCGGTGACCATCGACGCACCCAACGGATAGTCGCTGCCCCAGGCGGCGAGCGGGGACAGCTCGAGGAAAGGCGTGTCGGGGTCGAGGAGCAGCTCGATGCGCTCGCGCGCCAGCAGCTTGCCGCGCCCCCGGTGCCGGGCGATGTACTTCTCGCCGCCGCCCGCGAGCGCCTTGGCGTGCTCGGCGTCCAGCTCGGCGAGCTTGCCGAGCATGGTCTCGCGGTGGACGGCGAATTCGGGGCCCGCGGGGTCGAGGGCCGAGGCGAGCACGGTCACAACAGTTCCTCCGGGATGTCGACGTACCGCGAGCGGAGCCACTCGCCGAGCGCCTTCGCCTGCGGGTCGAAGCGGGCCTGAGCCGCGACGCCTTCGCCGAGGATCCCCTCGACCGTGAAGTTCAGGGCGCGCAGATTCGGCAGGACATGGCGTACGACCTTCAGCCCTGCGGTCTCCGGGAGCAGCGCGCGGAAGCGGTCCACGGTCAGTTCGTGGGCGAGCCAGCGCCAGGCGTCGTCGGTCCTGGCCCACACCCCGACATTGGCGTCGCCGCCCTTGTCGCCGCTGCGGGCGCCGGCGATCAGGCCGAGCGGAGCGGCGCGGCGGGGCCCGGCGGTGTCCAGTGCCGGCGGCAGCGCACCGGCCTCTTCCAGGTGACCGACTTCCCTCGTACATAGGGGAGTCGGCACGGCCACCCGTCGCCCGTCCGGCAGTACGGCCGTGTGCGCCACCTCGGCCAGGTCCACATACTCGGCCTCGAAGACACCGTACGGCGCGCCCTTCCCGGGCGGTGCCGTCACATGGAAGCCCGGGTAGCTGCCGAGCGCCAGCTCGATCGCCGCGCCGCTCACCGCGCGCCCGACCTTGTCCGGGTCGCTGTCGCGGACCACGAGGCGCAGATACGCGCTGGCCCGCTCCTCGGTGTCGCCGTCCGGCCGCTCGGTGCGGGCCAGCTCCCAACGCACCTCCGCCGGACGGGATTTGCCGAAGGCCTCCGCCAGCTGCTCCTGCACCAGACGTGCCTTGGCCTCGATATCGAGTCCGGTGAGTACGAACACGACCTCGTTGCGCCAGCCGCCGAGCCGGTTGAGTCCGACCTTCAGCCGGGGCGGCGGGGCCTCGCCGCGTACGCCGGAGATCCGCACCCGGTCCGGTCCGTCCTGCGCCAGCCGTACGGTGTCGAGGCGGGCGGTGACGTCCGGCCCGGCGTACCTCGCGCCTCCGGTCTCGTACAGCAGCTGCGCGGTGACCGTGCCGACGTCCACGAGGCCGCCCGTGCCGTCGTGCTTGGTGATGACGCAGGTGCCGTCGGCGTGGATCTCGGTGAGCGGGAAGCCGGGGCGGCGTACGTCATGGCCGCTGAAGAACGCGTAGTTGCCGCCGGTGGCCTGGGTGCCGCATTCGAGGACGTGACCGGCGACGACCGCGCCCGCGAGCGCGTCGTAGTCCTCGGGCCCCCAGCCGAAGTGCGCGGCCGCTGGTCCGGTGACCAGGGCGGCGTCGGTGACCCGGCCGGTGACGACGACATCGGCCCCGGCTCGCAGGCACTCGGCGATACCGGCGCCGCCGAGGTAGGCGTTGGCGCTGAGGGCGTCCGGGAAGCGGGCGGCGAGGTCGTCGCCCTCGACGTGCGCGACCTGGACCGGGACGCCGACCCGGTCGGCGAGCTCGCGTACCGCGGTCGCCAGCCCCGCCGGGTTGAGCCCGCCCGCATTGGCGACGATCTTCACATTGCGCTCGTGGGCGAGCCCGAGGCTCTCCTCCAACTGCTTGAGGAAGGTCTTGGCGTAGCCGAGGCGGGGGTCCTTCAGCCGGTCGCGGCCGAGGATGAGCATGGTGAGTTCGGCGAGATAGTCGCCGGTCAGTACGTCCAGCGGCCCGCCGGTGAGCATCTCCTTCATCGCGTCGAAGCGGTCGCCGTAGAAGCCGGACGCGTTCCCGATCCGCAGCATCACGCCGCCTTGGGGTCGCGGCCGGATCCCGCAGGTCCTGCGAAGGCCTGCGCGATGTCCAGCCAGCGGTCGGCGTCGGCGCCCTGGGCCCGTACGGCGAGATCGTCGCGATGGGCCCGCTGCGTGACCAGCAGACAGAAGTCGAGCGCGGGACCGGTGACGCGCTGCGCGGCGTCCTCGGGGCCGTACGCCCAGAGCTCGCCGCCGGGCGCGGTCAGCTCCACCCGGAAAGGATCGGCCGGCGGCGTCAGCCCCCGTACTCCGAAGGCGAAGTCGCGCGCCCGGATCCCGATGTAGGCGACATGCCGCAGCCGTGCGGATGGTTCGCGCACGACGCCGAGCGCGTCGGCGATGTCCTGTCCGTGCGCCCAGGTCTCCATCAGCCGCCCGGTCGCCATCGACGCGGCGCTCATAGGCGGCCCGTACCAGGGGAAACGGGCGCCGGCCGGGGCCTGGCGCAGAGCCTGTTGCAGCCGCTCGCGGCCGTCGCGCCAGCGTGCCAGCAGCTGACCGGGCGGCAGCGCGGCGCCCGCCTCGGCGCCCTCGTCCACGAAGGAGTCCGGCGCGCCGAGGGCCTTCTCGACCTGGGCGGCGAAGGCCTCGGGGTCGGTGACGGCCAGCAGCGCGGCGGCGTCGGTCCAGGCGAGGTGGGCGATCTGATGGGCGACGCTCCAGCGCGGCGCGGGCGTCGGCCCCGCCCATTGTGCGGGGTTCAACTCCCCGACCAGCAGGTCGAGTTCATCGCTTTCGCTACGCAAGTCGTCGAGTACGACGGCCGGGTCGGACACGGTGCGCTCCCTCGGGACACGACGTTGTGTGTCCCGGAGCATGGCAGCGCACGGAGAAACAAGCAAGCATGCTTGCTTGATTACTGAGTCTTTCTGGCCACCTGCGTCCGTACCGCGCCCATGCTCGCCGCGATGACCAGCGCGATCGCCAAGGCGTCGACCATGGAAAGGTCCTGATGCAGTACGAGGAACCCGGCCGTGGCGGCGATCGCCGGCTCCAGGCTCATCAGCACTGCGAAGGTCGGGGCGGGCAGCCGGCGCAGCGCGAGCAGCTCCAGGGTGTACGGGAGTACGGACGACATCAGCGCGACGGCGAGCCCGAGACCGAGCGTGGACGGCACGAGCAGCGTGGATCCGGCCTCCGCGATCCCGAGCGGCAGACTCAGTACGGCGCCGACCGCCATGGCCAGCGCAAGCCCGTCGGCCTGCGGGAAGCGCCGCCCGGTGCGGGCGCTGAAGACGATGTACGCGGCCCACATCGCGCCCGCGGAGAGCGCGAACAGCGCGCCAACGAGGTCGAGCCGGTCGAAGCCGCCGCCGCTGAGCAGGACCACGCCGCCGAGCGCGAGGCCCGCCCAGACGAGATTGACCAGCCGCCGCGACACGATCACCGACAGCGCCAGCGGGCCGAGGACCTCGAAGGTGACAGCGGCACCGAGCGGGATGCGGTCGACGGCCTGGTAGAAGAGGACGTTCATGGCGGCCATGGCGGCACCGAAGGCGACAACGGTGCCCCAGTCGGCGCGCGAGTGCCCGCGGAGTGTCGGCCGGCAGACGACGAGCAGGACGAGCGCGGCGAGCACGAGCCGGAGGGTGACGACACCGAGAGCTCCGGCTCGCGGCATGAGCAGTACGGCGACGGAAGCGCCGAACTGGACGGACAGCGCACCGGCGACGACGAGGGCGACGGGGCCGAGGGTGCGACGGGACCGCGTGGCGCGACCGGTGCCGGTGCCGTCGCCGCTGCCGTCGCCGCTGCCGGGGCCGGGGCCGGGGCTTTCGGCGGCATCCAGGGCTGCGGCGGCCTCGAGCTCGCCCGTGACGACAGTGGTACGGGTTTCGTCCACCGCACACCTCCCTGACTGATTCCGGCCGCCGACCCCCTCCACGCTACGGGCGTGGGCTCGCTGCGTGAAATACCAATTGGGCTGGGGTTATGCTCCAGACGCATGAGCATCGAGCTGCGCCATCTCCGCTGTTTCCTGGCCATCGCGGAGGAGTCCAGCGTGACCGGGGCGGCGGTCCGGCTGCACCTGGCCCAGCCCACCGTCTCGCGCGCTCTCGCGGCGCTGGAAAAGCATCTCGGCATCCGGCTCGTCGACCGCTCCACCCACCATCTCGCCCTCACCGCCGAGGGCAGGGCCTTCCGCGACAAGGCGGCGGCCGCGGTGACCGCGTTCGACGAGGCGCTGGACCCCGGCCGGCTGCGCAGGTGGCCGCTGCGGCTCGGGCACGCCTGGTCCGCCCTCGGTCCGTACACGACCCCCTTGCTGCGCCGCTGGCAGCAGGACCACGCCGACACGCCGCTGGAACTCCTCCGCATCGACGACCGCACGGCGGGCCTGTCCCGCGGCGAGGTCGACGCGGCGGTGCTGCGGGGCCCGGTGGACACGCCCGGCCTGGTCACCGAGCTGCTCTTCACCGAGCCCCGGGTGGCGGCGGTGACGTCGGACGGCCCCCTGGCCGCGCACGCCTCCTTGACCCTCGCGGAAGTGGCGGGCGGGCCGGTCATCCTGAACACGGTCTCGGGCCTGACGACTCTCGACCTCTGGCCGCCGGAGAGCCGCCCGACGTCCACGCTCACGGTCGCCAACACGGACGACTGGCTCACGGCGATCGCGGCGGGCCGGGGCACGGGGGTCTCGGTGGCCTCCACCTCCTCGATGCACCCGCACCCGGGCGTGACGTACCGCCCTCTGTCGGACGCACCGCCGGCTCCGGTGCTGCTGGCATGGCGCGAGTCGGCGCCGCATCCGGCGGTTTCTCAACTGGCGGCGCTGGCGCGGGAGGTGGCTGCCCCGTAGTGAGCTGTACCCCCACATGGGTGACACGGTCCCGGTTTCCCGTTCCCTCAACTGTGATCCCTTGACCCTTGGGTCCCAACCTCGGGAGCATCGAGCAGGACATGCGGCACTGGCAACAGGGGAAAGGGGAACCCGGACGATGAAGGTCTCCAAGCTGGTCAGCACGTGCGATCTCAAAGACTGTCCGACGTTGTACACCACCGACCGGGACACGCTGCTGGTGCAAGGGGAGACGCCCGCCGACCACGGGCTACGCATTCCCGCCCATGAGACTCTCGTCGAGATTCCGATGGAGCTTATTCGGAAGGCGATTCGTGAGCAGCTCATCTAAGACGTTCGCGGAGCTGTTCGACACCTTCGACCGGG
Organism: Streptomyces sp. NPDC048479; assembly: GCF_040651435.1. Classification (NCBI taxonomy): domain Bacteria; kingdom Bacillati; phylum Actinomycetota; class Actinomycetes; order Kitasatosporales; family Streptomycetaceae; genus Streptomyces; species Streptomyces sp. NPDC048479. The sequence goes on from NZ_JBEZKA010000008.1 coordinate 160,724, forward strand.
AAGCCTTCCGACTCGAGACCCTGGACGACTACGGCAAGTCAGGAAACGTTGACGCTTTCCAGTCATTCCTGGCGGGCGAGCCGCAGCCTGAGGACTACAACGCGGACTGGGTGGCCGAGCTGCACTCACACATAAGCAAGGGCAAGCGCGTGTATCGCGTGCACATCCTGTCCCGTCCGCTGACTCCCTATCTTCGCTTTGAGCTCGGTTGGGGCTACCAGAAGAACATGAGCGGAGGCGAGCAGTTCTTCGTCCTCGACACGACCGAGCAGCCGCACCCTCTTGAGGGCGTTCCCGACTTCTGGCTCTTCGATTCGACGGACACAGCAGTGCTGGGGTACGACGAGGTCGGGGCGTTTCTCGGCGCAGAGGTTCTCGAGGCAGCGCGAGCACGCGAGTTCGTCGAGTATCGGGAGAGGGCGCTGGCTCATTCAGAGCCGTTCACCGACTGGTGGGCCAAGTACGGGGAGTGAACAGAGCGCAGCTTGGAGCCGCACTGCGGGCACTACGAGAAGCATCCGGAAAGGAAGCCAAAGCAGTGGCCCGCAGTGCACTCATGTCTCCATCCAAGCTGTCCAAGATTGAGAACGCGAAACTTCAGCCGAGCACAACGGATGTGCAACGTGTCCTTACCGCCATTGGTGTGTCGGACGAGATAAAGGCGGAGTACACCGAAGCAGCGCGGACTGCGGCCACCGAGGCGACGGCGTGGAGGCTGTTGAAGCGAGCCGGGATTCACAAGGGCCAGCAAGCCACAAAGGCTCTTGAGGCTCAAATGTCAATGCTGAGGTTGTTCCAACCGGCGCTGGTTCCAGGGTTGCTTCAAACGCCGGAGTACATCAGGGCCGTTCTGCAACGGCACAACCTGAGCGAAGAATCCTTGACCCGCACTCTCAGCGGAAGACTTGAACGACAGGCCATCCTCTACGACAACACAAAGAAGTTGCGGTTCATTATCACGGAACCTGTTCTCCGCTGGCGGATTGTCGCAGCACAGATGATGGCCGCACAGCTGGACCGGATCATCTTCATGTCCAGGCTCCCCCACGTGGACATCCGCATAGTTCCTCTGGAAGCGCGGCAGCACGACATAGCCAACCACGCCTTTGTGATCCGAGATGACCGCATGGTCACCGTAGAAACCGTTCACGCCGAGGTCGTCGTGACCGATCCAAGGGACGTTGCCCTCTACGTACAGAAGTACGAGGGCTTCGAGCACATGGCGCTGTCCGGCGATGCAATGAGGAGCATGATCGAGGCCATCCGGGACGGATTCTTGCGGGAACAGGAAACAGACTAGAGCGTCCTCTCTGCTGGCCCCACGATGAACCCATGCCGCAAGAGATGTCTGACCAGCCGCCCATTACCAAGGGCTGGCGAATGGACCCCATTCCGAGTCGCCCCGCCTACAAGGATGACGACGGGAACGTCCGTATTCCCATCTGGCTGACGAAGAACGGTCGGCACACGGCGGACACGGAAATGGTCCTCCTACCCTCCGAAGCCGAGTTGCTGAACGAGCGTCTGACCGACGCCATCGGCGGCCCCAGGTCGACCTTGCAAGCGCTCCTCCACGCCTCGGTCATTGCCCGCGGCCCCGGCGTCACCGTCGTGTCCAAGCTCCCCCATTCCGCCTGAGGGGGGCCCGCACCACCACAACTTCCGCCCGGCACGGGCGGGGGACGGCCACGCCCGGTGGCCGACAAACGATGAGGAAGGCACACCCATGCAAAACGGAACCGACCTGTACGCGCTCGCCATCGACTGCGCCGCATTCGCCAAGGCATGCGGCGGCAACACCCACCCCGACGGCGAGACCTGCGTGACCCTCGCCCGGATCGGCCGGGATGCCTGGGCGCTGGGTGACAGCAAGCGGCCAGGCATGGAGCCGTTGCGCTTCACCACGGCCGAGCTGGACGCCGCCGGGATCGCGCCCGAGCGGTTCGGCCTCTCGGCCTAGAAGCACCCCAGCCGGCCTCGGCCCCCGCCCCCAGGGGCCGAGGCCTCCAACCACACCGAACGGGGTGCCAGTTGCACCATCACGGCTACCTCTGGACCGGTCCGAAGCAACGGTTCGACCAGGAAGGCCTGCGCCGCCCCCCACACCGCGATCCGCCTCCGGCCGGCAGCAAGCCGGAGCTGATCCAGCGGTACCGCGACATCCTCGCCGACTTCCCCGTATCCGATCTGCCACCCCTCGAGACGGCCCACTGGCTCATGAAGCCCCAGGCAATGATCCGTGGGACGTGGGACGAGCCGAAGAGGGCTGCGGAATGGCTCGGTGAGCGACTGACCGAGTACGCGCCACGCTTCGCTTCCCCATCGGACCGGGACACCACGCGCATCACTGCGCTGATCAACTCCGCTGCTGAGCATCTTGGTCGAGGCGGCGACCTGTCCGTGGGCCTCTACCTCGAACGTCCGGCATTCCTGTCACTGGCCCTGGTGACGTGCTCCCCCAACCGCACCTCGCCCGATATCCCCTGCCCCACTTGCTAGATGAGAAGGAGGCTGCCCCGTGTCCGTTGATGGCTCCGGCCCTGTCCTGTTGGACGGTGCCGAATGGAAGGCGTACTTCCGGAACTTCAAGCGCTCCGCGTTCCGGCTCGAGGTGCACCAGGTGTACACGATGCCAACGGAGGCCGAGACGTTCCGTAGTTTCCTCGCCGGTGAGTCCAAGCCGGTCGACTTCAATGCAATTTGGCACCAGACGATCCGGGCGCAAACGTCGTCGGGCCTCACCTGGACCCGGGCCAAACTGGTCGGCAGGCCGTTGACGGACTACAGCCGCTACCTCTTCGGGTGGGGCATCCCGGGAAATGTCGAGGCCGGGGAGGACTACCGGATCGTGGACGTGACGGAACGGGAAGTCGAGCTGCCGAATCAGGACTTCTGGATGTTCGACGAAACGACCGTGGTGCACCTGAACTACCGGCCGGACGGGACGCAGATCAACCGTGAGCTGGTCGAATCCCCCGACATCGGCCAGTACCTCGCATGGCGCGACCTCGCCCTGGAGATCTCCATTCCCTTCAGCGGCTATCGAATCTGAGCATCATCGATCAAGAGGCCGGAAAGCAAGGTGTAGGTCCTCGATGATTCCACCTTGCCGCCCGGATTCCGGCCGCTGGATCACCCAGCCAGATCCCGGACCCGCACCACGCCGTCCCGCCCCACGATCAGCGCGACCTGAGGACCGACGGCCTGCAGGACGATGCTGCGGGCCGACATGTCGGCGACCCGGTGCCGGACGGCGTCGCCTGACGACCTGACGCCCTGCCCGCCCCGCCCGCATATGAGTGAGACAGCAGGCCCCCCGGTCATGTCCGTGGTAGGCAGGGCCGTATGAAGCGCGACGAGCTGTTGTGGTTCCTTCGCAGGTACAAGCTTGCCGTCCAGGCGACAGTGACCCCGGACGGAGCACCCCAGGCCGCGGTCGTCGGGTTCGCGGTCAGTGACGAGCTCGAGATCGTCTTTGACACCGTCGAGACGACCCGCAAGTGCTTCAACCTGCGTACCGACCCCCGCATCGCGCTCGTGATCGGCTGGGACGACGCGATCACCATGCAGATCGAGGGCGTGGCGGACTTCCCCACCGGCCCCGAGCTCGAACGCCTTCAGCAGTGCTACTTCGCCGCGTATCCCGACGGCCGGGACCGTCTCACCTGGCCCGGCATCACCCATGTGCGGGTACGGCCGACCTGGGTGCGGTACAGCGACTTCACTCAGGACCCGCCACACATCGTCGAGCTGCCCCTCCCATAACCGGTCAGCCGTCAGGACGCCGGTGTCAGGGCGGGCTTGGCCACGAGCTGCCCATTCTTCTCGCAACCCAGGTTCTTCGCGAGTGCGAGGGAAGCTGAATTCAGGATCGTCAAACTGTTCTCACGAACCTTCTGGGAATTTCTTTCAGGCTCAGTACGATACTTGAGCTCACCCCGAATTATCGCCGGAGAACCCTCACTGCCTGACAGTTTCTTACTTACGCACTCGTTGTAAAGAATGGCTTTATCGGCCTTGGCAAATGCCTTTCGGCCAATTTTGTACTTCGTGAATTTCGGATCATCGCCACCGACTGCCACATTCTTCTCGTCGGTCAGAGAATAGGCGATCTCCAGGTCGAACGCCGCACCGGACTGGACTGTGTACACCTTGCATAGAATATGGTCCTTCGCCCAGGTGTCGGCCGAGGTCGAGTAATCCTCGACGATGCTCTTGGCAACATCTTGCAGGTCACCCTCCGAGGAGAGTTGCGAGAACTCCTTCACGCCGGAGACGGTTTCGATCGCTTGACCTGCGTCAGCCGAAAAGGCTCCATCGCAGAGCTGCTTGGAGCTCACTGAATCCTTGCCGTGATCGGGCTCATCCTTGCCGTAGTCGCACGCCGCGAGGACAAGAGGAGTAAGCAGGGCAAGCAATATCGCGCCAACTTGCCTCACCGGGAATGTCATGTGAACCACTTTCAGCCCGTAACCGAGTCTACTGTTCAGGATTTGGCCATGTGGGCCGCACGATTACTCCCCTTGTCGTAACCGCTGTTCAGCGCTTCCTCCAAGTCGCCGCCAAATTCGCTGTCACGCTCGATCCCATGGAGCTTCATGAACTCTCTCATCGGAGCTTCCGATGTGGCCTCACCGGCGTCATAAATGGCGAGCCGCTGCTTCAGGACGTCGTCACCACTGTCTTGTTGTTTGGATTCGCTCCAGTCGCCGATCACGTTTCCGAGATGCTGTTCAAGAGCTCCCGTTCCCGCATCCGTGATGACCGGGATCAAGGTAGCGGCAACGCCTGCGGCTGCGACAGGGGGAAGGAAGGCGGCGCCTGCGGCGATCCCCACTCCCGTGCCGAACTCGATCCAGCCCGCCCGCTTTTCCAGGGCCTTGTTGTAAGCCTCGTCCTTCGCCAGACCGTCGGCCTTGACCTGGTCGGCACGTGACTCGTCGAGCATGCCCTGCACCTCACCGCCGGTGCGTACGGCCTCTCGGGCATGGGCCTGGTTGATCGTTCCGTTGTCGCCGACCTGGGCGTCGAGCACACTGGTCGTGTAGATCTTCTCGGCGTTCGAGAGCTCCGCATAGGCATCCGGATGCCTGCCCAGCGCGTTGAGGAAGTTTCGCGCACCGTCCCGGCCGAATTCGGCGTGATCTGCTGGGTCGCGCTGAGGAGCGAACATGCTCGTCGAATCGTTGTCGTTCAAAGCCCAGTTGATGTCGTCGACATAGCCCGCTCCCATCCGGCCAAGACTGTCGGAGAGCACCTCCTGGCGGTCGAGCAAGTCGGCGTCACCATACTTCTCGACTACGGACTTCATGATGGCCTCGGAGTCTTCGTCTCTGACCAGCTTGGGCGTCGGGTCGTCGTAGGCATGTCCGAGGGTGGCCGCCTCCAGGGCGTGCCCAAGCGCGTCGGGCACGTAGTTCGTGGCCTTTTGTATTGCGTCCGGGTTGAAGTGACCGTTGATGTCGCCCGGGAATCCCTTGTAGTCCTCGTTGGTGAAGTAGTCCAGGTAGTTGGTGATGGCCTCATTCTTGACCTTGCCGAGGTCGGCAGCTCCGCCCTTGACGCTCCCGTCCTCGTTGTAGGCCGTGGGCTCCGCCGTGAAGAACTGCTTCGCGGCTTCCGGACTGTGCCCAAGAGCCTCCAGCACCCCGGGAACCGGGTCGAAGCCGGCACCCTCCTTGCCCGACGGGTTATACAGATTCGTGCCGAACTCGCTCTTCGAGTGGGCGAAGAGGATCGGGTCCTTCTGCTGAAGTTGAATCACGTGTTCAGCAATGGGGTTCAGGAACTTCGGGTCATAGTTCCCATAACGCATGATCCCGCCGAGCAGCTGGTAGCCGAAGGGAGGCGAGTCCCTGCCGTACTTCTCGAGCGGAATCTGCTGGGTTCCAAGCTTACGGAACTGCGCACCCCAGTCCTTGAGGTACCCGGGGTTGTGATCCGGGTCGGTGGCTGTCGCCAGGGTGAGGCCCATGTTGCGCTGGAGTTCCTTGGTCAACTCCAGACGCGCCTTGTTGTCCCCGTGGGCGCTGTCGATGGACATCTGGCCGAAGAATTCCAACGCTTGCTTGGGCCCGCCCAGGCCCGTATAGAACGCGTCTGCGAACTCGGGGTCCTTCGTGTTGTACTTCATGATGCTGTTGAACTCGGCGAACTGCTTGTCGTTCATCTTCCGGCCGAGCCTGGCCAGTTCGAGCGCCCGGTCCTTCTCGGCGTCGTCCAACGATGCGTAGTTGTTGCTACTGAAGTCGTTGGGGTCATTCTTGTTGGTTCTGCCGAGTGCCCTGGCCATGTTGGCGTCGATCTCCGCGGCATGAGCTATCAACCCCGTGATCCGGTCGGCCAGTTCCTGTGCTGCATCGAGTTGATTTTGTGTGCGTTCGTCACTGTCCCCCCGTATGTGAGGGAAGTACCACCGGACTGCCCCGCCACCGATGTCCTCGATCCTGACACCCAGGTTGGGCGCATCCACATCGACTGCGGTCTTCATGCTCTTCTGGATCGCGACGAGTTCCGTATGGGCGTCGTCAAGAAGTGTCCAGATGCTCTTGGCCTCCGCGTGCGCGTCGTCGAACTGCTTTGCCGTCTTCTTGATGAACTCTCGTGTGACGGTCGCGTTTTCCCCCGCCCAGCGAGCGGATTCCGACTTCGCGACCATGCCAGAGTCTGCGCTCTTCGCAAGCTTCTGCAGATTGTCGACAGTCTTCTTCCAGTCCGATACGGCTGTGCCGAGCTTGCCGAGGTCGACCTGGGCCACGTCCATGAAAGTGAGGCTGGCCACCGCCGTCTCCCTTACTTGAAGTACTTGTCAATCTCTGACACGGCCACAGCGGAGCCATCGCGATGACGGAACGAGTTTCCGATTTGGGCATCGTTGTTGGCGTGCGTCTTCTTGGAGTAGTTGAGGTGATTGGAGATGTGCGCGCAGGCCTGCAGGAGCGTCTTCATCTGGGTGTCCCACACGGTCACCGTTGTCTCCAGCGCGGAACCAAAAGCGAAGTTGTGGATCTTGAGATTGCCGGCGGCCTGCATGGTCGACCCGGCACCGTGCTTGTCCATACCCGCGCCGGCGATGTCCGCCTGCTTGCCGAGGTGATCATGCAGAATGAAGGCTTCATGACCGACGGCGCCCAAGTCGTCCTGGTAGGCGACGAAATCACCCTTCCCACCACCCCCGGCATCCGCAGGCAATTGATTGAGCCGCATTCCCGTGGAGCCCTTCTCAGCCGCCTGTGCTTTCAGCTGCTCCCATTCGTCCCACGCCATGGGTGGATCCCTTCCCCGTTATCCGCCTCGTCCCCGTACGCCCGTCTGCTGGACGGCAACTTCCACGTCAACCTAGCAACTGGGTTTTTTGTCCATCGGTGTTCTGCCGCATCTCACATGATTCCTTCACCATTGCCCGGCCCCGGCAAGTCGTGGCCCCAATAATCGGTCAGCCGTCCAGCCCCTCCGCCAGCACCTCCGCCAGATGCCGCGCCCGCCGTCCCTCCAGCTGGTCCAGTTGCGTACGGCAGGAGAAACCGTCCGCCAGGATCTCCGCGCCCTCGCCCGCCGCCCTCACTGCGGGCAGCAGCTGGTCCTCCGCGCACGCAACCGACACCTCGTAGTGGCCCCGCTCGAAGCCGAAGTTGCCCGCGAGTCCGCAGCAGCCGCCGCTCAACTCGCCCTCCAGACCCGCGCGTTCGCGAAGTCGGCGGTCCGCCGCGTCGCCCAGGACCGCGTGCTGATGGCAGTGCGTCTGGCCCGCCACCGGGCGGTCGATCCGGGGAGGGGTCCAGTCCGGGGCGCACTCCTCCAGGGCCTGGGCAAAGGTGCGAACGGACGAGGCCAGTCGGGCCGCCCGTGGGTCGTCGGACAGGAGCTCCGGCAGATCCGTCTTGAGGGCCGCCGCGCAGCTCGGTTCCAGTACGACGACCGGGACGCCCAGCTCCAGCAGCGGTTCCACGGTGTCCAGCGTGTGGCGCATGACCGTACGGGCCCGATCGAGCTGGCCCGTGGAGACGTACGTCAGTCCGCAGCAGACCCGGCCCGGCGGCAGGGCGATGCCGATGCCCGCAGACTCCATGACCTGCACCGCCGCCCGGCCCACGGACGGCGACAGATGGTCGGTGAAGGTGTCCGGCCACAGCACGGCCGTACGGCCGGTCGCGAAGACCGCCGTCCGGTCGCCCATGTGCTCCGGCAGCCAGCGCCGGAACGTCACCGGCGCGAGCCTCGGCAGCTCGCGCTCCGGCGCGATCCCGCCCAGCCGTTTCGCGAGCGCGGCCAGCGGCCGGACCCCGGCCGCCGCGTTGGCCACCCGCGCGAACGGCGCCGCCGCCCGCAGCCACACCGGCAGCCACCCCATCGCGTAGTGCGAGGCCGGCCGCCGCCGGCCCGCGTAGTGGTGGTGCAGGAACTCCGCCTTGTACGTGGCCATGTCGACGCCCACCGGGCAGTCGCTCCGGCAGCCCTTGCAGGAGAGGCACAGATCCAGCGCGTCCCGTACCTCCTCCGAGCGCCAGCCGTCACGGACGACCTCGCCCGCGAGCATCTCGTGCAGCAGCCGGGCGCGGCCGCGCGTCGAGTGGGCCTCCTCGCCCGTGGCGCGGAACGACGGGCACATCACGTCCGTACCTGAACTCGGCCCGGCGACACGGCACTTGGCGACGCCCACGCATCGCCGTACCGCCACCGAGAAGTCCCCGCCGTCGTGCGGATAGCCGAAGGAGACCTCCACCGGCTTCTTCGGCAGCACCTCGAAGCGGAGGTTGGCGTCGAGGCGGTCCGGGCGGGCCAGCATCCCCGGGTTCATACCGCCCGCCGGGTCCCACAGGTCCTTGAACCGGCCGAAGAGCCCGACCAGTTCGTCGCCGTACATCTTCGGCAGCAGCTCCGCGCGGGCCTGACCGTCGCCGTGCTCCCCCGACAGCGAGCCGCCGTGCGCGACCACGAGCTCCGCCACCTCCTCGGAGAACCGCCGGAAGGCCCGTACTCCCTCCGCACTCATCAGGTCGAAGTCGATACGGACATGAATACAGCCGTCCCCGAAGTGCCCGTACGGCGTACCGCGCAGACCGTGCTCGGAGAGCAGCGCGCGGAAGTCCCGCAGATACGCGCCCAGCCGGGCCGGCGGCACCGCGCAGTCCTCCCACCCCGGCCACGCCTCACCGCCGTCGGCGGTCCTGGTCGCCGTCCCCGCCGCGTCCTCCCGCACCCGCCACAGCGCCCGCATACCGGCCGGGTCGTCCACCACCGTGCCGTCCAGCGCCTCCGCCGCCCGCACGATGCCGTCCGCCCGCGCCCGCGCCTCGGCCGCGTTGTCGCCGCCCGTCTCCACGAAGAGCCAGGCCCCGCCGCGCGGCAGCCCCCGCACGTCCCGCACCAGGTCCTCGGCCATGCCCTCGACGGTCAGTGGGTGGTACGCCAGCAGGCCCGGGGCCGCATCCGCCGCCGCGCTCTCGTCGGCGTAGCCGAGCACGGCCAGCGCCCGTGCGCGCGGCGCCTCGACCAGCCGTACGGTCGCCTCGGTCAGCACGCCCAGCGTGCCCTCGCTGCCGCAGAGGGCCCGCGCCAGATCGACGCCCTTCTCGGGCAGCAGAGCGTCCAGCGCGTAGCCGGAGATACGCCTCGGCAGCCCGTCCGGGAACCCGGTCCGCAGCAGCGCCAGATTCCGGTCGACCAGTTCCCGCAGCCCCGTCGGCGCGCCGCCCTCCCAGCCCTGCCCGAGCCGCAGTTCCGCGCCGCCGTAGGTGAGCAGGGACAGATTCCGCACGTTGTCGGCGGTCGTACCCCACGCCACCGAGTGCGAGCCGCACGAATTGTTGCCGATCATCCCGCCGAGCGTGCAGCGGCTGTGCGTGGACGGGTCGGGTCCGAACGTCAGCCCGTGCGGCCGTACGGCGTCCCGCAGGGTGTCCAGGACGACGCCCGGCTGCACCACCGCCGTACGCGCCGCCGCATCCACCGCCACCACCGCCGTCATATGGCGGGTGAAGTCCAGGACGACACCGATGCCGGTGGCCTGACCTGCGATGGAGGTCCCGGCGCCGCGCGGCACCACCGGCACCCCGTGCCGTCGGCACACCTCCAGGGCGGCGGCCACGTCCTCGGCGTCGCGCGGCGCGACGACGCCGACCGGCACACGCCGGTAGTTGGACGCGTCCATGGTCATCAGCGCCCGCGCGGCCGCGCTGAAGTCCACCTCGCCGCGCACCGCCCGGGTGAGCGCGCGCGCCAGTTCGCCCGCCTCCCGGCGGTCCCGCCCGCCCCGGCCGCCCCGGCCGCCCCGCCCGCCCCACCGTCCCTGTCGCTGTTCAGCCATGTGTCTCAGGATGCCCCTGTCTCTCTCGTCACACCGGAAGGAAACGTGCCAGCTGCGCACGCTGCGCCGCACCGCCCGCAACGAAACCCCACAAGAACTTCCCAATGCGATCGGCAACTCTCCTATAGTGACGACAACTTGATCAGGAACAAGCGGCTCCAGTTACTGCCACCGCCACCCCCGGAAGGCAACACTCGATGACCGGCACCGACGAAAACCGATGACCCGCGTCACGCGAGCGGTCCCCCCGGCGCAGCCCCACCCCACGCTCGCCGGGACGACCGTCAACACTCTGAAGATCGTCGTCGTAGGCGGCTTCGGAGTCGGCAAGACGACCATGGTCCGCTCCGTCAGCGAGATCCGTCCGCTGCACACGGAGGAGGTGATGAGCCGCGCCGGCCGCAGCCTCGACGACACGACCCGCGTACGGAAAAAATCCGACACCACCGTCGCCTTCGACTTCGGCCGGATCACGATCGACGAAAACAGCGTCCTGTACCTCTTCGGCGCCCCCGGCCAGGAACGCTTCTGGTTCCTCTGGGACCGCGTCTTCGCCGGCACGCTCGGCGCGGTCGTCCTCGTCGACACCCGCTGCCTCGACGACGCCGGGTACGCGATCGACCGTCTTGAACACAACGGCACGCCCTTCATCGTCGCCGTGAACGACTTCGGCGGCCCGTTCCACAGCGACGAGCAGATCCGCGAGGCGCTCGCTCTCGGGCCCGAAGTACCGCTGATGGAGTTCGACGCCCGGGACCACTCCTCCAGCAAGTTCGTACTGCTCGCGCTGATCGAGCACATGCACGCGCTGTCCTTGCCCCACAAGGACTGACGCGCAGCTCAGCGGGCCCCCGGCGGCCGAGACGGCCGTCTCATCCGCCGGACCGCGTATCCGTCCTGCCCCCGGACCGGTATACGCTCCCGAACGTGGCTGAGATCCAGATTCCCGCTGACATCAAGCCCGCCGACGGCCGTTTCGGCGCGGGCCCCTCCAAGGTGCGTACGGAGGCGCTGGACGCCCTGGCCGCCACCGGCACCTCTCTCCTCGGTACGTCCCACCGCCAGGCCCCGGTGAAGAACCTGGTGGGCGCGGTGCGCGACGGCGTACGCGACCTCTTCCAGCTCCCCGAGGGCTACGAGGTGATCCTGGGCAACGGCGGCTCCACCGCCTTCTGGGACATCGCGACGTACGGCCTGATCGAGAACAAGTCGCAGCACCTCGCCTTCGGCGAGTTCTCCTCCAAGTTCGCCAAGGCCGCGAAGCTCGCGCCGTGGCTGGCCGAGCCGACCGTCATCTCCTCCGACCCGGGCACGCACCCGGACCCGGAGGCCGAGGCCGGTGTCGACGTCTACGCCTTCACACACAACGAGACCTCGACCGGCGTCGCGGCCCCGATCAAGCGTGTCGCGGGCGCGGACGAGGGTTCGCTGGTGCTGGTCGACGCCACCTCCGGCGCGGGCGGCCTGCCGGTCGACATCGCCGAGACGGATGTCTACTACTTCGCCCCGCAGAAGTCCTTCGCCTCCGACGGCGGCCTGTGGATCGGCGTCTTCTCCCCGGCCGCACTCGAGCGCGCCGCCCGTATCCACGACTCGGGCCGCCATGTCCCGGAGTTCTTCAGCCTCCCGACGGCGATCGACAACTCGCTGAAGAACCAGACGTACAACACTCCGGCGCTGGCCACGCTCTTCCTCCTGAACGAGCAGCTGACCTGGCTGAACAGCCAGGGCGGCCTGGACTGGTCGGTCCGGCGCACGGCGACGTCCTCGCGGACGCTGTACGGCTGGGCCGAGGCGTCCAAGTACGCGACGCCGTTCGTCATCGACCCGGCGAAGCGCTCGCAGGTCATCGGCACGATCGACTTCGCGGACGAGATCGACGCGGCGGCGGTCGCGAAGGCGCTGCGCGCCAACGGCATCGTCGACACCGAGCCGTACCGCAAGCTGGGCCGCAACCAGCTGCGCGTGGCGATGTTCCCGGCGATCGACCCGGCGGACGTCGAGGCGCTGACGGCGTGCATCGACTACGTGATCGAGAAGCTGTAACCGAAAGCTGTACGACGAGGGGCCCGGACGCGTGTCGCGTCCGGGCCCCTGGTCTGTGCGCACTCGGCCCCGGATGGGCCACCGCGGGCGTGCTGCCCTCCCTCGCTGTCCAGGAGGACTCGTCTGCCGTCTGCTGCGGCGCCGGGCGCGACGGGCATCGTGTCACCTGTACGGCGTGCACTCACACGTGCGAGTGACGGGCCGCGCACCGGACACACGGTGGTCCACCGGCCCACGGTGATGGTCTCGACACCAGCCACCAGGAGGCCCGCATGTCTGCGGCAGCAGGTGAGCCCCCTCAGACCCTGCTCGAGACGGCCGACAGGCTCTCGGCTCAGCCGCTGATGACGGCCGCGCGAGGTACGCCCGCTCGGCGAGTGACCATTCGTGGCACCGGTCGGGCGTCAGCGTCATCGGGAGGCACGACGGTCAGCCGCGCCGCAGCAGACGCTTCGCACCGAGGACAAGTGCGGTGGCGCCGGCGAGGACGATCAGCCCGTACGTGAAGGTCCTCTTGTTGCCGCCATCGCTTCCGGCGGCCGAACCCCCGCCCTTGGACGGCGACTTGCTGTCCGCGTCCGAAGCGGAGTCCTTGCCGGTCGGGACCCGCTCCACCCCGCTCTGCTTCCCCTCCGAGCCGAACATCAGCGCTTTCCCGTCCAGCGTGTACGTGACCGACTCGGCCTGCCCCTGAAGCGGCGCGCTCACCCGGTGGTCCGCGCCGAGCTTGCCGTCCTTCCACACGTATCCGCGCGCGCTGAAGTACGAGCGCAGCACCAGCTCCTTGCCGTCGGGCGAGAAGGCCCCGTCCGTCACCCACGGCACCTCCCCGATCCGCCGGAAGACATTGGTCCCGGAGGCGGTGAGTGTGGCGGGGCCCTCGTACAGTCCGCCGCCGCCGTCGTTCTTCGATGCGATGTAGACCCGGCCGGTCTTGGGATGGACCATCAGCGCCTCGGCGTTGCGCGCGCCGTCCGCGTACTTGACGGTGTACTGCGTCGCCCGGACGGTCATGTCCTTGAGGGCCTTCGGCTCGGGGAACTTGTAGATCCAGACGTGGTCCCAGCTGCCGTTGAGGTTGTCGCCGATGTCGCCCACATACACGTTCCCGTCGGGCCCGACCGAGATGGCCTCCATGTCGCGGGGCTTCCCGACTCCCTGCATAGTGACCGTCGCGACAGTCTCGCCGGTCTTGGAGTCGACGGCGAAGACGCGCGGCTCATCCTGGTCGTTGTGCGTCCAGTAGATCCCGGGGTGCGCGCGACTGGCCGCGAGCCCGCTGGACTCCGTGATCCTCGGGTCCTTGATCGTGAAGCCGGAGTCGTCGGAGTCGTCGGAGGCGGCGGGGCCCGCGGCGAGCAGCACGACGGCGGCGGCAACTCCGATGGCGGCGGAACCGGTGACGTACGGAAGCGAACGCATGCCCCCCAGCCTGCCATCTCGCGCCGATGTGATCAGCTCGCGCCGCCGACGGCGTCGCCCTTACCGCCGCCCGTGGCCGCCGTTGTCGCCCTTGCCGCCGTGGCCGCCGTGGCCGCCGTGGCCGCCGTGGCCGCCGTGGCCAGCCTCACATCGCAGATGCGCGGCTTGATCCGACATGATGACCCCCATGCGTTTCATGTTCGTCGGCGACTCCATGACCATCGGACGCGCCGGCGACTACAGCTGGCGCTACCGCATGTGGCAGCACCTCAGCACATCCTTCGACGGCCCGCACGAGATCGTCGGCCCGCGGACCGAGCTGTACGACACGGTGGCGAACACGCCGGTGTCGTACGCGTACGCCGACCCCGCCTTCCCCGCCGAGGCCCGCCGCCACCTGTCCGGCTGGGGCGAAGGCTGGCTGCACATGGCTCCGCTGATCCGGGAGACGGTCGCGGCGGAGAAGGCCGACATCCTGCTGGTCTCGCTCGGCCTGATAGACCTCGGCTTCTACACGGACAGCACCCAAACCGCCCTGAACGCCCGCCAGTTCATTACCGAGGCCCGCGCGGCCAACCCGCATGTGCGGATGGTCCTGCTGCCGGTCATCCCGAACATACGGGCCCGGTCGGACGCCCCGTTCGCGGCGGAGTGCGCCCGCTTCAACGAACTCCTGGCGAAGGCGGTCGCAGACCTGGACACCGCGGCCTCGCCGATTCTGCTGGCGTCGCCCCCGGAGTCGTACGCCCTCGACACGGACACGTACGACGGGACACACCCGGGCCCGACGGGCGAACACAAACTGGCGGGGGCGTTCGCGGGGGCGATGCACGAGGCGTGGGGGCTGGGCGGGCGGTACGGGGCCGTGGCGACCGGCGTCAGCGCGTCAGGGCAGGCGCTCACTCCCGAAGGGTCCGCGAAGCTGATCGAACAGGTGGCACAGGCGCTTTGACCACGAACCTCGACTGGTTCAAGAGCAGCTACAGCAGCGACCAGGGCGAATGCGTCGAAGTCGCCGTCGACTGGTTCAAGAGCAGCTACAGCAGCGACCAGGGCGAGTGCGTCGAGGTGGCCACCTGCCCCGCCACCATCCACGTCCGTGACTCCAAGGACACCACCCGCCCCGCCCTCGCCCTCTCCCCCACCGCCTGGACCGCCCTCATCGAGACCGTCAGGCGTACGCCGCCCACCTGGTGATCGCAAACTTGGACCCGTCGCGACGGACCTCCACCGCGCCCGCTCCACCGAAGTGCGCCGGGACCACCAACTCCCCCTCGTCCGCCGCGCGTTCGAGGACGCTCCTCCTGCTCGCCGCCGCGCGCTCCGCGTCTTCGTCGAAGCAGCTGTTGCAGGACGGTTCGAGAATCTGCACCGGGCTGTACAGCAGATCGCCGACGAACACCGCCCGGTCGCTCCCGGACGCCAGCCTCAGCACTGCCGAGCCCGGCGTATGGCCGTGCGCGGACTCGAGCGTGAGGTTGGCGTCGATGCGGTGGGTACCTTCCCACAGCGCCGCCTGGCCGGAGCGGTGCACGGGCGGTGGTGGAGGCGCGGCCATCCGTAGTCCGTGTCCGTCGACCCAGCGCTCGACATGGTGCGGGCCTGGACGACGGACGGTGGAGCCGCCGGCGCCGCCGGCTGGCCCGCCGCGCTGAAGGACCCGGTGGTGGCCGCCGCCCTGCGGGTCCTGCACGAGGACCCCGCCGGGGCGTGGAGCAACGAACGGCTCGCCGCCCAGGTCGGCGTCTCCCGGGCCACGCTCGCGCGCAGATTCACCACCCTGGTCGGCCGCCCGCCGATGGCCTACCTGGGATGGTGGCGGCTGACCCGCGCGGCCGCCCTGCTGCGCGACACCCAGGAGCCGCTGGACACCATCGCCCGCCGGGTCGGCTACGGCTCGCCGTACGCGCTTTCCCACGCCTTCAGCCGACTCTTCGGTACGACCCCGGGCCGGTACCGGACGCAGGCAGCGCAGTAGGGGCGGCGCCACTCGGGTACGTGACGCCGCCCCGAGCCGACACCCGGCGGTCAGAACACGAACGGACCGGGAACCTGCGCCGAAGTGGCATTGCAGGTCGCGGTGATGCCGAAGACGACGACCTGCAGAGACTTGGCCTCCAGGCTGTCTCCCGAGGCGACCGTTCCGGTGAGCGGCCCGGTGGACACATCGCCCCCGGCGGGGATCGCCGGGTTGGAATTACCGGTGAACGTCGATTCTCCGGAGCCGTTCTTGGTCAGCGTGAGCGTCGACTTGACCGAGTTCGCTCCGATGTCGATGGGTGATTTGATGGCCGAGGTGGACAGGCTGATGGTCGCGGCCGTCCCGTCCTGAGTGGCGGTGAGCGTCGCCGTGCCCGAGCCGAACGATCCGCAGTCGAACGAGATGGTGGCGGTGTCCGGCGTCACCGCGTTCGCGGCTGGTGCCATCACGAGCGCGCCTGCGGCCAGTACGCCGGTGCTCACTAATACGCCGAATCCGAGTCTGCCGTGCTTCATGGGGTCCCGCCTTCATGTGGGGGTGTACGGGATGCCGTCGCCGGCTGCCGCTGCGCGCGGCCTGGGGCGGTGGGGTCCCCGGGCCTGATGGGCAGTCAGCGACTGCGGTCATTGCGGCATGCACACCTCAAGAACACAAGGCCGGTCCCATGAACTGTGACCGGCACCGGCTAAATCCAGCCGCGGCATCGCCACCCCCCGTACGTGCTGCCGGACACCAACTGCCTTGACAAAAAAGGTCTGTTGTAAATCAGCCAACGGAACTACGCTGGCGCGATCACAACGCCTGCAGGAAGGCTCCACACCATGCGCAAGCTCACCCGCATCGCCGCAGTCGCCGGCGCCGCCACCGCGATCGCCCTCGGCAACGTCTCCAGCGCCCAGGCCGCGAGCACCTGGTACGCCTACGCGCACACCTCCGGCACCGCGTACGGCACCTTCACTGACGACGGTGACGAGTTCAGAGCCTGCGACACCAAGGCGGACGGTCTCGGCGTCTGGCTGAAGGTCACCGCCACCTGGTACGCAGGTCCCAACGATGTGCCGTACACCGGAAGCTTCGAGCGCTACTTCACGCCGAACGCCGGCAACTGCTCGACCTACCACCACGGCAACCTCGTCGAAGACCGCACGGTCAAGCTGACCGTCTGCCTCGGCAACACCGTCAACGGCAACACCAGCCGCTTCGACTGCGGCTCGACCATCACCGCCACGTCCTGACCCTCCCCGGCCACGCACCGAATCCAGCCGTGCGGTCGCGCGAGGCGTGGCCGCGCGGCCCTGCGGCCACGCCTCCCGCACGCGGACCGCGATGCTGCCGCAACCGTCATGGGGCTCCCTCGTCCGACTCGACGGGCCGTCCCCTCACCATGCGCCGCGGGCCGTCGCGCCCGCAGGGCCGGGGCCGCCGAACGGGTGACCCGCGGCGGCCCCGTCACTACGCCCTGGTCAGCCTGTTCGCGAACATCGACATCGTGTACGTGCCGATGCCCATGACCACCTCCAGCGCGTTCTGCTCCGTATAGCCCTGCGCCAGGAACGCCCCCAGCTCCTCGTCGCCCACGCCCCCTGTCGTACGCAGCACCTCCAGCGCGAACTTCCGCACCGCATCCAGCCGTTCGTCGTCGAGCGGCTTCTGCTCGCACAGTGCGGCGATCAACTCCTCCGCCGCACCCAGCGACCGCAGCTTGCCGGTGTGCATGGCGACGCACACATGACACTCGTTGCGCGTCGCGACCGTCATGACGACCACCTCGCGCGCGACCGGCTCCAAGGTCGTCTGCTCGAACATGGCGCTGAGCTTCAGGAAGCCGTCCAGCAGGTGCGGTGACGCGGCGAGCTTGGCGACCGCGGACGGCAGATGGCCAAGGTGCTTGATGGTCGACTCCATGGAACGACGCGACGCGGCCGGAGCCGATTCCAGGGTGTGTTCCGTGAACATGTGGTGACTCCTATAATCGACAACGTGGTTGACGATAAAAAGGTAAACCAGGTTGTCGAAGCGCGCAACGGCCTTGCCGACACGCCGGGTTACGAGCTGCCCCTGCTCCTCTTCGCCGGGTTCAGGTCCCTGATCGACCGGCTCCACGCCGAGCTGGCCGAGCAGGGCCACCCGGACGCCCGGCCCGTGTACGGCTTCGCCATGCAGGCGATCGGCACGGGCGGCGCGACCGCGAGCGAGATCGGACGACGGCTCGGCGTCTCCAAGCAGGCGGCCGGCAAGACGGTCGACCGGCTCGTGGCACTCGGCTACGCCGTACGCGCCGACGACCCCGCCGACGCCCGCCGCAAGCTCGTCCGCCTCACCCCGCACGGCATCGACGCGCTGACCCGTTCGGCCGCGATCTTCGACGAACTGCGCGCGGACTGGGCCCGCACGCTGGGCGCGCGGCGCGTGGTCGAGATGGAGGAGGCGCTGCGTACGGTCGTCCCGGCGGAGGCGTTCCGGCTCGACGCCGCGGGCTGGTTCGGCGGCGCGTGACGCCTTCTCGACACCGGCGTGTCCCGGTCACCGTGCGTATCGTTGTACTGCGCGGCTGCATGCGACCCCGCTGCAGCGGGGAGGAGCGCCACGATGACCGTCGTAGAGAGCGGCAGGATCGACATGGCCGACGACAGCGCCGAGCGCTTGGACGAGTGGTTCGAGAGGCTTGAGCAGATGCCCGTCCCCGAAGGAATCAAGGTTGAGATCGTCGGGGGAATCGTCTTCATGTCGCCGCAGCGGAAAGTCCATTGGCAGATCATCCGCAGGATCGTCAGAGCACTGGAAGACAAGTTCGGCATGGATGTCGAGGTGCTGTCGGACGTGCGCATCGATTTCCCCGGCCCGGAGAACGGCTTCTGCCCAGACGTGGCAAAGCTCCGCGAGGGAGCGGTGCCGGACAGCCGGGACCGCTGGCGCTTCGAGGACGTGGAGTTCATCGCCGAGGTGATTTCCAAGGGCACCGCCCTCAACGACTACGGCCCGAAGAAGATCGCCTACGCCGTCGCCGAAGTCCCCGTCTTCTTGATCGTTGACCCGTACACCGGAAGGTGTCTCCTCCACACCCAGCCCAAGGACGGGGACTACATGACCGAGACCAAGGTCGCTTTCGGGCAGCCGGTCGACCTCACCAACACCCCCCTCGGTCTCACCCTCCCCACCGAGAAATTCCCCCGCGACTGACCACCGGGCGTCCTTGCCTGGAGCGTGCTCCAAGGCGTTGGCTTGGTACCCATGAAGTACACACAGCTCGGACGTACCGGACTCAAGGTCAGCCGACTCGTCCTCGGGACGATGAACTTCGGGCCTCAGACCGACGAGGCCGACAGCCACACGATCATGGACGCCGCGCTCGGCGCAGGCATCAATCTCTTCGACACCGCCAATGTCTACGGCTGGGGCGAGAACAAGGGCCGCACCGAGGAGATCATCGGCAGCTGGTTCGCCAAGGGCGGCGACCGTCGCGACAAGGTCGTCCTCGCCACCAAGGTCTACGCGAACATGGGCCCCGAGGGCGACGCCTGGCCCAACTACGACCGGCTCTCCGCACTCAACATCCGCCGCGCGGTCGAGGCGAGCCTCAAGCGGCTGCGGACCGACCACATCGACATCTACCAGTTCCATCACATCGACCGCCGCACGCCGGTCGAGGAGACCTGGCAGGCGATCGACACCCTGATCCAGCAAGGCAAGATCATTTACGCGGGCTCGTCCAACTTCGCCGGCTGGCGGATCGCCCAGACCAATGAGACGGCCCGCCGCCTCGGCTCGTACGGGCTGGTCAGCGAGCAGTGCCTGTACAACCTTGCCGAGCGCCGCGCCGAGATGGAGGTCATCCCGGCCGCGCAGGAGTACGGCCTCGGGGTCATCCCCTGGTCGCCGCTGCACGGCGGGCTGCTCGGCGGTGTGATCCGGAAGGAGCGCGAGGGCGGGACGGGGCGCAGCGCGTCCGGACGCTCGGCGGACGCGCTCGCCAGCACCGAGGTGCGTGCGCAGATCCAGGCGTACGAGGACCTGCTCGGCAAGCACGGCCTTGAGCCCGGCGAGGTGGCGCTGGCCTGGCTGCTCAGCCGACCGGGAGTGACCGGGCCCATTGTCGGCCCGCGTACGGCGGACCAGCTGGCCTCCGCGCTGCGCGCCGTCGAGCTGGAGCTGAGCGAGGAACTGCTGTCCGCGCTGGACGAGATCTTCCCGGGGCCTGGGCCCTCGCCGGAGGCCTTCGCCTGGTGACGGGCGCAGGCATGGTCGGTCAGGGCTTGGGGCGTGTTTCCAGAAGTCCCGCCGCCCGCAGCACGCCCCAAGGGCTACTGACCGACCACTGCCGCCACGGCGACGATCGCGAACATCAGCACAAGCACACCGGCCATGATCTGGTTTCTGGTCTTGGGATTCACGGAACGAGGTTAACTCGCCCGTTCGGGTGGACTTGACCCCGTCCCGCCACCCAGCGGCCAGCTGCCCACCGTCTCGTACCGCGGCTGCTCGCCCGGTACACCGCTGACCGGCAGATTGCTGCGTACGAGCGCGAGCTCGGCCACCTCCCAGGGCGTGCCCTCGAAGGTGTCCAGCCCCTCGACGTACGGGCGCAGATCGGCCTCGTCGCGGCTGCGGGCGATCGTGAGGTGGGCCTGATAGCGGCGGTGCTCCTCCATGCCGATCCCGGCCCGCCGCGCCGCAGCGTCGGCGCGTTCCGCGAGCAGGCGCATCTCCTCCAGGCCGCCGGCGGCCCCGACCCACAGGGCCCGCTGCCCGAACCGCCCGCCGCCGTGGAGGCGCAGGGCCAACGGGTGGGTCCTGCGGGCGGCCCGCCCGAGCCGCTCGTGCAGCTCGGGCAGCAGCGCGTCCTCCACCTCGCCCATGAAGGCGAGCGTGAAGTGCCAGCTTTCCCGGCCGGTCCAGCGCAGTCGGTCCGCGGCGGGGAGGGACCTCAACCGGTCGACGGCGAGAGCGAGTTCGCCGACTGCCGGGGCGGGCGGCAGTACGGCGGCGAAGAGTCTCATGACCCGAGTCTGTCAGCCTCGACGGTCCGGGTCGGGCAGCCCGACAGGTCCCGGCCAGGCAGCCCGACGGTCCCGGCCAGGCAGCCCGACGGGTTACGGTCAGGCGGCTGTCGCCAGCTGCTCCCTCGGTACGAACTCCAGATGCCGGCGCCCCGGCCGCAGATCTATTTTGAGGCGCAGCCCGCCCACACGGGCGAGCATCACGCCGACTCCGATCGCAGCGACCAGCGCCACCGTGCCGCCCGCCGCGAAGCCGATCCGCGGTCCGTACGTGTCGGTGACCCAGCCGACCAGGGGCGCGCCCAGTGGCGTACCGCCCACGAAGACCATCATGAACAGGCTCATCACGCGGCCTCGCATGGCCGGTTCCGTCGCCATCTGGATGCTGGAGTTGGCCGTGACGTTGACCGTGAGGCCGAACATCCCGATCGGCACCATCAGCACCGCGAAGATCCAGAACTGCGGTGCGAACGCGGTCACGATCTCCAGGACACCGAAGAGCACGGCCGCGCCGACCAGCACCCGCAGCCGCGAGGTGCGGCGCCGGGCCGCGAGCAGCGCGCCCGCCAGGGAGCCGGCCGCCATCAGGGTGTTGAGCAGTCCGTACGTACTCGCGCCGGAGTGGTAGACGTTGTTGACGAAGGCCGAGAGCCAGATCGGGAAGTTGAAGCCGAAGGTGCCGATGAAGCCGACGAGGACGATCGGCCAGATGAGTTCGGGCCGGCCCGCGACGTACTTCAGTCCTTCCCGCAGCTGGCCCTTGCCGCGCGGCGCGCGCTCGACCTTGTGCAGCTCGCTGTTGCGCATCAGCAGCAGGCCCGCGATGGGCGCGATGAAGGACAGACCGTTGAGCAGGAAGGCGTAGCCGCTGCCGACAGCCGTGATCAGCACACCGGCGACTGCGGGGCCGACGAGGCGTGCGGACTGGAAGTTCGCGGAGTTCAGGCTGACCGCGTTGCCCAGCTGGTCCGGGCCGACCATCTCGGCGACGAAGGACTGGCGCGCCGGGTTGTCGACGACGGTGACCAGGCCGATGACGAAGGCCGTGAGATACACGTGCCACACCTGGACATGGCCGCTGAGCGTGAGCACGGCGAGCGCCAGGCCGGTGAGGCCCATCGCGAACTGGGTGGCCAGCAACAGCCGGCGCTTGGGCAACCGGTCGGCGAGCACTCCGCCGTAGAGGCCGAAGAGCAGCATGGGCAGGAACTGCAGCGCGATGGTGATACCGACGGCGGACGCGGATCCGGTCAGGGTCAGCACCAGCCAGTCCTGGGCGATGCGCTGCATCCAGGTGCCGGTGTTGGAGACTACTTGCCCGGTGGCGAAGAGCCGGTAGTTACGGATCTTCAGCGAGCTGAACATGGTTGTAGGGGCTGGTGCGGGTGCGGAGTCTGCTCCGGGTCCCGTACTCAAAAGGGTTCGCCTCCTCTGTGGTGCGGTGATTAAAGGTGTGCGAGCTTCTCCAGTACGGGGGCGGCTGCGCGCAGCTTGGCCCACTCGTCATCGTCCAGCCCTTCGGCGAGCGAGGCCAGCCAGGCATTCCGCTTGCGGCGGCTCTCCTCGAGCATGGCTTCCGCCTGCTCGGTCTGGCTGACCACCTTCTGCCGGCGGTCGTCGGGGTGCGGCTCGAGCCGGACCAGTCCCTTGGCCTCGAGCAACGCCACGATCCGGGTCATGGACGGCGGCTGGACATGCTCCTTGCGGGCCAGCTCACCGGGGGTGGCATGGCCGCACAGGGCAAGGGTGCCGAGCACCGACATCTCGGTGGGGCTCAGCGATTCATCGACGCGCTGATGCTTCAGGCGTCGGCCCAGCCGCATCACGGCTGAGCGCAGGGAGTTCACGGCGGCGACGTCGGCGTCACTGCCATGGGACAGGTCAGGCATGTTTGTTAGCATAACTCATTACCCAACCTAAAGACCAGTCGGTTCTCCACTCGCCGGCCAGAACGTCGGCCAGAACGTCGGCCAGGAGATCATTTCGTCACTCATATGAGTGAGCCACATCCGGAAAGTGACACAGCGGCCGCGGGCATCCGGCAACCCTGGCTGATATGGGATCGACAGTCCTCAGCCTGCGGATAGACGGTGAGCTACTCGACCGGCTCAGGCACCATGCCGCCAGACGCGGAATGAGCGTCCAGGACTATGTGGTCCGGACGCTCATCCGCGATGACTTCGACGAACGCTTCCAGGCGGCCGTCGAGGAGACAGAGAAGTTCTACGGCCTTACGTGAGACCCAGCGCGGGCATCGCGTAGTAGAAGACGAACACCGCGGACACCACGTACATGGCCACGGGCACCTCACGGCCCCGTCCGGCCGCCAGCCGCAGCAGGCTGAAGGTGATGAAGCCGATGCCGATGCCGTTGGTGATCGAGTACGTGAACGGCATCATCATCATCGCCAGGAAGGCCGGCACGGCGACGGTGAAGTCGTCCCAGTCGATGTCCCGGACCGAACCGGCCAGGATCAGGAAACCGACCGCCAGCAGCGCGGGCGTCGCCGCCTGGGACGGGACCATCGTGGCGAGCGGTGTGAGGAACAGCGCCACCGTGAACAGCGCACCGGTGACGACGGACGCCAGGCCGGTACGGGCCCCCTCGCCGACGCCCGCGGTGGACTCCACGAAGCAGGTGGAGGCCGAGGACGAGGTGGCGCCGCCCGCGGCGACGGCGATGCCGTCGACGAAGAGCACCTTGTTGATGCCGGGCAGCCTGCCGTCCTTGTCCAGCAGCTTGGCCTCGTCGCCGACGCCGAGGATCGTGCCCATCGCGTCGAAGAAGCAGGACAGCAGCACGGTGAAGACGAAGAGAATGCCGGTGAGGTAGCCGACCTTCCCGAAGCCGCCGAACGGGCTGACCTTGCCGACCAGACCGAAGTCGGGCGACGCCACCGGGTTGCCGGGCCACTGGGGCGCGGTCAGGCCCCAGGACGGGACCGTCGCCACGGCATCGATGACCATCGCGACGATCGTCATCGCGACGATGGAGATGAGGATCGCGCCCGGCACCTTGCGGATGATCAGCGCGAGCGTGAGCAGCGCGCCGAGGATGAAGACGAGGACCGGCCAGCCGACGAGGTGGCCGCCGACGCCGAGCTGCAGCGGCACGGGGGTGTTGGCGGCGTCCGGGATACGGGAGACGAAGCCGGAGTCGACCAGGCCGATCAGCATGATGAAGAGGCCGATGCCGATCGCGATGCCCTTGCGCAGGCTGCGCGGCACGGCGTTCATGACACGCTCGCGCAGTCCGGTGGCGACCAGCAGCATCACAACGAAGCCGGCGAGGACGACCATGCCCATCGCGTCCGGCCAGGACATCCGGGGCGCGAGCTGGAGGGCGACGACGGTGTTCACACCGAGGCCGGCCGCGAGCGCGATCGGGACATTGCCGATCACACCCATGAGCAGGGTGGAGAAGGCTGCGGTCAGCACGGTGGCGGTGACCAGCTGGCCGCTGTCGAGCTGATGGCCGTACATGTCCTTCGCGCTGCCGAGGATGATCGGGTTCAGCACGATGATGTACGCCATCGCGAAGAAGGTGGCGAATCCGCCGCGCACCTCGCGGGCGACCGAGGAGCCACGCTCCGAGATCTTGAAGAAACGGTCCAGGCTGCCGGACGGCCGACGGGGAGCCGGGGGCCGGTCTGCGGAGTCGACCTTGGCGGTGGCCGAGGGGGGCATGCGGAACCTCAGTCATACGGGGAGGGGGCGGGGACGGAAAAAACAGCGACAGTAAAAAACTGGCCAGACTTGTGTCTTCCAACAAGCAAAACCAGTCATCTCTAAGCAGTTTCAGTATGAATACATAAGGCAAAGATTTCTATCTCCGCGCGTAGACCCTTGGGCCGCCCGGCCCCTGTCCGGCCCTTGCCCGTCTGCCGACCGGCCCCGTGGCCTCGGCATACGCGCCGCCTACACTGTGCGCATGGCGAAGTGGACCCCCAAGCACGAGGCACCCGAGCCCCTGGAGGGGCCCGTCGTCGCCACCATCACCGGCGGCACGATCCTCTGGTTCGTCCTCTTCCTCGTCCAGATCCCCTTCTACGGCTGGTTCGACGACCGTGACCTGATGTGGTGGGTGTGGACCTGTCTGGCCGGTGGCGGACTCGGGCTGATCGGCATCTGGTACGTACGCAGGCGGGACGTGGCGATCAAGCGCGCGAAGGCCGCCGAGGCGGCGGAGCCGGGTTCCTCTGCCGCTGCGAGCGACTGAAGCAAGTGACCCGTACCGCGCCCGTACTGCCACAGGACCATTCGCGTCCTACCGTGGTCTGATCTCCGGCGCACTCGGCGGGTGAACCGGCCCCTCCGGCCGTACCGTCGAAACCATGACGCAGCGGGCGAGAATCGACGCGGACGGCCCCGAGCCCGGCGGACCGACCATCGACGCGGGCTCCGAACTCGACCCCGTACACCCGATGAAGCTGCCGCGGTCCGCGATCGCAGTCCCGGCCACCGGGCTGACGAGGGCCGAGGTCGCCGAGCGGGTCGCCCGCGGAGAGGTCAACGACGTTCCCGTACGCAGCTCCCGCTCCACCACCGAAATCGTCCGCGCGAACGTCTTCACCCGCTTCAACGCGATCATCGGCGTGCTGTGGGCGATCATGCTCCTCGTCGCGCCGATCCAGGACAGCCTGTTCGGCTTCGTGATCATCGCCAACACCGGTATCGGCATCATCCAGGAGCTGCGCGCCAAGAAGACCCTCGACGGGCTCGCGGTCATCGGCGAGGCGAGGCCGACGGTACGGCGCGACGGAGAGGCAGCCGAGATCTCCACGTCCGAGATCGTGCTCGGCGATCTCGTCGAACTCGGGTCCGGCGACAAGGTCGTCGTGGACGGCGAGGTGGCCGAGGCCGACAACATGGAGATCGACGAGTCGCTGCTGACGGGCGAGGCCGATCCGGTCATCAAGCACCCCGGGGATCCGGTGATGTCGGGCAGCTTCGTGGTCGCGGGCGGCGGGGCGTTCACGGCGACGAAGGTGGGGCGCGAGGCGTACGCGGCGCAGCTCGCCGAGGAGGCCTCCCGCTTCACGCTCGTCCACTCCGAACTTCGCAGCGGCATCAGCACGATCCTCAAGTACGTGACCTGGATGATGGTCCCGACCTCGATCGGGCTCATCATCAGCCAGCTCGTCGTCAAGAACAACAACTTCAAGGACTCGGTGGCCAGGACCGTCGGCGGCATCGTCCCGATGATCCCCGAGGGCCTTGTGCTGCTGACGTCGGTCGCCTTCGCGATCGGCGTCATCCGTCTCGGCCGCAAGCAGTGCCTGGTGCAGGAACTGCCCGCCATCGAGGGCCTCGCGCGGGTGGATGTGGTCTGCCTCGACAAGACGGGCACGCTGACCGAGGGCGGTATGGACGTATCGGAGCTGCGGCCGCTGGACGGCGTGGACGAGACGTACATACGGAAGGTGCTGGGCGCGCTCGGCGAGTCCGACCCACGGCCGAACGCCTCGTTGCAGGCGATCATCGACGCGTATCCGGACAGCGAGGAGTGGCGCTGCACGGAGTCGCTGCCCTTCTCGTCGGCGCGCAAGTACAGCGGCGCCGCCTTCAGCGAGGGCGACGGCGACAACTCCACCTGGCTGCTGGGCGCGCCGGATGTGCTGCTCCCCGCGGCCGACCCGACGCTGGGCGAGATCGGGCAGCTCAACGAGCAGGGCCTGCGGGTGCTGCTGCTCGCGCGGGCGGCGGGCGACCTCGACGCGGCGGACGTGGCCGCGGAGGCGAGGCCCACAGCGCTGGTGGTGCTGGAGCAGCGGCTGCGTCCCGACGCGTCCGACACGCTCGCGTACTTCGCCGACCAGAACGTCAGCGCGAAGGTCATCTCCGGCGACAACGCGGTGTCGGTGAGCGCGGTGGCAGGCAAGCTCGGCCTGCCGGGCGCGGCGAACACGGTGGACGCGCGCCGGCTCCCCGCGGAGCAGGCCCGGATGGCGGACGCCCTGGTCGCCAACGCGGTCTTCGGCCGGGTCACGCCGCAGCAGAAGCGCGACATGGTCGGCGCGCTGCAGTCCCGCGGTCATACGGTCGCGATGACGGGTGACGGCGTGAACGATGTCCTCGCACTGAAGGACGCGGACATCGGCGTCTCGATGGGGTCGGGCTCGGAGGCGACGAAGGCGGTCGCGCAGATCGTGCTGCTCGACAACAGCTTCGCGACGCTGCCGTCGGTGGTGGCGGAGGGCCGGCGGGTCATCGGCAACATCACGCGGGTGGCGACGCTCTTCCTGACGAAGACGGTGTACTCGGTGCTACTGGCGGTGCTGGTGGTGTGCAGCCAGGTCGAATACCCCTTCCTGCCCCGTCATCTGACGCTGCTCTCGACGCTGACGATCGGTATCCCGGCGTTCTTCCTGGCGCTGGCCCCCAACAAGGAGCGGGCGCAGCCGAACTTCGTACGCAGGGTGATGCGGTACGCGATCCCGGCGGGCGCGATCGCGGCCGCGGCGACGTTCGCCACGTACCTGCTGGCCCGGCACTACTACAGCGGCCCGGGCGCCCTGGACGCGGAAACGAGCGCGGCGACGCTGACGCTGTTCCTGGTCTCGATGTGGGTCCTGGCGATCATCGCCCGCCCGTACACCCTGTGGCGGGTGTGCCTGGTGGCGGCGATGGAGGTCGCCTTCCTGATCGTGCTGGTGGTGCCGTGGCTGCAGAATTTCTTCGCCCTGAAGCTGGTGGGCACGACGATGCCGTGGGGGGCGGTGGCGATCGCGGCGGCGGGGGCGGGGCTGCTGGAGGTTGCGTGGCGGTGGGTGGACCGGAGGTTCGCGGCGTAGGAAGGTCCTTGCGGCCTGGCCCCGGCAGTGCGCCTGGCCGAACGGTGTGGCCTGCCCGGCCTCACTCCGCCGGCTCCACCCACACGACGACACGAACCACCCCTCGACACGACGACGGCGTCCTGGTCTGAGGGGCGGCGGATGCGACGGATGCGACGGATGCGACGGCGAGAGTACAAGCGCCTCCGCCAAAGCGGTGTGCGTCCAAACGGCCATATTGAGCGCACTTGGCCCCGTGACGGTGGGCTGCCGCGATGACGGCATCGCCGTTCGACCCGCAGTTGCGGGACTGCTCGTCGAGCTCAGCAGACGGTCTGCCGGGCGGCCCTCGCCCCGACCCCGGGGCGAGACACCTCCCTACCGCTACGCGTCGAACCAGCGGTCCCGCGCCAGTTCCTCCGTGCGGGACGGGTCCTCCAGCAGTGCCGCCACCTCGAAGCGGCGCGGCCACTGGCCCGCCGCCCAGGCCAGGCCCGCCGCCACACCCTCCAGAGTCGATGCGTGGATCACGCCGTCCTGGGTGCGCCGCCAGTCCAGTTCGACGCCGCCCGCCACCAGCTCCTCGTGCTCGACGTACGTCGCAGGGGTGCCGCTCCCGAGCAGGACGTGGACCGACTCCGGGACCTCGTGTTCCTCGCCCTCCGTGGTCACCTCCGCCGAGACCGCCTCGCCCAGGCGGCGGACCTGGAACAGCTCCGCCAGCTCCGCCGCCCGTGACGGCGCCACCGGCAGCAGCGGCAGGCCCGCCGTCAGCGGGAGCAGATCCGGCGCGTCCGCCACCACCGCGTCGGAAGCGTCGACGACCCGTACCTCGCCGTCGACGATCGCCCGCAGCTCGTCAGGGAGCGTGACCTGATCCGGGTCGAGATACGCCAACGCCGTGTACAGGGCGTGGAGTTGCGCACCGGACACCTCGCGAGAGGCATCGGCGAGCCGGCCGAGCAGCTCCGCCGCCCCGCCCGGCTCTTCCAGCAGCGCGGCCAACGACGTGCGCACGCCCAGCGCCCGCAGCACCTGCACATCCTCGAAGCCGGTCGCGTCCACCGTGTCGTACAGACCGGCCAGCAGCGGATCGCCGCCCGCAGACCGCAGACCCGCCGGGCGGCGCCCGTCCAGCACCGGATGGTCCCGCAGCCACCACGCCGTGTACGGGCGCACCGTCTCCGTCGTCCCGTCCGGGAGCAGGATCCGTACGGACTGGGTCAGCGCGTCCCGCAGCGGCGGCTGCGCCAGCAGCGCCAGCGCGCGGGGCCAGCAGTCGTCGTCCACCAGGTCCAGATCCCGTACGGCGACGATCTCCGTGGCGACCGGCGGCACCGGCGTCTGAGGCAGCCGGTCGAGCACGTCCTCGCACCACACGTCGACCGCGTCGAGCAGACCCGCGTCGTCGGGCTCGGCGAAGTCCCCGTCGCGAGGCTCAAGTTCATCGGGGTCGAGGACCACATCCGTGGCCCGTACGAGAGCGAAGTTCGCCAGCACACCGCACGCGGCCAGCGGCTGTTCGCCCCACCGCTCGGCCAGCTCGCCGTCACAGAGCGCCAGTTCGTCCTCGCGCATCACCGAGGCGAACGGGCTGCGCGGCAGCACCAGTTCACCCGCAGGAGCGAGCTCGCCGTCCTCGTCCGGCAGCGCCAGCGCGCCCAGCCACGGCTCGTCCCCGGGCTCGATGCCCGCGTCCCGTACCAGCGCCAGCACCGTCTCGGCGAGCTCCTCCGCGTCCAGCGCGGCACCGTCCCCGACTCCGTCGTACCAAACCTCGCCGGCGTCCAGCGAACCGGCCACCGCCGCCCGCACCTGCGGCGTCGTCAGCACGGCGCGCGGTGTCGCGGGCAGCGCACCAAGCTTCTCCAGGAGCGGATGCGCGGCCTCCGGGTGGACCACCTTCAGCCCGAGCCGCGCGAGATGCGGCGGGGTCTCGGCCAGCGGCAGCAGCGTCTGGCGGGGCCCGATCGTCGTACGCCCGTCGGCGAGCGGCACCGGCAGCCCGGTCAGCCGGTCCGGGTCGACCCCGGCGAGGCTGTCGTAAAGCCGCTGCCACCAGCCGGGCTCGCGCTCAAGACCCGCGAGCCGGTCGATCGCCTCGGTCAGCGGCACCCGCGCCACGCCGAGCGTGCGCAGCTCCACGCGGCGCTCGAGACCCGCGGGCAGCAGGCTCGGCAGCACCTCTGCCAGCACGCGGACGGTATCCGCGCCCGCGCCCTCCAGGACTTCCGCCTCGATCGGCCGCAGCCCGGCGGAGACATCCTCACGGTCCGGCAGCCCGGTGTCCCCGGACCACTCGCCGGACACATCGCGCGGCAGCGCCGCCTCCAGGAACGCCGTACGCGGCAGCAGCTGAAGGATCGCCTCCCGCAGCGCGCCGTCCAGCTCGCCCTTGCCGAGCGGACCGGGCACCAGGTCAATGGTCCCGACGGTCACCGGCTGCCAGCTGCCGAGAAGTTCGGCGTACGCCTCAGCCGCCTTCCGCACCAGGAAGTCGGTGAGCGGCCCGGGCGCCGGGTGGCGGCGGGCGGTGTCCAGCGGCAGCGAGGCGATCAGCAGCGCGGGCACGCCGAGAGGTTCGTCGGTGGGCGTGGGCGCGTGCACCACAGGGGCGGTACGCGGCCGGGCCGGCGCGCCCTCCTCGTCCACGGGCACGGCCCAGGTGACGGTCCAGTACGGCCGCAGCCGCTCCTCGACGGGCCGGTCCGCGAGCAGCGCCGGCTGGAGGGCGCCCCCGTGACTCACCACCCGCCAGCGCCGGTCGCCCTGCACGCTGTCCTCGATGTGGACGTACGCGCCGTGCTCGGAGCGCCTCAACACCCTTACGTCGCCCGGGGTTTCGACGACGATCTCGGTCAGGCCGGTCAGCGTGAGCAGCAGCGCGTCGTCGATTCCGGCGAGCAGCCGCTCCACCAGATCGACCGCGGCCCCGTCCCGCAGCGGCAGCACGACGACCGTGTCGTACCCCTCGGGAGCCGTACCCTCAGCAGGCAGCGGCAGGCGCAGCAGCGGTACGTGTCCGTCGCGGCGGCGCAGCTCGTCGCCGAGCCCGGGGCTCGCCTTGGCCGCCTGCTGGGCCAGTTCCCTGGCCTCGGCCAGGGTCCAGCGCACGCCTCCGTGCCGGCCGATGACGGCGGGCTCGTCGCTCACCGCGAGGACGGCCGCGAAGCCGACGCCGAAGCGGCCGACGGCGGCCTCGTGGCCCTCGCGCTTGGCCGAGGCCCGCAGCGTGCTCAGCGATTCGACGCCGGTCGCGTCGAGCGGCGCGCCGGTGTTCGCGGCGGCGAGGACAGCGGGCTCGTCGCCCGTGCCGGGCCGCAGGGTCAGCCGGAGCCGGCCCGGCACGCGGGCGCGGGCCGCGGCGTCCGCGGCGTTCTGTGCGAGTTCGACGACAAGGCGGTCGCGGTAGCCGCCGAGGGCCAGATCCTCCTCGGCGTTGGCGTCCTCACGGAAGCGGGCGGGACTGGCCCCCCACGCGTCGAGCACCCCGCGCCGCAGCCGCGCCGTCCCGAACGGGTCCGCCCACTCGGTCGTCCTGACGCTCACGCTGTGACTCCGCTCTCTCCGGTTGACCCGCAGTCTGCGTGCGGACCATGGGCGGCCCGCAGTCTGCGTGCGGACCATGGGCGGCCCGACCGCGACCCACGTGCCGTGCACCGCGGTCGACCCGCCCACTGCTTATGCGGCCGAAGGTACCGCGAACTGCGCGCTCAGCACTCCGCAGGAACCCGCGAGCTGTCGGAAGCGGTCTACGAGTGACCGAGATCCTCCGACTCGCCGTCCGGCTCCGAGGAGACCGAACCGCCTTCGCGGGCCGGACGCAGCGGGAACTCGTCCGTGCCCATCGAGTCGAAGACATGCGGCGCCGGCTGCGGCGGCTTCGGCATCACAGCCGCCTCGGAGTGCGCGCCGCAGCCGTACGACAAGGACACGACGCGCCCGTCCGCCGGTGAGAACTCGTTCGCGCAGATACCGAAGGCCTGCCGCAGGGAGCCCGCCAGCGGAACGAGGAAACCGCAGCTCGCACAGGACGCGGGGGCCGCCTGCGCCATGGGGGTCTTCGCGCCGAAGGACTCGTCCCAGCGGTCCGCGGCCACGTGCAGCCCGTACCGGGACAGCACGCGGGCCCGGCGCATGCCGAGCTCCTCCGCGACCGACGCGATCGCACCGCGGCCGTTGGCGACGCTCTCGTCGATGGGCCTGCGCTCGGTGAGTTCCGCGTCCTCCGCCTCGACGCGCTCGACCAGGTCGTGGGACGGCGGCACGGTCTCGGCGATCACGGAATTCGGCGGGGGCACGTCCTCGCCCGTGAAGCCGGGCTCCAGCCGCAGATCCTCCGCCTCGGTGGGCAGCAGATCGCCGGGACCCAGGTCGCCGGGCCGCAGCCGCTCGCTCCACGGCACCCACTCGGGCGCGAGCAGCGAATCGGGGCCGGGGAGCAGGACGGTTTCGTCCAGCGTGACGATCTTGGCGCGGGAGGCCCGCGTGACGGTCACCGCCCAGCGCCAGCCGCGGTATCCGGGTTCCTTGGCCTCGAAGAAGTGCGTGACTACACGGTCACCCTCCGAGACCAGGGATACATGCTCGCCGACCACCCCAGGGGCGGCGGCCTCTTCGGCCGCCGACCGGGCAAGGTCTACCGCCTCGGCGCACAGGCGGTCAGGGGTCCGGCTTCGCGTCGTCGCTGCACTCACAGGTCTCGCTTCTCTCCTACGCCGTCTCACGGGTGCGCCGGCCGATTCGCGAGGTACGGGCCGCAGGCGGAGCGGACCGGGGGGCCGCATCGACGTCCGCGCCCAGACCAACCTGTCTCGGGCACACCTATCGTCATCCATTCTGCGGGATGCCGAAGAGGCGCGCGGCCGAGAACTACCGCCGGTGGCGCGCTACGCACGCTACCCCCTCTGCCGCTCCCCGCCCACATGCCCGCCCCAACAAGGGGCGAACAACGGCGCATCGCGGTTCGCCTCGGCAGGGCTTGGGGCACTATGACGGGGTGGCAGCCGTGAGGTCGTCCGAAAAACCCGGTGCGCTCAGCAGAGCAGGCCGGGCGGTCGGCCGCGCCCTGCATCTGCCCTTCACCGGAACGGCGCGCGGCATCCGCAAGGCGACGCACGCGCATGGCGCGGGCGAGTCGGGGCTCGGGAAGCTGATCGAGCTGCACGCCGTGAACGGCGCGGGCGATGTCATGATCACCGTCGCGCTGGCGTCCACGGTCTTCTTCTCCGTACCGACGGACGAGGCACGCGGCCGTGTCGCGCTCTACCTCGCCATCACGATGGCGCCCTTCATCCTGCTGGCCCCCGTCATCGGACCGCTTCTGGACCGCATCCCGCACGGCCGCCGAGCGGCGATGGCGGGCGCGATGCTCACCCGAGCGGTGCTGGCCGTGACCATGTCGGGCGCGGTGGCGACGGGCGGCCTCGAGCTGTATCCGGCGGCGCTGGGGGTGCTCGTCGCGTCGAAGGCGTACGGAGTCGTGCGCAGCGCGGTCGTGCCCCGGCTGCTGCCGCCGGGCTTCTCCCTGGTGAAGGCCAACTCCCGGGTGACGCTGGCGGGGCTGCTGGCGACGGGTGTCGCGGCACCGATCGGGGTGGGGCTGCAGAAGGTCGGGCCGCAGTGGCCGCTGTACGGGGCGTGCGCGCTCTTCCTGCTCGGGACGTACTGGGCGTTCACGATGCCGGCCAAGGTCGACTCGGCGAAGGGCGAGGGCAAGGCGCACATGCTCACCCACGGCGAGAAGAAGCCCAGTCTGCGTACGGTCGGACCCTCCGTACTGCACGGGCTGCAGGCGAACGCCGCCTTCCGCGCGCTCTCCGGCTTCCTGATCTTCTTCCTCGCGTTCCTGCTGCGCGTGCATCCGCTGCCCGGGCAGAGCGCGGCGGTGTCCCTCGGGATAGTGGGTGTGGCGGCCGGCGTCGGCAACGCGCTCGGCACGACGGTCGGAGCCTGGTTGAAGGCCCGCGGCCCGGAGATGATCATCGCCACGGTGCAGGCGGTGATGCTGACGGCGGCGATCGCCGCGGCGGTGTTCTTCGGCGCGGGCATGGTGGCGGTACTGGGCGCGACGGCGGGTCTGTGCCAGGCACTGGCGAAGCTGTCCCTGGACGCGCTGATCCAGCGGGACGTCCCGGAGCAGGTGCGCACGTCCGCGTTCGCCCGCTCGGAGACGCTGCTGCAGATGGCCTGGGTCGCGGGCGGCGCGATCGGCATCGCGCTGCCGCTGAACGGAACGCTGGGCATGTCGGTCGCGGCGGGAATCGTCGCGCTCGGCGCCCTCACGACAGTGAGGGGCCTGCTGACCGCGGCCCGCCAGGGCGGCATGCAACGTGCTCGGGTGGCCTGAGGCGCGGTACGCGGGCACAGCGGCACGCGGGGCGACACATACAGCGCGGCACGCCGCGGCGACGCGCCAGTGCCTTGACCACATGCCGCTGCCGTTGCCGCGCCCTTCTTCCGCGCCGGCCTCAACCGCCGTACGGGCCCGATTCGAGGCCCTTACGGTCAACCCTCGCGGCACGCCGTACCCGGGCGTCGCGGGGCGCGGGGGGCCCGATAGCCTTCGGACCATGACCGTTGCGTTCTTCTCGGGCAAGCGCCGCCGGGCCGCTGCCGCTCTCGGTGCCGTCTCCGCCGGGCTCCTCGTACTCTCCGCCTGCGACAAGCCGACACCGCTCGCGACCGTGACGGTCGGGACGGACTCGGTGCACACCGAGGCGACCTGCTACAACGACGGCAAGGCCATCAAGGAGTCCTTGATCCAGAGCTGCCTGAACAAGAAGGCCGAAAAGGTCGTCAAGGTCGCGATGGACGACAAGGTCCGCTTCGGCGTCGACCCGGAGATCGCGGACCACGGCTGGACGCTGTTCATCGGCGGTCAGCAGGCCGAGCAGGAGCCGTACAAGAAGTCGTACCGGACCATTCCGGGCAACGCCTTCTTCGCCTCGCAGACCGGTGAGACCTCGAACAAGGCTCAGGTCAGCATCGTGGAGACGAACGGCAAGAAGCTCGTCGGCATCTGGCACTTCCAGTTCGAAAAGGACTCCTGACCCGGAGGACCGTGCCGTGCGCGTACTGGTGGTGACCGCGGTGGCGGCGGAGGCGGACTCCGTCGCCGCGGGGCTCACGGGTCCCGTACTCGACGCTCGGCAGCTGCCCGGCGGGTACGCGCCGTCCCGCCACGGCACCGTGGACGTGCTCGCCGCCGGTGTCGGGCCCGCCGCCGCCGCGGCCGCGACCGCCACCGCGCTCGCCCTCGACGCCTACGACCTGGTCGTCTCCGCCGGGATCGGCGGCGGCTTCCAGCCCCACGCCCCCATCGGCGCGCTTGTCGTCGCCGACGCGATCGTCGCCGCCGATCTCGGCGCCGAGACCCCCGACGGCTATCTGCGCGTCGACGAACTCGGCTTCGGCCGCAGCATCCATCGTCCGCCGGCCGCACTGTCCCAGCAGACGGCGGACACGCTCGACGCCGTGTACGCGCCCGTCCTCACCGTCTCCACCGTGACAGGCACCGCCGCCCGCGCCGCCGAGCTGAGGAAGCGTCACCCTCGTGCCGCCGCCGAGGCGATGGAGGGCTTCGGCGTCGCGGAGGCCGCCGCCGCCCACTCCGTGCCGGTCCTCGAAATCCGTGCGGTCTCCAACGCCGTCGGCCCGCGCGACCGCGCCACCTGGCGCATCGGCCAGGCACTGGACTCACTGCGGTACGCCTTCCAGCTGCTCAACCCACTCCTCGAGGAGTCGCCGTGACCCTGCAGATCGCGTACTCGCCCTGCCCGAACGACACCTTCGTCTTCGACGCCCTGGCGCACCGCCGGGTGCCCGGCGCGCCCGCCCTCGATGTGACTTTCGCGGACATCGACATCACCAACGGCATGGCGGAGCGCGGTGAGTTCGACGTGCTGAAGGTCTCGTACGCCGTACTGCCGTGGGTCCTCGACGAGTACACGTTGCTGCCCTGCGGCGGCGCGCTCGGCCGCGGCTGCGGTCCGCTGGTGCTCACCAAGCAGCCCGGCACCGATCTCACCGGGAAGACCGTCGCCGTGCCGAGCGAGCGCTCGACCGCGTATCTGCTCTTCCGGCTGTGGGCCGCTGACATCGTCCCGGGCGGCGTCGGCGAGGTCGTCGTGATGCCGTTCCACGAGATCATGCCGGCCGTGCGCGACGGCAAGGTCGACGCCGGACTCGTGATCCACGAGGCGCGGTTCACCTACCAGAACTACGGACTGCACTGCCTCGCCGACATGGGCGAGCACTGGGAGTCGACGACCGGCCTGCCCATCCCGCTGGGCGCGATCATCGCCAAGCGGTCGCTGGGCGCCGAGACCCTGAAGCTGCTGGCCGATTCCATCCGCACCTCGGTGCGGATGGCGTGGGACGACCCGGCGGCCTCGCGGCCGTACGTACTCGAGCACGCCCAGGAGATGGACCCGGCCGTGGCCGACCAGCACATCGGGCTCTACGTCAATGAGTTCACCGCCGACCTCGGCGACGACGGGCACGCGGCGGTACGCGGACTGCTCACGCGCGCCGCGGCCGAGGGACTCGTACCGCCCCTCGGCCGCGATGCGCTCAGCTTCGTTTAGCCGCTGCGTACAGCCGCCCAGGGCTGCCCTAGACGTCCAGCTGGTCCGCCACCGCCCGGAGCAGGCCCGCGATCTTGCCGCCGTGCACCTTGTCGGGGTACCGGCCGCGCTCCAGCATCGGCGTGATGTTCTCCAGCAGGGTCGTCAGGTCCTGCACGATGGACGCCAGCTCGTCGGGCTTGCGACGCTGGGCCGCTGCCACGGAGGGGGTCGGGTCGAGAACTGTCACCGAAAGTGCCTGGTCACCACGTTGTCCTGCCACGACGCCGAACTCGACGCGCTGGCCCGGCTTGAGCGCGTCGACCCCCGTGGGGAGCACCGACGAGTGAACGAAGACGTCGCCGCCGTCGTCGCGGGAGAGAAAGCCGAAGCCCTTCTCGCTGTTGAACCATTTGACCTTGCCGGTAGGCACGTCTGTCCTCGTCCTCGTACTCGTTGGGTCGCTTGCGGCGCCTGAACTCGGGCGCCGAAAAACGGCTCTGGATAGCACTACAGCGGGTCGTCTGACCCGCCACCCCCAAGGCTAATGGTCCAGGGGCTGGTGACAAGACGTCGCCGAACGGTTCCTCCGCGCAAGGAACTACCCTGGCCGGATGACTGCTACTCCTCCCGCACCCGGTGACGGGCTGGTGCGCGTCGGCGCGATCGTTTTCATCGTCGGCGCTGTGGCCACTCTGGTCACGCTGGCCCCGCTGTTCCTGGGGACCGAGCCCTTTCCTTCGATCGCGTACGCCGTCTGCATGCTGATGGGCGTGGGGTTCCTGATCGCCGCGGCGGGTGTACTGCGTTCGATCGCCGCGCAGCGCCGACAGGCCAAATCCGCGCTCTAGTTCCGGCTGGTCCGGGCTGGTTCCAGCTATTTCCGGCTAGTTACGGCTGGTTCCAGCTGGTTCCGGCTGTAGCCGCGCAGCCAGTCCGGGAACGCCGTCAGATCGTCCAGGATCACGTCCGCGCCGGCCTCACGCAGTTCCGCCGCGTCGCACGGGCCGGTCGGCACGGCGACCGCGAGTGCCTCGGCCGTGTGCGCGCCGCGTACGTCTCCGGTGTGGTCGCCGACGTACACGCTCGCGCCGTGCTCACGCAGCGCCTCCGCCTTGGCCTCCGCCCACAGCCAGCCGATGACCTCGTCCGGGGCGATGCCCAGGTGGGCGAGGTGGAGTTTGGCGTTCGGCTCATGCTTTGCGGTGACCACGATGGCGCGGCCGCCGAGCTCCTGGACGGCGGCGACGGCCTCGCGGGCGCCGGGCAGGGCGAGGGTCGGCTCGATCGCGTACGTGGGGTAGATCTCGCGGTAGCGGTCGCCCATCTCCTGTATCTGCTCGTCCGGGAACCAGTGCGCCAGCTCCCGTTCGAGGGGCGGCCCGAGCCGGGTGACGGCCAGGTCGGCGTCGATCCACACGCCGGTCTCGGCCGAGAGCGCCAGGTACGCGGCGTGGATGCCGGGCCGGGAGTCGATCAGCGTCATATCGAGGTCGAAGCCGACCGTCAGCGGATGCGTAGCCATAGGGGCCATTGTGCCCATCCGGCCCGCGCGGGCCCGATGCCGAGACCAGTCAGGCCTTATCAGCCCCGGGCCGGCTCGCCCGGGAGCAGAACGCACACGGTGAAGGCGCCGTGGGCGGTATCCGGGTCCCCGACGCGCCCAAGCGCTTCACCGTTCTGAGTCACCGCCTCCGCGCCCGCCACGCCAGGAAGAGGGCGGAGGCGACGGCCGCCCCCTTCACCACCCACGGCCAGGTCCCGGTGAGCGCGTCGCGCATCCCGTTCTCCGGGATCGGTTCGCCCCAGCGGCCGTTCACCCGGCCCCACAGCCAGACCAGCCCGCCCACCGCGACCGCTCCCGGCAGGCCTGCCACCGCCCATTTCGCCTCGGCACGGGACAGCCTGCGCGAGGCGTACGCGAGGAGCCAGCCGCCGCCGAGCGCGAGCCAGGAGCCGAGGACGGCGCCCGCGACGAGGAGCGCGGCGGCGAGCAGCAGGAAAGGGTTGGCAAGGCCCGTCCGTACGGACTTCGGCCCGGCACCCGCGGTACGGCGGCGGAGCCGCGGACGCCACCGGCGCGGTTCGGCCTCCGCCTCCACCGCGTCGTCGTCCTCGGCCTCCTCCTCGTACTCCTCCTGGTATCTCTTCTCGGCCTGCTCTGCGCCCCGCGCTGCCAACTCCTCCTCGGACGGCGGGGGTTTCAGTATTTCGGGGATCTCCACACCGCCGACGAACCCGGCGACGCTCTCGCCCGCGCCGAACGGCCCCGGCTCGATCCGCCACCAGTCGGGCTCGCTGCCGGACGGGCCGAGCTCGTCCATCCCGGCGAGATGGGGCGGCGAAGCGCCGTACGTCATCGGTGGCCCGTCCGCAGCCCCGTGTCCCGGTACCGATCCCGATCCCTGTGCCTGTCCCGCCTCCGACGGCGACTTGCGCGGTCGCGGGATCCGGAGCCGTACCCGCCGCTGCGGTACGTCGGCCTGCGGTACGTCGGTCTGCGGCCCGGCCGGCCGTGGCTTCGGCGCCGAACCGCCGCCGTCCTCCGACGCGGCCGCGACCACCTCGTCCGGCGTACCGAGCCGGCCGAGGATACGGCGGACGGCGGACGGGCTGTCGCCGCCGAACCCGGCCCGCTGCCGGTCGATCTCGCTGCGCAGCGTCGACACCAGCCGCATCCGGGTGCCGGACGGCAGCTGGTACTGCTGCGCCAGGTCGCCGACCCGGCTCAGATAGTCGTAGACGAGCTGGTCGCTCTCGATCCCCACCGGCGTTCCCCTGACGTTCCCTGCCGGGCCGCCCTGTCTCCCGGGCCCGCCCTGTCCCCGACGGTAGCGCTCCAGGCACTACCGTGGGGCGGATGGGGACCATGCCCGAAGGAAGCAGTCCGAGCAGTCCAGGCAGCCCGCGCACGCTCGCCGAAGCCCTGCGCACCCGCGGCGACGAGGAGCTCGCCGCACTGCTGCGCGCCCGCCCCGATCTGCTGAACCCCGTGCCGAACGACCTGACGCAGCTCGCCACCCGGGCCGGCACCCGCGCCTCCGTCGTACGCGCCCTGGAACGTCTCGACCGGTTCACGCTGCAGACCGCCGAGGCGCTGGCCGTGGCCCCCGACCCCGCCCCGTACGACACCCTGCTCGCGCTGCTGACCGGCTACGAGGGCGACGCGACGATCGAGGCGGCCCTGCCGCACGCCGTCGGCGTGCTGCGCGCGCAGGCCCTGGTCTGGGGCGGCGACGACCGGCTACGGCTGGTGCGCACCGCGCGCGAACTCCTCGCCCCGTCCCCCACCCGTCCCTCTCCGACCGGCCTGGGCCCGACCGTCGCCGAGGCCACCGCCGGTATGTCGCCGACCCGGCTGCAGGAGATCCTGGCGGCCGCCGGGCTGCCGTCGTCGCACGACCCGGTCTCCGCGGTCGCCGCGCTGACCTCGCTGTTCACGGACCGAACGCGGATGGAGTCGCTGCTGGACACCGCACCGCCCGATGCGCTGACGGTCCTCGACCGGCTGGTCTGGGGCCCTCCGTACGGAGAGGTGACGGCCAACCCCACGCCACCGGTGCGGTGGCTGCGCGACCGAGGGCTGCTGCTGCCCGCGTCACCGCGCACGGTCGTGCTGCCGCGCGAGGCAGCGCTGCATCTGCGGGCCGGCCGCGCGCATCGCGCGCCGGAGCCGGTGCCGCCGGCGGTCACGCCGGCCGCTACCGCGTCGATCACCGCGGGCCGTCCACAGGTTGTGGACAGTACGGCGGCGGGCCAGGCGTACACCGCGCTCTCGACGGTCGAGGACCTGCTGAAGGACTGGCACGAGGGCGGTCCTGCGGTGCTCAGATCCGGCGGTCTGTCGGTACGTGACCTCAAGCGCGCGGCCACCGCACTGGACACCACCGAGCAGATGGCCGCGTTCTGGCTCGAACTCGCTTACGCAGCAGGCCTGTTGGCGTCCGACGGCGAGGCGGACGAGCGGTACGCGCCGACGCCCGCGTACGACGAGTGGCTGACCCTCCCCTCGGCGGAACGGTGGGCGCTCCTCGCCACCGCCTGGCTCAAGGCGACCCGCACACCGGGCCTGGTCGGCAGCCAGGACGCCAAGGGCCGTACGCTCTCCGCCCTCGGCCCGGACCTGGACCGCTCGGCGGCACTGGAGGTCCGCCGCCGGGTCCTCGAGCTCCTGGCCGCACTCCCGACGGGCACGGCACCCGACCCGGAGACGGTACTGGCCCGGCTGCGCTGGGAACGCCCGCTGCGGGGCGGCGGCGCGGCGGGCCCGGACACGAACGCGGCCCGGAACGCGGCGGGCGGCCCGACGGACCTGCGCTCACGGATCGCGGCGTGGACGCTGATGGAGGCGGAGGTGCTGGGCGTCACGGGCCGCGGGGCGC
This sequence comes from Streptomyces sp. NPDC048479, assembly GCF_040651435.1. Taxonomy (NCBI): domain Bacteria; kingdom Bacillati; phylum Actinomycetota; class Actinomycetes; order Kitasatosporales; family Streptomycetaceae; genus Streptomyces; species Streptomyces sp. NPDC048479. The sequence continues at coordinate 201,197 of NZ_JBEZKA010000008.1, forward strand.
TGTCGACGCACGGACGGGCGCTGCCGGGCGGCACGGGCCCGACGGGGTCGGGTGACGGCGCGCGGACGCCGACGGGCGCCGAAGCGGAGACCGGCTCAGGCGCGGCCGCCGAGCCCGCCCCGCACGGCGCGGCCACGCCCGGCTTCACCGGCGAGCCCGACGCGCACGCCGCCGCCCGCGCCCTCGCGCCGCTCCTCCCCGCGCCGCTCGATCACGTCCTTCTGCAGGCCGACCTCACCGCCGTCGCCCCCGGGCCCCTCGATCGACCGCTCGCCGAGACCCTCTCCGTACTCGCCGACGTCGAGTCCAAGGGCGGCGCGACCGTCTACCGCTTCACGCCCGGCTCCGTACGCCGCGCACTCGACGCCGGGCGGTCCGCCTCCGAACTGCACACCTTCCTCGCCACGCACTCCCGCACCCCGGTGCCGCAGCCGCTCAGCTACCTCATCGACGATGTCGCCCGCCGCCACGGCCATCTGCGGATCGGCGCCGCCTCCGCCTACGTACGCTGCGACGACGACGCGCTGCTCGGCGAGATCCTCGCCGACAAGCGGTCCCAGGGCCTGCGGCTGCGCCGGCTCGCCCCCACTGTGCTGGCGGCCCAGGCCGATCCCGCGACGCTCCTCGACGGGCTGCGCACCATGGGGTACGCGCCGGCCGCCGAGTCCGCGGAGGGCGATGTGCTGATCACCCGCGCTCACGCCCGCCGCACCCCGCCCCGCACCCCGCCCGTCCCGGTCCCGGACGGACCGCCCCTGCCCGACGGCATACTGCTCGGCGCCGCGGTGAAGGCGATCAGGGCGGGCGACCTCGCGGCCACCGTCGTACGCAAGCCCGTTCCGGAGCCTGCGAGGAACGGCGAGCTCCCCCGTACGACCTCCGCCGAGACTCTCGCCACCGTGCAGGCCGCGGCGATGACCGGCTCCGCCCTCTGGATCGGCTACGTCAACGCGGACGGCGCGGCAAGCCAGCGCGTCATCGCGCCCGTGCGCGTCGACGGCGGCTTCGTCACGGCGTACGACCACACCGCTGACGAGGTCCGTACGTACCCGCTGCACCGCATCACCGGCGTCGCCGAACTCGCGGACGACCCCACCTGAAGGGCTTCACGCGCCTGACGGGCCTGGCGGGCCGCTTCGCCGTCGCATGCGCGAACCTGCGCCCCAGCAGCAGATAGCCCAGCAGCGCACCCGTCGTGTTGAGGATGACGTCGTCCACGTCGAAGGCCCGTCCCTCCACCAACGCGCCCTGCGCCAGCTCGACCAGCGCCATCACCAGCACGGTGAGCGCGATCACCCGCACCATGCGCATCGAGCGCGGTACGAAGACGGGCAGCAGCACCCCGAAAGGCACACCCAGCAGCAGATTGCCGCCGACCTGCTTGCACGCGGCCACGAAGGTGTAGTCCTCGGCGTACTGCCGCAGCGACGAGCCGGGCCTGAGGTTGGCCGTGGCGATGTCCGCGGAGGCGTGCGAAGGGGCGAGGGTCAGCCTGGCCAGTACGGCCGAGAAGGCCACCAGCGCCACAAAGGCCACCACCACGGCGCATACGCGCAATGCTGTTCTGCCCCACGATGTACGGGGCTGTGCTCCCGTTGTCATGGAACTGCGGGTACCCCCGCCGCCCCTGGTCAGGCCCGGCCGTTGTCGATCTTCGAGTGGAGGGACGCGAGACGGACGCGAAGGGGCAGGCCGACGGCATCCGGCTGCTCATCCACTCCGGTCCGGGTGCTCAGTACGGCACACTGGAGGTTTGGCCATACAGAAAGGGCGCAGGTGTGAACGGACCCCTCATCGTCCAGAGCGACAAAACTCTCCTCCTCGAGGTGGACCACGAGCAGGCGGACGCCTGCCGTCGCGCCATCGCGCCCTTCGCGGAACTGGAGCGTGCCCCCGAGCACATCCACACCTACCGGGTCACCCCACTCGGCCTGTGGAACGCCCGCGCCGCCGGGCACGACGCCGAGCAGGTCGTCGACGCGCTCGTGGCGTACTCCCGCTACCCCGTCCCGCACGCCCTCCTCGTCGATGTCGCCGAGACGATGGCCCGCTACGGCCGGCTCACCCTCTCCAAGCACCCCGTCCACGGGCTTGTACTGACCACCACCGACCGCCCGGTGCTCGAGGAGATCCTGCGGTCCAGGAAGGTCCAGCCGCTGGTCGGGGCCCGGATCGACCCGGACACGGTCGCCGTCCACCCCTCCGAGCGCGGCCAGATCAAGCAGACGCTGCTGAAGCTGGGCTGGCCGGCCGAGGACCTCGCCGGTTACGTCGACGGCGAGGCGCACCCTATCGATCTGGACGAGACGGGCTGGGGGCTGCGCCCGTACCAGAAGCAGGCCGTCGAGGGCTTCTGGCACGGCGGCTCGGGTGTCGTCGTACTGCCCTGCGGCGCCGGAAAGACGCTGGTCGGAGCCGGTGCGATGGCGCAGGCGAAGGCGACGACGCTGATCCTGGTGACGAACACCGTCTCCGCGCGGCAGTGGAAGCACGAACTGGTGAAGCGCACCTCGCTGACCGAGGACGAGATCGGCGAGTACAGCGGTACGCGGAAGGAGATCCGCCCGGTCACCATCGCCACGTACCAGGTGCTGACGACGAAGCGGAAGGGGATCTATCCCCATCTGGAGCTCTTCGACTCCCGCGACTGGGGCCTGGTCATCTACGACGAGGTGCATCTGCTGCCCGCGCCGGTCTTCAAGTTCACGGCGGATCTGCAGGCCAGGCGCCGGCTCGGGCTGACCGCGACGCTCGTACGCGAGGACGGCCGCGAGTCGGACGTCTTCTCGCTCATCGGGCCGAAGCGTTTCGACGCGCCCTGGAAGGAGATCGAGGCGCAGGGCTATATCGCGCCCGCGGACTGTGTGGAGGTACGGGTCAATCTCACCGACGCCGAGCGGCTCGCGTACGCGACCGCCGAGACGGAGGAGAAGTACCGTTACTGCGCGACGACCGCGACCAAGCGCAAGGTGACGGAGGCGCTGGTGCGGAGGTTCGAGGGCCAGCAGATCCTCGTCATCGGCCAGTACATCGACCAGCTCGACGAACTGGGCGAGCACCTGAACGCGCCGGTCATCAAGGGCGAGACGTCGAACGCGCAGCGCGAGAAGCTCTTCGACGCCTTCCGCCAGGGCGAGATCTCTGTGCTCGTCGTCTCGAAGGTCGCGAACTTCTCGATCGACCTGCCGGAGGCGACGGTCGCGATCCAGGTGTCGGGCACCTTCGGCTCCCGCCAGGAGGAGGCACAGCGGCTGGGACGTGTGCTGCGGCCGAAGGCGGACGGCCACCAGGCCCACTTCTACTCGGTGGTCGCGCGGGACACGATCGACCAGGACTTCGCGGCGCACCGCCAGCGGTTCCTGGCGGAACAGGGGTACGCGTACCGGATCGTGGACGCGGACGAGCTGCTGGCGAGCGACTGAAGGGTGTTGTGGACCTGGGGCGCGTTGGAGAAGTAGCGCCCTAGCCCGTCGGGAGGTTCGCGAGGATGGCGATCGTCATCAGCCCGCTGCCTCCGGAGGCCACTGCCAGCCAGCCGCGCGCCGCCCGGAAGCGGGGGCGCGCGGGCAGTCCCCACGTCACCAGCAGCATGGCCACCGCGGCGAGCCAGAAGATGGGTGCGGCGATGAGCGACTGGTTGAGCGCGTCCGAGCAGTGGTCGGGGCCGCAGCTGTCGGTGGCCATCGGCGAGAGCCCGACGAAGAACATGTCGATCATCAGCAGGGGGACGAGGAGGACGCCCGCGACGATCCGCACCGGCGCGGCCCAGCCGTCGTGCGTGCGCGGGTCGCGCTTCGGCGGCAGAGCGCCGGGCAGCCACTGGCCGGGGGTCGTACTGGTGCGGTTCGTCATGGACGACAGTCAACCTCCGGGCGTCCGGCCGACACCTCGGGCGGCGTACTCAGATCGTCCGTGCGCAGGTACTCACCACGGGGCCCGGGGAGTGTGAGGGCGGACGCGGTCCGCCCTCCCGCGTACGCCAGCAGCGCGATCCCCAGCAGCGGGTAGGGCGATGCCAACGACTGCTGCCACCAGGGGAGTCGGAGGACCGGCTCGCCGTGGTGCGGGACCAGCCAGAGCGTACGGGCCATGAAGACCGCGGCCACGGCGGCTGCCGTACGGGTCCGGCCCTCGGCGATCAGGACCGCCAGCAGCGGTACGCACCACACCCAGTGGTGCGACCAGCTGATCGGCGAGACGAGCAGCGCGGTGTACGCGACGGTCAGCACGCCCCACCGCTCCGGCACCCGGCGGGCGATCCACAGGCCCGCCACACCGGTCACCGCCGCCGCGAGCAGCCATACCGTGCCCGGGTCCGGGGTGTGCAGCACCCGCGCGAAGAGCCCTTGCAGCGACTGGTTTTCGGTGGCCCAGGCCTTGCCGGCCCGGCCGGTCTCGAAGATGCGCCGGGTCCAGAACTCGGCACTGGCGTGCGGGAGTACGAGTGCGCCCAGCAGCACCGTGGCGGTGAAGGAGGCGAGGGCGGTGAGCCCGGCCCGTACCCGGCCGGTGATCAGGAGATGGACGATGAACACGGCGGGCGTGAGCTTCACTCCGGCCGCGACGCCGAGCGCGAAGCCCTTGCCGATGGCTTCCTCGTCCCGCGACAGGTCCCACAGCACCAGGCAGACGAGTGCGAGGTTGATCTGCCCGAAGAGGAGGGTCTGGAAGACCGGTTCGAGCCAGAGGCCGGCGGCGATCGCGGCGATGACCAGCGGGGTCCGCGCCGGGAGCCCGGCGAACCGGCAGGAGAGGCGCACGAGTAGAGCGAGCAGAGCCGCGTTCCCGACGACAAAGACCACCTTGAGCGCCGGAACGGGCAGCCAGGTGGTCGGTACGAAGAGGATCGCGGCGAAGGGCGGGCAGGTGGCGGGAAGTCGCCAATCGGTGACCGTGAGTCCGTAGAGCTCGATGCCGTTCGCGACGGCCGCCCCCTCGGCCCGGTACACGAGGGTGTCGGCCACGGGGATGCGCTGGGCGACGCAGAGCGCGGCGAGGGAGAGTGCGGCGAGGGAGAGTGCGAGGGCGACGACGGATACTGCGGTGAGTAAACGAGGGGTCACGTTCCGGTACTTCACGGCCGCGACCCTACTAGTGGCTCGGCTGAAGACGGTCGAGCAGGTCGAGCAGGTCGAGCAGGTCGCGCAGGGCGGCCAGTTCGAGCAGGTGGTCGGCTCCTCAGCGGTGGCGGACTCCGGCCTCCTCGGCGTACTCACCGAGGACCGCGACGCTGAAGACGGCCTCGGCGAAGACCTTCACCGCGCGGAGTGCGTTGCCGACACGGTGCGGGGAGTGGGGGGCGGCACCGGTGGCGGTGGCGCCGCGATGCGGGTGGGGTACGTGGCTGCCTGGGGTGAAGGTTGCTGAGCTCATGTCTCCATGATGGTTCCATGGCCTGCTCGGCGCATCGATCTGCGGACTGACCCGTGAGGACGCCCGCGTACGACTCCAGACATAGGTCATCCCCTACGGGGAGGACGGCCGCGGCTCCCCGCGTGAAAACCATTCGCCCGCGATCCGCGCTCTGACTACAATCGCCCGTCTTGCCCGCCTCCCCTGGGGAGCGCCGCCGCCCGGACGGAAACCGGCCGGTCCGCCATGCCGGGGTCCCTGCCGTGATCCCGACCCACGCCGTATCCGCCGGAGGCAACCCGTGCCCGCGCACATCCCTGAACCCACCGAGCCCAGCTCCCTCGAGCCCGGCTCCGCCGATCCGCTGGGGCGCGAACGCGCCCATCTCGCCGACTCGCGTGCCGCGCTCCGCGCGATGCGCGAGGACGTCCAGGCACTCGACATCCGCGATGTCACCGCGAACTGGGTCAACGCCGCCGTCCTGGGGGCCCAGATCGAGGAGCGCATCAAGGCGCTCGCCGATCTCTCCCACACGCCGCTCTTCTTCGGCCGGCTGGACTATCTGCATGTGGTCGGCGCGGAACAGGCGGAGGGCGCGTCGGGAGAGCGCTTCTACATCGGCCGCCGCCATGTCCACGACGCGAACGGCGAACCGATGGTCATCGACTGGCGCGCGCCCGTCTCGCAGCCGTTCTACCGGGCGTCGAAGAAGGACCCGCTGGACGTCGGCCTGCGGCGGCGCTTCGGCTACACGGGCGGCGACCTCACGGCGTACGAGGACGAGCATCTGACCGACCCGGCCACCGATACGTTCTCCGGCTCCGCCGGGGGGTCGCGGACGAGCAAACTGCTCCAGGCCGAGATCGAGCGCCCGCGCGTCGGCCCGATGCGGGACATCGTCGCCACGATCCAGCCGGAGCAGGACGAGATCGTACGGTCCGGGCTCGGCGGCACCGTGTGCGTCCAGGGCGGTCCGGGCACCGGAAAGACCGCGGTGGGCCTGCACCGGGTCGCGTATCTGCTCTACGCGCACCGTGAGCGGCTTGCCCGGACCGGGACGCTGGTGATCGGGCCGAACCGTTCCTTCCTCCACTACATCGAGCAAGTGCTGCCCGCGCTAGGAGAGTTGGAGGTCAAGCAGGCGACGGTCGACGACCTGGTGGCCCATGTGGAGGTACGCGGCACGGATGCGGCGGACGCGGCGGTCATCAAGGGCGATGCCCGGATGGCGGAGGTGCTGCGCCGGGCGGTCCGCGCCCATGTGACGATGCCGACCGAGCCGCTGATGGTGGTGCGCGGCTCGCGGCGGTGGCGGGTACCCGCGTACGAAATCGAGGAGATCGTACGGGAGTTGCTCGACCGCGATATTCGCTACGGCGCGGCGCGCGAGGCTCTTCCGCAGCGGATCGCGCATGCGGTGCTTGTCCGTATGGAGCAGGCGGGCGAGGCGCCGGACGACCGGGTACAGGACGCGGTGGCGCGCAATCCCACGGTGAAGGCGGCGGTGAAGGCGGTGTGGCCGCCGGTGGACCCGGCGAAGCTGGTACTGCGGCTGCTGTCGGACACGGAGTTCCTGGCGGAGCACGCGGAGGGACTGCTGAGTGCGGACGAGCAGAAGACGGTGCTGTGGGCGAAGCCGGCACGTAGCGTGCGGGCCGCCACGTGGTCTTCCGCGGATGCGGTGTTGATCGACGAGGCAAACGATCTGGTGCAGCGCACGCACTCGCTCGGCCATGTCGTGCTGGACGAGGCGCAGGACCTGTCGCCCATGCAGTACCGCGCGGTGGGCCGGCGCTGCACGACGGGCTCGGCGACGGTACTCGGCGATCTGGCGCAGGGCACCACGCCCTGGGCAACGGCGAGTTGGGCCGACGCGCTCGTGCATCTGGGCAAGGCGGACGCGGTGGTGGAGGAGCTGACGGCCGGTTTCCGCGTGCCGCGCGAGGTGATCGCGTACGCCTCGCGGCTACTGCCGCACATGTCGCCGGGCCTGGCGGAGGTCCGTTCGGTCCGTGAGTCGCCGGGCTCGCTGGAGGTACGGGAGGTGGCGGACGTCGCCGGTCTGGACACGGCGGTGGTGACCGCCTGTACCGAGTCGCTGCGCCACGAGGGTTCGATCGGCCTGATCGCCGCGGATGCCCGGATCCCGGCGCTGGCCGAGGCCCTGACGGCGGCCGGCCACGCATTTCTCTCGCCCGGCGACGAGACGACCGCCGAGTCCCGCCTCACCTTGGTCCCGGCATCCCTCGCCAAGGGCCTGGAGTACGACTACGTGGTGCTGGACGAGCCCGCCGCGGTCGTCGACGGCGAGCCCGACGAACGGACCGGCCTGCGTCGGCTCTATGTGGCCCTGACCCGGGCCGTATCAGGACTGACCGTGCTGCACGCCGCGCCGCTGCCCACCCAACTCGGCGGTCAGTAGCGCGACTCACTAGACGTAGCCGCGAGTGTCGTGCCCGGCGCCCGACCGGGCACCGGGCACGACACTTCATGTCAGGTTCCGACATACGGGGCATGCCGCCCGTCGGTACCCGCTCGCGCTAGGGGACGAACTGATTGTTGACCAGCGTCCACGTTCCGTTGCAGTCGATGCTGACTTCTGCGAACGCCGGGTCTGTCGTGCCCGGGGGAGGATCGACGGCCTCGTCTCCGCGATCGACGTCACAGAGCGTCTCCCAGACCTCCCCGCTCGTGGTGATGACCTCGACGAACACCTGATTGGGGGTTCTCTCGTCGATCGTGGCGTCACAGGCGCCCTCGATCGTCACCGGCGGGTCACCGAGCGTGGTGATGTCCGTCCAGTCGAATGGGTCGACCTGGGGGGTGAGACCCCTGGCCCCGACCCAGATTGTCCCGTCGTTGACAGCTGCGAAGACCTGCGTCTGCCCGTGAATGTTGGAGTTGATGCTGTGGCACGTCCCATCAGCACCGGTCGGTCCGGTCCCACCGGTCGGCCCTGTGCCACCGGTCGGTCCGGTCCCACCGGTCGGCCCTGTGCCACCGGTCGGTCCGGTCGGTCCGGTCGGACCGACATCCCCGGTCGGGCCGGTCGGACCCGTCGGCCCACGGTGCCCGTTCTTTCCGTTCTTTCCGTTCTTTCCGTTCTTCCCGTCCCTTCCTTCCTCTCCGCGAAGCCCTCGAGGCCCGGGCTGGTCCATCGTGGTCGTCGGGGCATTCACTCCCACAACGACACGGGACTGCCCCACGGCGGTGTGCGCGGCGGCCTGCACCGGTACCGAGGCCGCTCCCAGCGCGGCGGTCAGCAGTGCAAGCATGCTGCCGGTCACCAACTTCTTGCGAAGAAACGCGCGCGGCAAGCTCCTGTTACCAGGAATCATGCGACTCTCCCTTGGTCCTTGGTCCTTGGCGGAGACTTGTTGAACGTCGACCCGCTACTGCGTGGACAATCGGAGCAAGAGAGACACATCTTGACCTTTCACCTCCCCGTATCACCTGCCCGGTCGAGGTATTTGCGCCGAAAGTGCAAACACACACCGAAAAGGCTGAAAATCAGCCTTTTCGGTGTGTGAGGGGTCCGAGGCGGGCCCGGTTTATCCGTCCAGCGCCTCCCGCCATTCCCGCACCGCCGGCGCCGCCACCGGGGCCGACCAACCGCCCGGCCGCGCCGCGCCGCCGATATGGAACGCGTCCACGCCCGCCGACCGCAACGCCGGCAAGTGGTCGAGGCGCAGGCCGCCGCCGACCAGGATCTGCGGCTCGTAACCCGGTTCACCCCGTCGCGCCGCCTCCGCCAGCAGCGTCGGAAGCCCGGCATCGACGCCCTCGGCCGCGCCCGCGGTCAGATACGTGTCCAGACCCGGCAAATCCGCCAGCTGCTTGCGCAGCGCATCGCGGTCCGCCGCCCGGTCGATCGCCCGGTGGAATGTCCACCGGCAGCCGTTCAGCTCCGCCACCACCCGCTCCACCGCGACCAGATCGGGGTTGCCGTTCTCGTCCAGGAACCCGAGCACGAACTCCTCCGCGCCCTCCGCCCGCAGCTCTCGCGCGGCCCGCACCAGCGCGTCCACGCCGCTCACGTCACCCGCGGCGAACCCGTCGCCGAGGCGCAGCATCACACGCAGCGGGATGTCGACGGCCGCGCGGACCCGGGCGTACGTCTCCCGGGTCGGGGTCAGGCCGTCGGCCGACATGTCGGTGACGAGCTCGAGCCGGTCGGCCCCTCCGGACTGGGCGGCGACCGCGTCCTCCGCGTCGAGAGCGATCACCTCCAGGACTGCACGGTTGCTCATGGAACTCCATTCCTCCAGGGAGACGACTACGGCTCATACAGGTCTAGTCCAATCCCAGCCTAATACGCATGTACGACGAAGGCAGCTGTACGAGCTTCCGAGCGGGGCTTCCGCACAGGATCCCCACGTGCGCCGTATACGACCTGGGGGTATACGCGGGGTGACGCTGCTCGCCGTACACACTGATGAGGACGAGTCCGAAGTCCTGCGGCCGGCAGGTGCGTTGGAGCACGCGTCCGAGCACCCCGTCGCGCTGGAGGACGCCAAGGACGAGGCCGTAGCCGCTGGCCGTACCCCGATCGCCGTCGCCGCCGCCTGGGACAGCGCGGCTTCAGGGCGGCCCAGCGGAACCGTAGGTGCGGCTCAGCCGCCCGGGCCGCCGCTTCCGAACGCGCCGCCACCGTCCTCCCCGGGCGGAGGCGCGGCCTCGGGCTTCTTGCTGGGGCTGTGCGTGCTGTGGGTCTTCATGTTGTACGGGAGGAGCCGCCCGCCGTCATGCGGGAAGTCGTCCTCGTCCGGCTCACGGATCTCTTCGATGTGCGCCGGGTGGTCGGGCGGCTTCGGCTGCTCCTCGGGGCGCGGCGGGACCTGCTGATCCCGTCGTCTCCCGTCGAACCACATGGCGCCCGCCAAGAGCGCAATGAGGAAGACTCCGAAGATGAAGGGCGCGGCTCCCTTCAGCTGCTCAGCGACCGCGATGTCGGAAACCGGGCTGTTCTGCGCGAGCATCAAGGCGTTCATGGGGTCTGCCTCCGCACACCACCGGAATGGCATACATACCCTTTGCCCCATTGTCGCCCCTCACCACCGTCACCACCGCTTCAGCCGAAGAAGACCAGCTCCTTCTCGTTCGCTCCGGTGAGCTCGTAGCGCGTGCCGGTCAGCGGGCGGCCTGCCAGCAGGCGGATCAGAGTCGGGGCCGCTCCGGTGTACGTGGCGGGGTCGGGGCTGTCCGCGCCGAGGACGATCGGGCCGTCCCGGCCGTCCAGCCGGGCCAGCAGCGGCATGGTCCTGCGGGCCCTGGTGAGCCCGGCCAGCAGCTCCAGCGCGTACCCGAGGCCCTCGCCCGCGTACGCTCCCGGCTCACCGAACGCCTCCCGTACGTCGCCGGCGTGCACCCACTCGCCGAGAGCGATGCCGTCCAGCAGCCCATGCTCCGCCTTCGCGATGACCGGCCCGGCCTCGGTCATACCGCGCTCCAGCTCGTCCACGACGCGGGAGTTGGACCACTCGGCCCGTTCGGCGATATCGCGGTCATTGGACTCGGGGCTGAACACACCCTCCTCGAACCGCCCCTCCACCACCCGCATCAGCGCCGCGCCGCAGTGCGCGAGCACATGGCGCACGGTCCATCCGGGACAGCAGGTACGGAGGGCGAAGTCCTCGTCGGGGCGGGCACGCAGCAGCGGGACCAGGGCGTCGCGCTCGGTGCGCAGCAGCCGGCCGGGAAGCTCGGGATCGCGTACAGATTCCATGGCGCCCAGCCAACCGCATCCGAGGGGGCCCCGCTCTAGAGTCGCCCCATGACCGACGACTTCGTGGACCTGCGCGCACGCTGGAACCGGACCCTCCTCGCCGCCCGCCACGACGCGGGCGCACCGGACCCGCTGCCGTACGCCGAGAATCTGCTCTCGCGCTGGTCGGAGCCGCAGCGCCACTACCACACGGTCGATCACCTGATGGCGGTGCTGAACCATATCGACGTACTGGAGGAGCACGCCGCGGATCCGGACCTGGTCCGCCTCGCGGCCTGGTTCCACGACGCGGTCTACCTCCCCGACCGCTCCGAGAACGAGGAACGCTCCGCCCACCTGGCGGAACGCGCCCTCACCGAGGCCGGGTTGACCCCCGCCGCCACCGCCGAGGTCGCCCGGCTGGTCCGCCTCACCGTCACCCACGCGCCTGAGATCGACGATCCGAACGGCGCGGTCCTGTGCGACGCGGACCTGGCCATCCTGGCGGCGCCGCCGGAGCCGTACGCCGCGTACACCGCGGCCGTACGCGAGGAGTACGCCTTCGTCCCGGACGACGCCTTCCGCGAGGGCCGCGCGGCGGTGCTGCGCCAGCTGCTCGGCCTGCCGCGACTGTTCCGTACGCCGCACGGGGAGCGGGAGTGGGAGTCGCGTGCGCGGCACAACCTGGCGACAGAGCTGAAGCTGCTGGCGTCCTGACCCGCGTTTCTCGACGTCCGGCGCGCGCGGGACGGCGCGCGCGGGACGGCGCGCGCGGGAGCGCGCGCCGAGGTCTGAGTCACTGCCTTCTGCGCGGTGATCACCCGATCGCGCGACGCCGACGCAAGCGGCCTCGCGAGGTGGTAACCGCACCCCCTGGGTTCGTCCGCCCGACTCTCGCCGGGAGCCCTCAAGCGGGGCGCCCCTTGCGTCTGCGCAGCCCCGCCTTCGTCAGCAGCACGACCACCTCGCGGCTGGACACCTCCACCGCGCCCGCCCCCACCGCATCGGCATACCGGTGCGACGGCACGTCGTAGTGGTCCCGCTCGAAGGCCCGCGGCGGGCAGCCGATCGATGCCGCGAACGCGTGCAGCTCCTCGTACGAGACATCGCTGACCAGGTGCGACCACAGCCTGCCGTGGCCCGGCCAGGTCGGCGGGTCGATGTACACCGTCACGAGAGGCCGCCGACCGGCGCCACCACGACGCCCGCCTTCGCGCAGACCCAGTGCGGCTCCGGGCCCAGCTCCGGTTCGACATCCAGCGCGTGCGGGTCGCCGGCGTCGCAGACCGGGCACAGCGGCCATCTGCCGTGCCGCTCGAGCAGCGCGTCCTGGACGTCCTGGGCCACCAGGCCGGCGACGTACTCGACGCCCTCCGGCCACTGCTCGACCCACCAACGGCGGTGCGTCACCGCGTCCTCGACCAGCGAGACGACCCCGGCGTCGGCCACATCGCGGGCGGCCAGGTCGGCGAGGACCAGCGCACGCGCCGCGTGCAGGGCCTGCTCGAGTGGGTTCGCGTCGTCCATGAAGCCATTGTCACCCCACCTGCTCCACTGCCGGCCGGCGGTCCGCTCCCGGCTGCCGGTCCGCCCCGGACCCAAGGGGGTTGACGACAAAGGAATTCCGAAAATATCTTTCAAGGGTGACCAATCCAGTGAAGGAAATTTTCAGCGTCGACGCTCCGCCCGCCCCGGCCGCCCTCGCGGCCAAGGTCCGGACCCTCGCGCCGTCCATGACCCGCTCCATGCAGCGGGTCGCCGAAGCCGTCGCCGACGACCCGGCCGGCTGCGCCGCCCTCACGGTCACCGGCCTCGCCGAGCTCACCGGCACCAGCGAGGCCACCGTGGTCCGCACTGCCCGCCTCCTCGGCTATCCCGGCTACCGCGACCTGCGCCTCGCGCTCGCCGGGCTCGCAGCCCACCAGCAGTCCGGCCGCGCGCCCGCCGTCACCGCCGACATCGCCGTCGACGACCCCATCGCGGACGTCGTCACCAAGCTCGCGTACGACGAGCAGCAGACCCTCGCCGACACGGCCGCGGGGCTCGACACCGTACAGCTGGGCGCCGCCGTGGCCGCCGCCGCGACCGCCCGCCGTATAGACATCTACGGCGTCGGCGCGTCCTCCCTCGTCGGCATGGATCTCGCCCAGAAGCTGCTGCGGATCGGCCTGATCGCCCACGCCCACGCCGATCCGCATCTCGCCGTCACCAACGCCGTGCAGCTCCGCTCCGGCGATGTCGCCATCGCCATCACCCACTCCGGCTCCACCGGCGACGTCATCGAGCCGCTGCGCGTCGCCTTCGACCGCGGTGCGACGACGGTCGCGATCACCGGCCGCCCGGACGGGCCCGTATCGCAGTACGCCGACCATGTGCTGACCACCTCCACCGCCCGCGAGAGCGAGCTGCGGCCGGCCGCGATGTCGTCCCGTACCAGCCAACTCCTCGTTGTGGACTGCCTGTTCATAGGCGTGGCGCAGCGCACGTACGAGACGGCGGCCCCTGCCCTGGCCGCTTCGTACGAGGCGCTCGCCCACCGGCACAGCCCCCGCACCCGCTGAGCACCCCGATCACCGAACCCCTCCCCCCCACGGACCGAGAAAGCTGAGCCGCTCTTCATGACCTTCTCCTACGGTGAACTCCGCGCCGAGCTGGCCACCCTCACCACCGAGGCGTTCCGGCCCGAACTCGCCGAGATCGACCGGCTCCCCACCCTCGAGATCGCCCGGATCATGAACGGCGAGGACGAGTCCGTCCCCGCCGCCGTCGCCGCGCAGCTGCCGCGGATCGCCGCCGCGATCGACGACACCGCCGAGCGGATGTCCCGCGGCGGCCGGCTGGTCTACGCCGGCGCCGGCACGGCGGGGCGCCTCGGCGTACTGGACGCGAGCGAGTGCCCGCCCACCTTCAACACCGACCCGACCGAGGTCGTGGGCCTGATCGCGGGCGGCCCGTCCGCCATGGTCAAGGCGGTCGAAGGTGCCGAGGACAGCAAGGAGCTGGCCGCCGCCGACCTGGACGCGCTGAAGCTGACCGCGGACGACACGGTGGTCGGGATCTCCGCCTCGGGCCGTACCCCGTACGCGATCGGCGCGGTCGAGCACGCCCGCTCCATCGGAGCGCTCACCATCGGCCTGTCCTGCAACGCGGACAGCGCACTCGGCGCGGCCGCCGACCACCGCATCGAGATCGTCGTCGGCCCCGAACTGCTCACCGGCTCGACCCGGTTGAAGGCCGGCACGGCGCAGAAGCTGGTCCTCAACATGATCTCGACGATCACGATGATCCGGCTCGGCAAGACATACGGGAATCTGATGGTGGACGTCCGCGCCTCCAACGAGAAGCTGCGCGCCCGCTCCCGCCGGATCGTCGCGCTGGTCACCGGCGCGTCGGACGAGGAGATCGAGGCCGCCCTCGCCGCGACCGACGGCGAGGTGAAGAACGCCATCCTCACCATCCTCGGCTCGGTCGACGGCCCCACCGCCGCACGGCTCCTGACGGAGAGCAAGGGCCATCTGCGCGCGGCACTGCAGTCCGCCCGCCGGTAACCACCGACTGAACGTCCCCCCACAGCAAGGCACTCCGCACCATGGCAACAGACGCCCCCAACGCTCCTGACGCCCCGGACGCTCCCAACGGCCCCAACGCCCCGGACAAGAACACCACCGTCGCCGCCGCCATCCTCCCTCTGGTCGGCGGCGCCCGGAACATCACCACCGTCGCGCACTGCATGACCCGCCTCCGCCTCGGTCTGCGCGACTCCTCCCTCGTACAGGAAGAGGCGCTGAAGGCGCTTCCCGCGGTCATGGGCGTGGTCGAGGACGACACGTACCAGATCGTGCTCGGCCCGGGCACGGTCGCCCGGGTCACCCCGGAGTTCGAGGCGCTCGTGGCAGCGGCCCCCAGGACCGCCGATGACCTGGCCGACCGGGGTGCCGCCATCAAGGCGGCCCGGAGGGCGAAGAATTCGACGCCCTTCAAGCTGTTCCTGCGCCGTATCGCGAACATCTTTGTCCCGCTGATCCCGGCCCTCATCGGCTGCGGCATCATCGCCGGCCTCAACGGCCTGCTGGCCAACCTCGGTTGGGCCCCGGCCGTGGTGCCCGCACTCGCCGCGACGGCCTCCGGCTTCATGTCGCTGATCGCGGTCTTCGTCGGCTACAACACCGCGAAGGAGTTCGGGGGTACGCCGGTCCTGGGCGGCGCGGTCGCCGCGATCATCGTCTTTCCGGGCGTCGCGAAGATCACCGCCTTCGGTGTCCATCTCTCCCCCGGCCAGGGCGGCGTCCTGGGCGCGCTCGGCGCGGCGCTGCTCGCGGTGTACGTGGAGAAGTGGTGCCGCCGCTGGGTGCCGGAGGCCCTGGACGTCCTGGTCACGCCGACCCTCACGGTCCTCGTCGCCGGCCTGGTGACTCTCTTCGGCCTGATGTTCGTGGCAGGTGAGATCTCCACCGCGATCGGCGAGTTCGCGAACTGGCTGCTGGCAGGCGGCGGCGCTGCCGCGGGCTTCGTCCTCGGCGGTCTCTTCCTGCCGCTGGTGATGCTGGGCCTGCACCAGGCGCTGATCCCGATCCACACCACGCTCATCGAGCAGCAGAGCTATACGGTCCTGCTCCCGATCCTCGCGATGGCGGGCGCCGGGCAGGTCGGCGCGGCGGCCGCGGTCTACGTCCGGCTGCCCCGCAACACCTCGATCCGCAGCACCATCAAGTCCGCGCTCCCGGCGGGCTTTCTGGGCGTCGGCGAGCCGCTGATCTACGGCGTCTCGGTCCCGCTGGGCCGACCGTTCATCACGGCCTGCGTCGGCGGCGCGTTCGGCGGCGGCTTCGTCGGCCTCTTCAACATGCTGGGCGACAAGGTCGGCTCCACGGCGATCGGCCCCTCGGGCTGGGCGCTGTTCCCGCTGCTCGACGGCAACAAGGGCCTGGGCGAGACGATCGGGGTCTACGCGGCCGGGCTGCTGGTCGGTTACGTCGTCGGCTTCCTGGCCACGTACTGGTTCGGCTTCACCGGGCCGATGCTCAAGGAGCTCAACGTGGCCCCGGAGGAGTCCCTGCCCCCAGTGGCAGCGGGCTCCCCCGCCCCACCGAAGGAACCCGCGTCGGCCACGACCTGACGCCCCCGTACGCCCTTCGGGCGTGTCCTCAATCGCCGGACGGGCTGAGATTCAGCCCGTCCGGCGGAAGATCAAGCCCGTCCGGCGATTGAGGAGCGGGGTCCGGGGCGGAGCCCCGGCTCGGACCTACGCCGCTCCCGCCGCCTGATCCGGCGCCGCTTTTCTGCGGCGGCGCAGCTCGCGCCGGAGGTGAGAGGCGCATGAGTTCGGCGACTGTCCGGTGAGCGTCGACTACCGCATGCCCGGCGGCACCCCTTCGGAAGAGGTGCCGCCCGCGTCACCTCGCAGCGGGCCGAGCATGTCCCGGCCGGCGGCTCGACGGACTAACGCGTCGCGCAGAGTGTGTCGCGGGACGGGCGTTCGCCGGTGAGCAGGAACCCGGTCACCGCGTCGTCGCCGCAGGCATTGCCGTCAGCACGGTAGGCACCGTGGCCGACCGCGTCGACCGTGACCATCCTGGCCCGGTCGCCGAACGCGGCACGCATCTTCAGCGCGCCGGCGAGCGGTGTGGCGGGATCGCGCAGGTTCTGGATCAGCAGAATGTTCGACGGGCCGCCGTCCGGCGTGACGCGGACCGGGCGTTCTCGCGGCTCGTCGTGCCAGAAAGCGCACAGCGCGATGTTCACCGGCATCCCCCCGGTGAGCGGGTACCGCTTGCGGCTCTTCGCGACGTCCTTCGCGTACACGGCCGGGTTCGCGTCCGGCCAGGCGTCGGCGTCGTTGCAGAGGGTCGCGCCCGAGACGGCGACCGTGTTCTGCATGGCCTCATCAGGAGGCGTACTCGCCGCGGGCAGCGGGGAGCCGTCGCGGGCGGCCGTGATCAGCCGGCCCAGGGCAGGGAAACGGGCCTTGGAGTAGAGGCTGTCCAGCAGCGACTGGCGCAGGACATTGCCGTTGAGCTCCTCCGGGTTGGCGCCGGGCCAGGGAATCGGCGCCCGGTCGAGCCGTGCGGCAAGCGCCAGGAACATCGGCCTGACCTCCGCGGGGGTCTCGGCGAGACGGCCGGGATTGCCGGGATCGGCCGCCCAGGCCGCGAAGTCCGGGAACGCGTCCTCGACGCCGATCTGGTAGTTGGCGAGCCAGCCCCGCGCCACCCGCTCGGGATTGGGGTCGTCGTTGCTGTCCAGGACCCAGCGGTCGGTGCGCTGCGGGAACATCTGCGCATACACGGCTCCCGCGTACGTCCCGTACGAGACGCCCCAGGCGGAGAGTTTCCGTTCGCCGAGTGCCTGGCGGATCCGGTCGATGTCCCGGGCTTCGTTGCGGGTGCTGATGCTGCGCAGCACCTCGCCGCCCTGCGCGGCACAGGCGTCCGCTAGACGGCGAGCGGTGGCGGTGTTCCCCTCGATGCCGCCGTCGGCATCGGGCCACGGCCGCACCTTGACCAGTGCCAGGTCCTCGTGCGCCAGACCGCAGCCGACCGGCGTACTACGGCCGACGCCCCGGGGGTCGAAACTCACGATGTCGTAGGCGTCGCGCACCGACTGCGGCAGCGCCTTTCCGCGTCGGGAAGGCTCGTTGATCCCGGAGTTGCCGGGTCCGCCGGGGATCAGCAGCAGCGTGCCACGGCGGGCAGCGGGGTTGTCGCTGCGGATACGGGAGACCGCGAGGGAGATGCGGGACCCGCGGGGCTTCGCATGGTCGAGCGGAACGGACACGGTCGCGCACTCCTGACGCGGGTCGAGCCCGCTGCCCGGGCACTTCTCCCACCGGACCGCCGTCTCCGGCCGCGGGGCTGCCGCGGCGGAGGCGGGCGCCGGGAGGGCGACAAGGGCGGTCGCGAGAACGGGAAGGGTGAGAGCCACTGACGTGAAGCCGGGCTTCCGGCTGCCGAGGATTCGCATGACAAGACCCTCGCGCAGCCGGAGCCGGTGTCCCACCGGGCCAACTGGCCTGTTCACCGGGGGGTTTGCCCCACCCCGAGACGCCTCGGGGTGGCACCCCGACTCACGGGAGCCGGCCCTCCGTATTCAGCCGGCGCACCCGCGCCCGGAGCACCTCGCCCGGCGGGGCCGGGGTCAGGGCCTCCGGTGGACAGTCCCACTCCCGGCCGCCGCCGGGTGGCCGCAGCTGCACATAGCCGCCTTCGTGGCCCATCACCTGCCCGATCCGCCCGTCGCGGGCGTCGACCGCGAACTCCCCGGCGTTCACCGCCGTACCTCGTGCAGTACGGCGGCCAGCCGCAGTGCCGTGTCCAGGTTGCAGCGGCCCAGTTCGACGAGCGGGTACGGCGCGTCGCTCGCGAGGGACACCACATCCACCCGCAGCGACGGCAGACTCACGCCCACCTCGCCCAGCTCGCCGCGCAATTGGGCCACCACCTCTTCGGCGGCTCGCAGCCGCTCCGCCGATCGCACCACCATGACCAGGCACCTCCACGCTGAGTGTTCGCGTTACGTACACAGCGTGTCCGGTGGATGGCTAGCCTGAACACTGACGGCGCCCAACAATCCCACGTGTGCGACCAGGAGTTGCCCATGCCCGGACCGAAGGATCTCGACCCGTCGTCCTCCCCGCGCGCGCTGCTCGGCGCGGAATTGCGCCACGCACGCGAGAAGGCGGGCCTCACCCAGGAGGAGCTGGGCGCGCCGCTGTTCGTGAGCGGTTCGTTCATCGGCCAGCTGGAGGCGGGTACGCGGCGGATGCAGCCGGAGTACGCGAGCCAGATAGACGAGCTCCTGCGGACGAACGGTTTCTTCCAGCGGAACTGCCGGGTATCGGGCAAGTCGAGGTATCCGGACCACTTCGCGGAAGCGGCGGAGGCGGAAGCGGTCGCGACGACGATCAAGGAGTACGCGCCGCTGCTGATTCCGGGACTGTTGCAGACGGAGGCGTACGCGCGGGCGGTGTTCCGCGCGTATCAGCCGACCGCGACGGAGGCGGTGATCGACGAGCTGGTCGAGGCACGTCTCGCCCGCGCGCACCTTCTCGACGATCCAACAACGCCGTTGTTGTGGGCGGTTCTGGACGAGGCGGTGTTACGGAGGGCTGTCGGCGGCTTCGAGGTGATGGCGGAGGCACTTGGCCATGTGGGATCGCTGATCAGACGACACCGAATCATCGCGCAGGTATTGCCGTTCGACGCGGGCGCGCACATGGCTCTCGAAGGTCCCGTAAAGCTGATGTCCTTCACCGACGCACCCCCTCTCGCGTATCTCCAGGGCCTGGGAACAGGTCAGTTGCAAGATGATCCGGCAAGGGTCGCGCGTTACGAACTGACCTACGATCTGCTCGGGGCCAGCGCATCGTCACCGGAAGCGTCCTTGGCTCTGATCGAATCAGTGGCGGAGGATTACGCCCATGAGGATCAGCCCTGAGTACAACCTGAGCGGCGCGACCTGGCACAAGTCCAGCTACAGCGGAGGCGACGGCGGCAACTGCCTGGAGGTCGCCACCTGGCGCAAGTCCACCCACAGCGGCGGCAGCGGAGGCGACTGCCTCGAAGTCGCCGACGGTCACCCCGACATCGTCCCCGTCCGCGACTCCAAGAACCCCGACGGCCCGGCCCTCGTGTTCCGGACCGCCGCCTGGTCCGCCTTCGTCGCCGACCTCAAGCAGCACTAGCCGGCGGAGCCCCTCGGAACCGGCCGTTCTCGTTCGTGTGCCGAGGGGCCGCCCTCCGGTTCTCGGCACCTTGGGCACTCGGATACCCATGCCATCGCTCGCCCACCGACTCAGCGGGACCGGGGCGCCCGGCGCGCCCCTGCCTGCCGGGGATGTCAGGATGGCCCTATGACGACCAAGGTCTACTTCGACATCACCATCAATGACGCCCCCGCCGGGCGGATCAACTTCAACCTGTACGACGACGTCGTTCCCAAGACGGCGGAGAACTTCCGCGCGCTCGCCACCGGCGAGAAGGGGTTCGGCTACGAGGGGTCCTCCTTCCACCGCGTCATCCCCGACTTCATGCTGCAGGGCGGCGACTTCACCCGCGGTGACGGCACGGGCGGCAAGAGCATCTACGGCGAGAAGTTCGCCGACGAGAACTTCAAGCTCACCCACAGCAAGCCGGGCCTGCTCTCGATGGCCAACGCCGGTCCGAACAGCAACGGCTCCCAGTTCTTCATCACCACCGTGCTGACGCCGTGGCTGGACGGCAAGCACGTCGTGTTCGGCGAGGTCGCCGACGAGGACAGCATGGCCCTCGTCAAGAAGATCGAGAGCTACGGATCGCAGAGTGGCCGGACCAAGGCCAAGATCACCATCTCCGGCTCCGGCGTCGCCTGACGAACCTGCGGGACCTGAGCGGCCGAGAGGTCCGGGTCCCCGCGTGACCACGCGCTGAAACGCCCGAAGGCGGCACCCCTGTCAGGGATGCCGCCTTCGGTCGCGTAACCGGGCTTACTGAGCCGAGGCTCAGAAGTCCATGTCACCGCCCGGCATGCCGCCGCCCGCGGGGGCACCGGCCTTCTCGGGCTTGTCGGCGATGACGGCCTCGGTGGTGAGGAACAGCGCCGCGATGGAGGCCGCGTTCTGCAGAGCAGAGCGGGTCACCTTCGCGGGGTCGATGATGCCCTCGGCGATCATGTCGACGTACTCGCCGGTCGCGGCGTTCAGACCGTGGCCGACGGCCAGGTTGCGCACCTTCTCGACGACGACGCCACCTTCGAGACCACCGTTGACGGCGATCTGCTTGAGCGGGGCCTCCAGCGCGAGCTTCACGGCGTTGGCGCCGGTCGCCTCGTCACCTTCGAGGTCGAGCTTCTCGAAGACCGAAGTCGCCTGGAGCAGAGCCACGCCACCACCGGCGACGATGCCCTCCTCGACGGCGGCCTTGGCGTTGCGCACCGCGTCCTCGATGCGGTGCTTGCGCTCCTTGAGCTCGACCTCGGTCGCGGCGCCGGCCTTGATGACGGCCACGCCGCCGGCCAGCTTCGCGAGGCGCTCCTGGAGCTTCTCACGGTCGTAGTCCGAGTCGGAGTTCTCGATCTCGGCACGGATCTGGTTGACGCGACCGGCAACCTGGTCGCTCTCACCGGCACCGTCGACGATCGTGGTCTCGTCCTTGGTGATGACGACCTTGCGGGCGCGGCCCAGCAGGTCCAGACCGGCGTTCTCGAGCTTGAGGCCGACCTCCTCGGAGATGACCGTGCCGCCGGTGAGGATGGCGATGTCGTTCAGCATCGCCTTGCGGCGGTCACCGAAGCCCGGAGCCTTGACGGCAACGGACTTGAAGGTGCCACGGATCTTGTTGACGACCAGGGTCGACAGGGCCTCGCCCTCGACGTCCTCGGCGATGATCAGCAGCGGCTTGCCGGACTGCATGACCTTCTCGAGGAGCGGCAGCAGGTCCTTGACCGAGCTGATCTTCGAGTTGACGATGAGGATGTACGGGTCGTCGAGCGACGCCTCCATACGCTCCATGTCGGTGGCGAAGTACGCCGAGATGTAGCCCTTGTCGAAGCGCATACCCTCGGTGAGCTCAAGCTCCAGACCGAAGGTCTGGGACTCCTCGACGGTGATGACGCCTTCCTTGCCGACCTTGTCCATCGCCTCGGCGATGAGCTCGCCGATCTGGGTGTCGGCGGCGGAGATGGAGGCCGTGGAAGCGATCTGCTCCTTGGTCTCCACGTCCTTGGCCTGCTCGAGCAGTGCACCGGAGACGGCCTCGACGGCCTTCTCGATACCGCGCTTGAGGGCCATCGGGTTGGCACCGGCGGCCACGTTGCGCAGGCCCTCGCGGACCAGCGCCTGGGCGAGGACGGTCGCGGTGGTCGTACCGTCACCGGCGACGTCGTCCGTCTTCTTGGCGACTTCCTTGACCAGCTCGGCGCCGATCTTCTCAAACGGGTCCTCGAGCTCGATCTCCTTGGCGATGGATACACCATCGTTGGTGATCGTGGGGGCGCCCCACTTCTTCTCGAGGACGACGTTACGGCCCTTGGGGCCGAGGGTGACCTTGACGGCGTCGGCGAGCTGGTTCATCCCGCGCTCGAGACCGCGCCGTGCCTCCTCGTCGAACGCGATGATCTTGGCCATGTGAAGTGGTCCTCCCGGACTGGGGTGGATTCTCCGGACCGCGCTGGCGCCCGCGACGGACGGCCTGCATGCCTTGTGGTTCCTTGCCCCACCCGGCCTGCGGACCTCACCAACCCGGTCCTCGTTGTCACTCTCACTGTCAGAGTGCTAACGCCAATGATTAGCACTCGCCCTAGGAGAGTGCAAGCGACTCTCACGGATCGAAGCCCCCCGAGCGGACGCGCGAAGGGACCCGCGGACGGGCACAGGAGCGGACGCGCGAGCACACCCGCGGGCAGACGCACGAGGGGCCCGCATCCCTGGTGGGATGCGGGCCCCTCGCCGTGAGTGCGTCGGTGGCCGATCGCGCCGAGATCAGACGGCGAGCTTGACCATATCCGCCTGCGGACCCTTCTGGCCCTGCGAGATCTCGAATTCGACTCGCTGACCCTCTTCAAGGGTGCGGTAACCGTCCATCTGGATCGCACTGTAGTGGACGAAAACATCCGCACCACCGTCGACCGCGATGAAGCCGTACCCCTTCTCCGCGTTGAACCACTTGACGGTGCCCTGAGCCATGCCTAACTCCCCTATTACTGGCCCTTGCGCAGGACCGCACTTCGCGGACCCTGGGTCAGACCTCCACCCTCCGACAGGAGAGGGTGTGCGCCGGAACGCGTCGACCGCGGCTGAATGTATCTGCCCAACTGCCCTCTGCAACAGGTCAATCCGACGAGAAATCCGAGCACGCGTGAACGGATAATTGAACTGAATTCAATAAATTCCGGGGCAAGTCGGGCCCGGCAAATGACGCTTAAGAGGCAATTCGAGCGAACTTATTGGCTGCTTCTCGATGGGCCAGGACGCATTCTCATATGCGGCCGGCATAAGCAGCGGCGGGGCCTTCCCCAACTGTACCGCGCTCAACCATACAGAATTGCCCCCTCCGCTTCTCTTGCGGAGGGGGCAATTCTGGTAACGCTGCGTAGCTCAGCCGCCGGCGACGGCAGGAATGATCGAAACGCCCGCACCGTCCGGCGTCGCGGTCTCAAGACCCTGCTCGAAACGGACGTCGTCGTCATTCACGTACACGTTCACGAAGCGGCGCAGCTTGCCCTGGTCGTCCAGGACGCGCGCGGCGATGCCCGTGTGGTTCTGCTCCAGGTCGGCGATCACCTCGGAGAGCGTCGCGCCCTCTGCCGGGACCTCGGCCTGACCGCCCGTGTACGTACGGAGAATGGTGGGGATGCGGACGTTCACGCTCATGGTGTTCTGCCTTCCGTAGGTAGTCAGCGGGCCAGGCCGGCGTCGCGGAACGCGTCGAGGCTCGGGCGGATGGTCGCCGTGGGTCCGGTCGTCGGGGCGACCGCGTCGAGGGTCTTGAGACCGTCGCCGGTGTTGAGCACGACCGTGGTGAGCGCCGGGTCGAGCACGCCCTCCTCGATCAGCTTCCGCGTCACGCCCACGGTCACGCCGCCCGCGGTCTCCGCGAAGATGCCCTCGGTACGGGCCAGCAGCTTGATCGCGTCGACGATCTGCTCGTCGTTGACATCCTCCACCGCGCCGCCCGTGCGGCGCGCGATGTCCAGCACGTACGGGCCGTCGGCCGGGTTGCCGATGGCCAGCGACTTGGCGATGGTGTCCGGCTTCTGCGGACGTACGACGTCGTGCCCGGCCTTGAAGGCCGTCGACACCGGCGAGCAGCCCTCCGCCTGGGCACCGAAGATCTTGTACGGCTTGTCCTCGACCAGACCGAGCTTGATCAGCTCCTGCAGACCCTTGTCGATCTTGGTGAGCTGCGAGCCCGAGGCGATCGGGATCACGATCTGGTCGGGCAGCTGCCAGCCGAGCTGTTCGCAGATCTCGTATGCCAGCGTCTTGGAGCCCTCGCCGTAGTACGGGCGGAGGTTGACGTTGACGAAGCCCCAGCCCTCGCCCAGCGGGTCGCCGATGAGCTCCGAGCAGAAGCGGTTGACGTCGTCGTAGTTGCCCTCGATGCCGACCAGCTCGCCGCCGTACACCGCGGCCATGACGACCTTGCCCTGCTCCAGGTCGTGCGGGATGAACACGCAGGAGCGGAAGCCGGCCCGTGCGGCTGCCGCACCGACGGCGCCCGCGAGGTTGCCGGTGGAGGAGCAGGAGAGAGTCGTGAAGCCGAAGGCGCGCGCGGCCTCGACGGCGATCGCGACGACGCGGTCCTTGAAGGAGTGCGTCGGGTTGCCGGAGTCGTCCTTGATGTACAGGCCACCGGTAACGCCCAGCTCACGGGCGAGATTGTCGGCCTTGACGAGCTTGGTGAAACCGGGGTTGATGTTCGGCTTCTCGGCCACGTCGGCGGGGACGGGCAGCAGCGGGGCGTACCGCCAGATATTGTTCGGACCCGCTTCGATCCGCTTCTTCAGCGCGTCGGAGTCGCCGCTGGGCAGGTCGTACGCGACTTCGAGGGGCCCGAAACACAGGGCACAGGCGAAGATCGGGCCGAGGTCGAAACGCTCTCCGCACTCGCGACACGAGAGCGCCGCGGCGGGACCGAGGTTCACT
Organism: Streptomyces sp. NPDC048479; assembly: GCF_040651435.1. Taxonomy (NCBI): domain Bacteria; kingdom Bacillati; phylum Actinomycetota; class Actinomycetes; order Kitasatosporales; family Streptomycetaceae; genus Streptomyces; species Streptomyces sp. NPDC048479. Next base: position 225,871 of record NZ_JBEZKA010000008.1, read on the forward strand.
GGAGTGGTGCTTGCGACAGTCTGAACAGCCATGGAGGCGAGGCCCTTTCTCCTCATCTTCCCCGTGACGCATTTCGCCACGAGACGGAATTGGCACCTTCCCCACCGTGACCTCGCGGTCGGCGGGAGGGTTGCCGGGGCTTCAACGGGCCGTTCCCTCTGCCCCTCTGGATGAGCGGTATTCGATTGTCAGCGTGAGGACCCCCGACATGCGACGGTCATCCGCGTTGTTCAAGACTGTAACCGAAGGCCTGGACGGTTGAGATAGTCGTCCGAACCGCGAGATGAAGATCATGGCCCCTGCCGCTGGCGCGGCGTGGCACAACCAGGGAGTAACGAGCGTGCTGGAAGAGGTGGAGCGCTGGCTGAGCAGGCGTTCCTGGTCCGTGTCCGACCGGCCGCTGCACCAGCTCATCGCTGCCAAGCGCGGTACGACCGTCAGTGTCGTGCTGCCCGCGCTCGACGAGGAGGCGACGGTCGGCGAGATCGTCACCGTGATCCGGCGCGAGCTGATGGAAGCGGTGCCGCTCGTCGACGAGCTGGTCGTCATCGACTCGGGCTCGAGCGACCGTACGGCGGAGGTGGCCGCGGCGGCCGGCGCGCGGGTGGTGCACCGCGACGCGATACTGCCGCGGATACCGGCGGTCCCCGGCAAGGGCGAGGTGCTGTGGCGGTCGCTGATGGTGACCAGCGGCGACATCGTCTGCTTCATCGACGCGGACCTCAGGGACTTCTCGGCGGACTTCGTCTCCGGGATCGTCGGACCGCTGCTGACCGACCCCGAAGTGCAGTTCGTCAAAGCGATGTACGACCGGCCGCTGGGCGATGTGGCAGGTCAGGGCGGCCGGGTCACCGAGCTGGTGGCGCGCCCGCTGCTCAATCTGCACTGGCCGCAGCTGGCCGGGGTCGTCCAGCCGCTCGGCGGCGAGTACGCGGCGCGGCGCTCGCTCCTCGAGCGGCTGCCCTTCCCCGTCGGTTACGGAGTGGAGCTGGGCCTGCTCGTGGACGCACTGCACACGGTGGGTCTTGACGCGCTGGCCCAGGTGGACGTCGGCTCGCGCAAGCACCGGCACCAGGACGGGCAGGCGCTGGGCCGAATGGCCGCGGCGATCTACCGTACGGCTCAACTACGGCTGTCCCGCGGCCACTTGGTGCGGCCGGCGCTCACGCAGTTCGAGCGCGGCGAGGACGGTTTCGAACCGCGCACCTATCCGGTGGACACGGAGGAGCGGCCGCCGATGCGCGAGATCGGTGAGTACGCGGCGCGTCGCGCGGCATAACCATCACCGCTGTAACGATTTGTCCAACACTTCCTATTTATGGGCTTCAGATACAGTACGGGCGCCCCGCGCCGCAGTGCCGGGCTTCCGCGGTTCCTCGGGGCCCTGGCATTCATCACCACCGTTCTGACCGCTGTGGTCATCCAGGGACAGGCGATGGCCGACACCGTCGCCCCGGCGAACCGGGGCGACCACAGCTCCGAGCGGCTGTGGCTCCTCGGCGGTCTGGCGCTGAGCCTGACCGCGGCCGGTGTGATCGCGGTCGCCGCCACGCGCGGGCGCCGCAATCACTGAGCGGGCGCCGCTATCACCGACCTGCTCCCGTGAATCACCAATCTGCCGACCTGCCCTTCGGCCGTACGCACGTTTGAGGGTTTGTGCGACGGGCTAGGTTTCGCCACATGGTTTCCGAGCACCCTGCTGCCCAGGTCCTCGTCGCGTCGAACCGCGGCCCGGTCTCGTACACGCTGCGCGAGGACGGCTCGCTCGACGCCAAGCGCGGCGGCGGCGGGCTGGTCTCCGGTCTCTCCGCCATCGGCTCCGAGGCGGACGCCCTGTGGGTGTGCGCCGCGCTGGGCGACGGCGACCGTGAGGCGGTACGGCGCGGGGTCGGCGAGGCCGGGGTGCTGATGCTCGACATCGACCCGGCCGTCCACTCCGACGCGTACAACGGCATCGCGAACTCCGTGCTCTGGTTCGTCCACCATCTGCTGTACCAGACGCCGGTGGAGCCGGTCTTCGACGATGAGTTCCGCCGCCAATGGGCCTCGTACGAGACCTACAACCGGGCCTTCGCGGACGCGCTCGCCGCGCAGGCGGCTCCCGGTGCGGCGGTCCTGGTGCAGGACTACCACCTGGCGCTGGTGCCCGGCATGCTCCGCGAGCTGCGGCCGGATCTGCGGATCGGGCACTTCTCGCACACGCCGTGGGCGCCCGTCGACTACTTCCGGATGCTGCCCGACGACATCGCCGAGCAGCTGCTGCGCGGCCTGCTCGGCGCGGACCGGACCTGTTTTCTGACCCGGCGGTGGGCGGACGCGTTCACGGCGTGCTGTACGGACCTGCTGGGCGCGGACTCCCTGACGGGCACCCGGATCGGCGTGCACGGGCTCGGCGCGGACGCGGACTTCCTGCGGGAGCGCGCGCACCGGCCGGATGTGGCGGAGCGGCTGGTGGCGCTGCGCGAAGAGATCGGCGGCACCCCGTCGGCGCCCCGGAAGACGATCGTCCGGGTGGACCGCACCGAGCTGTCCAAGAACATCGTGCGCGGCCTGCTCGCCTACCGGCAGCTGCTGGAGTCCCGTCCGGAGTGGCGGGAGCGAGTCGTCCATGTCGCCTTCGCCTACCCCTCCCGGCAGGACCTGGCGGTGTACCGCGACTACACGGCGGCGGTCCAGCGCCTCGCCGACGAGATCAACTCCGGTTACGGGACACCGACGTGGACCCCGGTCGTCCTCCATGTGAAGGACGACTTCGCACGCTCCCTGGCCGCGTACCGGCTGGCCGACGTGGCCCTGGTCAACCCGATCCGTGACGGCATGAACCTCGTCGCCAAGGAGATCCCGGTCGTCTCGGACAACGGCTGCGCGCTGGTGCTGTCGCGGGAGGCAGGGGCGTACGAGGAATTGGGCGAGGACGCCGTGGTGGTGAACCCGTACGACGTGACCGGCACCACCGAGGCGCTCCACGAGGCGCTGACGATGCCGGACAACGAACGGGCCGGGCGCACCAAGCGGCTGGCGGCAGCGGCGACCGCGCTGCCGCCGCAGAAGTGGTTCCTGGACCAGCTACAGGCGCTGCGCGAGATCTGACAGAAACCCGACCACCGCCGCCGGGCCCGGCAGCAGCAGATCGGCCCGCTCCGCGAGCTCGGGGACCTCCTCGCTTCCGCTGCACACCAGCAGACCGGGGACGCCGTCCGCGCGGAGCTTCTCCACCGCGGCGAAGGCGGGCAGATCCCCGAGGTCGTCGCCGGCGTAGAGCACGGAACCGGCCTTCACCTCGCGTACGTACTCCTCGAGCGCCACACCCTTGTCCATCCCGGGCGGGCGCAGCTCCAGGACCATACGGCCCGGCTCCACGATCAGGCCGTGGCGTGCGGCGAGTTCGGTGAGCGGTTCGCGCAGGGCCTCGAAAGCTGCCTGCGGGTCGGACGCACGGCGGGTGTGGACAGCGACCGCCTGGCCCTTCTCCTCGATCCAGATGCCCTGCCAGGCGCCGACGCGGTCCAGGAATCCGGGGAGTTCGGCGCGGACGGCCGCGACGCCGGGGTGCGGGGCAGGCGTATGGACGGTGCCGGAGACGGCGTCCCAGCGCTCGGCGCCGTAGTGGCCGAGGACGACGAGATGGTCGAGGCCCGGCACTCCGGCGAAGCCGCCGTACCGCACGGCGACACCGGCGGGGCGGCCGGTGATCACGGCGACGGACAGGACCCGCGGGGCGAGCGCGGCGAGCGCGGGGACCGCGCCCGGGTGGGCGCGGGCCTGGTCGGGGTCGGGCACGATCTCGGCGAGGGTGCCGTCGAAGTCGAGTCCGACGACGGTTTTCTCGGGCCTGGCGAGGATCGCGGCCAGACCTTCCCGGCCGGCGGGCGTCGACGGTGTCGGCAAGGGGTGCGCATACGGAGTGCTGCCCATGCCCCGACCCTATCGGCGACTTCGCCGGGCGTCTCTGACGCGGCGCAGCCGGTTGACGGTCACGGGGTCGTGAGCCAGGGCGCGCTCGTCGTCGAGAAGGGCATTGAGGAGCTGGTAGTAGCGGACCGGGGAGATACCGAGCTGCTCGCGGATGGCCCGTTCCTTTGCGCCGGGTCCCGGCCAGGAGTGGTGCTCCATGGCCAGAACGGCACGGTCCCGCTCGGAGAGCGCCTCGTCGTGGGTCATACGATCCAACATATCCGCGCGACGAGGCCCGCTGCCCGGCTGTCCGCGCACTCGGCTGCCCCGCTGCCCGGCTGCCCGGCTGTCCGCGCACTCGGCGGCCCGGTTGCCGGGCGGCTCGGCTGCCCGGTTGCCGGACCTCGGCTGCCCGGTTGCCGGACCTCGGCTGCGCGGTTGCCGGACCTCGGCTACTCGGCGTTCTCCGCGGCGGTGGCCGCCCGGCCGATCCGGCCGAGGACGGTCGCCGGGTCGCCGCCCGGCTCGACGGCCTTGCCTATGTTCCCCTTGATGTTCTCGCTGACCGAGGCCCACGACGTCTTGCCGACCGGCGGAAGCACCGAGGTGGGGAGCTCGTGGAGGAACTTCCTCAGCTCCAGGTGCGCCGGGTCCTTCTCCATCGCCTCGGACGCGGTGACCGTCGCCGGCAGCAGGGCGTTCTGGCCGGCGAAGTCGAGGACGTTCTTGTCGCTGAAGACGAAGTCCAGGAACTTGCCGACTTCGACGCGGTGGCCGTTCTGCTTGAAGCCCATGATCCAGTCGGCGACGCCCATCGCCGACCTGGCCTTGCCGTTCCTGCCGGGCAGCGCCACCTGGCCGACCTGGATGCCCGCCTTCTCGGCGGCCTGCACCAGCGAGGGGTGACCGTTGAGCATGCCGACCTCGCCGCGGGTGAAGGCGGCGAACGCCTCCTTGCGGTTCAGCTTGGAGGGCGCGACCGGGCCGGTGAGCTTCTTCTCGACCAGGTTCTCCTTCAGCCAGGTGAAGGTGCTGATGTTCTGCGTGGAGTCGATCGCGTACTTGCCGACCGGGTCGATATAGCCGTCGCCGCCGCTGAGCAGCCACATCATGGTCTCGGCCTGGGCCTCTTCCGGACCGAACGGCAGCGCGAAGGGGTACTTCGCGTCCGTGTTGGCCTTCAGCCTGACCGCGTCGTCCTTGAGGTCGTCCCAGGTCTTCGGGTCCTCCTTGATGCCGGCCTCTTTGAAGAGCTTCTTGTTGAAGAAGAGGAGCCGGGTGGAGGCGACGAACGGCAGACCGTACTGGACATGCCGCTGCTCGCCGGCGTCGACGAGCGGGCCGAGGAAGTTGGACTGCACGGGTACGGAGAGCAGTTGGTCCGCGCTGTAGAGCTTGTCGGCCGCGGCGTAGTCGGCGTACGCGCCGATCTGCGCGACGTCAGGGGCCTTGCCCGCCTTGACCATCTCGGCGACCTTGCGGTCGACGTCGTTCCAGGATTCGATCTGGACGTCGATCTTGATGCCAGGGTTCTTGGACTCGAACGCGGCGGCGAGATCCGCCCAGTACTTCTTGCTGCTCTGGCCGCCGGCCACGTCGTAGTCGGCCGCGACCAGCTTGAGCGTCACATCTCCGGAAGCGCTGGAGCTGCCACAGCCCGAGAGCGTCACCGTCATACCCAGTGCGGCGACTGCCGCGGTCAGACCCAAGAAGCGCTGCTGCACAGCTCTTCCCCACCCTCTGCCGTTGGTTGCCCGTCTTGTCCCAGACGGTCCCCCGCGACGTCTTCTGAGAAGAGCTGCGATTTTCCCCCATCCGGGTGATGAGGTCTACTCCACTGGATATCACTTCTGCAACGCCTGACCCACGGCGGACGGGCATTGCCCGGGTAGGCCACGGCCTGCTAAGCACGTCACGGCACGAAATGGTCGGTGCCGGTCCCGAGTTACGCGCACGTCACTAGGAGCCTTGCCGCATGTCCCGTACCGCAGCAGAAATTGCCACCCAGCCCGCCTGCTGGCGACGAGCGGCCGAGGCTGCCGCCGTCTTCGAGGGACTTCCGGCGCCGGGCGAGCGCGTCGCCGTCACCGGGTGCGGGACGTCCTGGTTCATGGCGATCGCGTACGCCGCGTTGCGGGAGGCGGCGGGACAGGGCGAGACGGACGCCTTCGCCTCCTCCGAGTTCCCGGCCGGCCGGTCCTACGACCGTGTCGTCGCGATCACCCGCTCCGGCACCACGACCGAGGTGCTCGACCTGCTGCGCGAGCTGAAGGGCTCGGTGCCGACGCTGGCTCTGACCGCGGACCCGAAGACGCCCGTGATGGAGGCGGCGGACGCGGTGGCGGTGCTGGACTGGGCGGACGAGGAGTCGGTCGTCCAGACCCGGTTCGCCACGACCGCGCTGGCGTTCCTGCGGGCGGGGCTCGGCGACATCCCGGGGCTGAAGTCGGTCACCGACGCGGCGGTCGACGCGGAGCTCGCGATCACGGAGCCGCTCGCGGACGCGGTGGTCGGCGCGGAGCAGTGGACGTTCCTGGGCCGCGGCTGGACGTACGGGCTGGCGCTCGAGGCGGGTCTGAAGATGCGCGAGGCGGCGGGTGCGTGGACGGAGTCGTACCCGGCGATGGAGTACCGCCACGGTCCGATCTCGATCACCGGTCCCGGCCGGGTGGCGTGGGTCTTCGGCGCGCTGCCGGAGGGCCTGTCGGTGGACGTGGCCCGGGTGGGCGGCACGCTGGTGGCCCGTCAGGAGACGGACCCGCTGGCGGACCTGATCCGTGCGCAGCGTCTCGCGGTGACGCTGGCCGAGTCGAAGGGCTACGACCCGGACCGCCCGCAGAACCTGACCCGCAGCGTGATTCTGGGCTGACGGGTCCGCGGGGTGCGGGCCAGGTCCGGCGGGTGCGGGTGCGCCTGCGGTGGACCTGTTCCCGGACGCCCTCCGGGCGTGTCCTCAATCGCCGGACGGGCTGCATTGCAGCCCGTCCGGCGATTGAGGAGCGGGGCTTGGGGCGGAGCCCCGGTCACTCCGCCGTTTGTATGACCGCGCAACAATCCGTCACAGTGGACTAGACCTTTCTTGGGTGTACACGCCAGACTGTCCACGTGAGACATGTCATCGCCCTCGATGTGGGCGGCACCGGGATGAAAGCCGCCCTGGTCGGGGTGGACGGGACGCTGCTGTACGAGGCCCGCCGCGCGACCGGGCGCGAACGCGGGCCCGACGCCGTCGTCGAGACCATCCTCGGCTTCGCCGAGGAACTACGCGCGTACGGCGCCGAGCACCTCGGCGAGAGCTCCCTCGCCGCCGGCGTCGCCGTACCCGGCCTCGTCGACGCCGACCGCGGCATCGCCGTCTACGCCGCCAACCTCGGCTGGCGCGACGTACCGATGCGCGCCCTGCTCGCCGAACGCCTCGGCGGCGTACCGGTCGCGCTCGGCCACGACGTCAGGACCGGCGGCCTCGCCGAGGGCCGGATCGGGGCCGGCAAGGGCGCCGACCGGTTCCTGTTCGTGCCGCTCGGCACCGGGATCGCCGGTGCCATCGGCATCGCGGGATCCATCGAGGCCGGCGCCCACGGATACGCGGGCGAGATCGGCCATATCGTCGTACGCCCCGAAGGCCCCGACTGCGGCTGCGGCCAGCGCGGCTGCCTCGAGACGCTGGCCTCCGCCGCCGCGGTGACCAGGGCCTGGGCCGCCGCATCCGGCGACCCGGACGCGGACGCGGCCGACTGCGCGAAGGCCGTCGAGTCCGGCGACGAACGGGCCGCGCGGGTCTGGCACGACGCCGTCGACGCGCTCGCCGCCGGCCTGGTCACCGCGCTCACCCTGCTGGACCCCCGCACGCTGATCATCGGTGGCGGTCTCGCCGAGGCGGGGGAAACCTTGTTCACACCACTGCGGGCCGCGGTCGAGGAGCGCGTCACGTTCCAGAAGCTGCCCGCCATCGTCCCGGCTGCCCTCGGGGACACCGCCGGATGCCTGGGCGCGGGGCTGCTCGCCTGGGATCTGCTCGCCACCGACTCGGAGGTAACCGCCTAATGGCCGCAAGCGCCGAAAGCACAGTTCTCGCGGGCGCCCGGGTGGTGCTGCCGACCGGGATCGTCGAGAACGGACGGCTCGTCGTCGCCGGCACGAAGATTGCCGGCGCCGCGCGGGCGGACGCGCCCGCCCGCGATCTGTCCGGCCACTGGGTCGTCCCCGGCTTCGTCGACATCCACAACCACGGCGGCGGCGGCGCCTCGTTCACCTCCGGCAGCGCCGAGGACGTGCTGAAGGGCGTACGCACCCACCGCGAGCACGGCACGACCACACTCGTCGCCTCCACCGTCACCGGCGAGATGGACTTCCTCGCCCAACGGGCCGGCTTCCTCTCCGAACTCGTCGAACAGGGCGACCTGGCCGGTATCCACTTCGAGGGCCCGTTCATCTCGCCGTGCCGCAAGGGCGCGCACAGCGAGGCGCTGCTGCGCCACCCCGACCCTGCCGAGGTGCGCAAGCTGATCGACGCCGCGCGCGGTACGGCGAAGATGGTCACCCTCGCCACCGAACTGCCCGGCGGCATCGACTCCGTACGCCTGCTCGCCGAGCACGGCGTGATCGCCGCGATCGGGCACACGGACGCGACGTACGAGCAGACCGTCGAGGCCATCGACGCGGGCGCGACCGTGGCGACCCACCTCTTCAACGCCATGCCCGCACTCGGGCACCGCGCACCTGGACCGATCGCCGCGCTCCTCGAGGACGAGCGGATCACGGTCGAGCTGATCAACGACGGCACACATCTGCACCCCGCCGCCCTGGAACTCGCCTTCCACCGCGCGGGCGCGGACCGGGTCGCGTTCATCACGGACGCCATGGACGCGGCGGGCTTCGGCGACGGGCGCTACCAGCTCGGCCCGCTCGCCGTCGACGTCAAGGACGGCGTCGCCCGGCTGGTGGAGGGCGGCTCGATCGCCGGCTCCACACTCACCCTGGACACCGCCTTCAAACGCGCGGCCACGATCGACAAGCTGCCGGTGGAGGACATCGTCCGGGCCATCTCGGCCAATCCGGCGAAACTGCTCGGCGCATACGACACGGTCGGCTCGCTGGAGCCGGGCAAGGACGCCGACCTGGTGGTCCTCGACGCGGAGTTCACGCTCAAGGGGGTCATGCGCAAGGGCGAATGGCTGATTGAGCCCCAAGTTGGGTGATTTCTGCGCAAGTTACGGCAAGGTGGTTGGCTCGGGGGTCTGGGCCAACCGTCTTCCGTTTGGCATGATCAGGTCCCGTACGAGCATGGCACGCGCATTCTCCGGGGGGTGTTACGGGTGATCCTGACGGTCACGCTCAACACCGCTCTCGACATCACCTACAGGGTCGGCGCGCTGATCCCGCACGCCAGCCACCGCGTCAGCGAGGTCCGCGAACGCCCCGGCGGCAAGGGCCTCAACGTCGCCCGCGTGCTCTCCGCACTGGGACACGAGACGGTGGTCACGGGCTTCGCGGGCGGCTCCACCGGAGCCGTACTGCGCGACCTGCTGGCCCCTCTCGCACCACATGACGCGCTCGTCCCGACCGCCGGAACCACGCGCCGCACCATCGCCGTCGTGGACGACACCAGCGGCGACACGACCCAGCTGAACGAGCCGGGCCCGACGGTGACCGCCGAGGAGTGGGCCATGTTCCTCTCCTCGTACGCCTCCCTCCTGCGGGACGCCGAAGCCGTCGCCCTGTGCGGCAGCCTGCCGCCCGGCATCCATGTCGGCGCATACGCCGAACTGGTCCGCCGCGCCCGCAGCGCGGACGTCCCCGTACTCCTCGACACCAGCGGCGAGCCACTGCGCCGCGGCATCGCCGCCCGTCCCGACCTCGTCAAACCCAACGCGGACGAGCTCGCGCAGCTCACCGGCTCCCGTGATCCACTGCGCGCCACCCGCGACGCCCGCCGCCGCGGCGCGCACACGGTGGTCGCCTCGCTCGGCGCGGACGGCGTGCTGGCGGCCACTCCTGACGGCGTCTGGCAGGCGATCCCGCCGACATCCGTGAAGGGCAACCCGACGGGCGCGGGCGACTCGGCGGTGGCCGGACTGCTCTCCGGGCTCGTGGAACGGCTCCCGTGGCCGGACCGGCTGTCCCGGGCCGTGGCCCTGTCGGCGGCTACCGTACTGGCTCCGGCGGCGGGCGAGTACGACGCCGGGGCGTACGAGGATCTGCTGCCGCGCATAGCGGTGACCGAGCGCGCGGCCGCGGCGTGAGGGAGCGCGGGATCCGCGTGACAGCACACGGGCTCGGCGTCAGGGCACGCGGGCTCGGCGTCAGGGCATGCGGGCTCGGCGTCAGGGCACGCGCCCGGCAGCTGCCGGGCGGCCCCGAGGCCGGTCGCCCCCGGTCCGACCCGACGCCGCAGCACCGGCGCCCCGGCACGCCGACACCATCGCGCCGCGGCGGCAACTCTCCGGGCTTCTGCGCCCGACTCCGCACAAACGGGCTCAGCCGCCCGGGAATTGGGATGCACCATGCCACTCGTCACCACTGGTGAACTCGTCTCGGCCGCCGCGGCCGACGGCCGCGGCATCGCCGCCTTCAACGTCATCACCCTGGAGCACGCCGAGGCGATCGCCGCCGGCGCCGAGCAGGCCGGCACACCCGCGATCCTCCAGATCTCCGAGAACGCCGTGAAGTTCCACGGCGGCCGGCTCTCCGCGATCGCCGCCGCCGCGGCCTCCGTGGCCCACGCGTCCACCGCGCCGCTCGCCCTCCACCTCGACCATGTCGTCTCGGTGGGCCTGCTGCGGTCGGCGGACGACGAGGGCTTCAGCTCGGTGATGTTCGACGCCTCGAAGCTGCCGTACGACGAGAACGTCAGGGCCACGGCGGACGCGGTGCGCTGGGGCCACGAGCGCGGCATCTGGATCGAGGCGGAACTGGGCAAGGTCGGCGGCAAGGAGGGTGAGGCCCCGCTCGACGCCCACGCCCCGGGCGTCCGCACGGACCCGGCCGAGGCAGCGGCCTACGTGGCCGCCACGGGCGTGGACGCACTGGCGGTGGCGGTCGGCTCCATGCACGCGATGACGGAGCGCACGGCGGCCCTGGACCACGCGCTGATCGGCCGGCTGCGGGACGCGGTGCCGGTGCCGCTGGTCCTGCACGGCTCGTCGGGCGTCCCGGACGCGGAGATCCTCGCGGCGGTCACCTCCGGTATGACCAAGATCAACGTCGGCACGGCACTGAACACGGCGTTCACCGGTGCGGTACGGGCCTTCCTGGAGACCAACCCGCAGACGGTGGACCCCCGGAAATACCTCGTCCCGGCTCGCGAGGCGATGACCGGGACGGTGGCGGGCTTCCTGGAGCTGCTGTGACGATCCGGGCCGAGGCCCGGATCGTCACAGCGCAGCTGGGCTGAGGGTGCTCAGAGCTCCCCGTCGCTGACCTGGAGCCAGTCGAGGATGGCGTTGCACTGATTGCCGTTCTCGCACGAGATCTTGATCTCGTTCTCACCCTTCTTGAGGTTCACCGGCGCCCAAGTGGTCTGCCAGTTCTTCTCCCAGTTCGGGTCTGTGGACTTGACGAAGTTCTTCAGGCCCAGCGGGTTGCTGTTCGCCTTGCCGTTCACAGTCAGGGTGGCGTTGGCGTCCACGGCCGGGATGGCGTAGCGCACGTACAGCCGGTACTCCTTGGCCTCGGCGACGTTTGCCTTCCAGGTGACCGAGGCGCCGACCGCGTTGAAGTCGGTCACATACGCGCCGTCGGTGCCCTCCGCGCCCTTGATGTCCTTCGCCAGCTTCGCCGGGACCCCGAGCTGCAGCGTCGCCGCGTCCTGCTTCGGCAGGTCCGCCGGCTTGTCCGACGCGGACGGCTGCTCGCTGGGCTTCACGGACTCGCCCGCGGTCGCGCCGCCGTTCCCGCCCGGCCGGCCGCCCGCCTTCTTGTCCTCGTCGCCGCCCGTCAGGAGCGCCGCGCCGATGCCGATCACGACGACCGCGACGACCGCGATCGCGCCGATCAGCAAGCCTTTGGTGTTGGGGCCGCCACTGCGTCCGCCGCCGTGGCCCGTGCCCTGCGGCGGGACCGTGCTGGTGGGGGCGCCACCGGGGTAGGTCTCGGGCGCCGCGTACTGCGCGGTCGGCTGGCCCTGGGCGTGCCCCTGCTGCTGGCCGTACGCATACTGCTGCGGGACCTGCTGGCCGTACTGGCGCTCGCCGACCGTCCGGACCTGGTTGTACGAGGTTCTGGGGACGCCGGGCTGCGCGGCGGGACCTGGATAGCCGTAGCCGCGGCCCTGGCCGGGCGGTGTCGCGCCTGCTGCCCGTCCGTCCTCGTACAGATAGCCGAACGGATCGTCGTCCTCGGGCGTGCTCGCGCCGTTGTTCGCGGCCGTCATCCCAGTCACTCCTCACCATGTCGTCAGCACATCGCCGACGTGGGCGAGCCTACCCGGTTCGGAGCAACCGAAAGGGTGGCGTAGACCTCAGCCCGCCCGCCTGTGCACCTTCGCACGGGACCGCTTCTCGATGTACATCCGCTGGTCCGCGGATTGCAGGACCTCCTCGACGGACATCCCGCAGCTCGCCCAGCCGATACCGAAGCTGGCCCCGACGCGGACTCCGCGGCCGCCGACCCGGATAGGCAGGATGATCGCGTTCCGCAGGCGTACGGCCAGGTCGGCGGCGTCCGCCGAGCCCAGGCCGTCGGCGAGGACGACGAACTCGTCACCGCCGAGCCGGGCCACCGTGTCCCCGTCCCGTACGCCCGTGGTGAGCCGCCGCGCCACCTCGACCAGCACGGCGTCGCCCGTCTGGTGCCCGAAGCGGTCGTTGATCGACTTGAATCCGTCCAGGTCGCAGAAGAGGACCGCGAGGCCCTTCGTCCCGTCGTTGGTCTCTCCGTCGGGCGCGACGGTGTGGACATGGTGGTTGTACGGGCCGCCGACCGAGTCGGTGTCGAAGCCCTCGCTGCGGAAAATGTGCTCACCGTCACCGGCGTACGCGGCGTCCAGAGCCTCGATGGCCGACTCCCGCTCCTCGTACGGCCGCTCGCACAGCCGGGAGCTGAGCCGGGCCCGCAGCTCGGCGCTGTTGGGCAGGCCGGTGAGCGAGTCGTGCGAGGCGCGGTGGGCGAGCGCCAGCTCGTGGCTCTTGCGCTCCTCGATGTCCTCGACGTGCGTCAGCAGAAAGCGCGGCCCGTCGGCGGTGTCCGCGACGACGGAGTTGCGCAGCGAGACCCAGACGTACGTCCCGTCCCGTCTGCCGAGACGCAGCTCGGCACGGCCGCCCTCGGCGGACGTACGCAGCAGAGTGCCGACATCTTCGGGGTGGACGAGATCGGCGAAGGAGTAGCGGCGCATCGCGGAGGCGGGACGGCCGAGCAGCCGGCACAGGGCGTCGTTGGTGCGCAGCAGCCGGCCGTGCTGGTCGCCGCCCATCTCGGCGATGGCCATACCGCTGGGCGCGTACTCGAAGGCCTGCCGGAAGGACTCCTCGCTGGCGCGCAGGGCCTGCTGTTCGCGCTCGAGACGGACCAGGGCGCGCTGCATATTTGCTCGCAGCCGGGCGTTGCTGATCGCAATGGCCGCCTGGGAGGCGTACATCTGGAGCGCTTCCTGGCCCCAGGCTCCCGGCCTGCGGCCGTTGCGCGGCCGGTCGACGGATATGACACCGAGGAGTTCGCGGCCGCCGCCCGATGCGTACATGGGGGCGTAGAGGCGGTCCTGCGGGTGCCACTCGTCGTCGAAGCGGGGATCGGGGCCCTCGGTGTGCCACTGCGGTACGTCGTCCTCGATGAGGACCCAGCCCTCGGTGTGCGGTATGAAACGCAGCTCTCCCCAGGCCTCGCCCATGGAGAGCCGGCGTTCCCAGGAGGGGCGGGAGCCGACCCGCCCGGTGATCAGGGCTTCCGCGGCGGCACTGCCGGCGAACGCGGCGACGACGAGATCACCGTCGGGACGAACGAGATTGACGCAGGCCAGCTCGTAGCCGAGTCCTGCGACGATGCCGTCGGCGACGGTCTGCAGAGTGTCGGCCAAGCTCCGGGCCGTGTTGAGGTCCGCGACAGCCTGATGCAGCTGCCGCAGGGTCGCAAGACGGACGTAGGGCTCCGACTCGGTCTCCATTGCTCGCTCTCCCCGAGACCTCGACAGCAAACTCCAGGGTTCTCATCAGCGTTCTTGTTGCGGTATCACGGCCACTGAATCACAGCGAGCTGCCCACTCGGTACACAGGGTCAACAAATACCGCACTCTGTGACTCAAGTCACATCAGATGATGAAGGGTTGCGTGGATCGAGTGGGAGCGCTCCATCGCTTTCTTGAACGCAAATCCGGGTGCGCTGGTCCTAGGACTCGACTGGTCCCAAGGCCCGATGCGGGCGACGGACGGCAGAGACTAGCGTTCCTCGTGTGTTGCAGACGACCCCCACTCCAGCCGCTGTTGCCATCCCCCATGCTGAGGGGGTGAGCAACGAGGAGTTCCGCGCAGCCATGTCCCGGCTGGCCGCGGGTGTGGTGCTGGTGACCGCGAACGACGCCGACTACGGACCGCACGGCGAGGACGTCGGCATGACCGCGACCGCGTTCATGTCGGTGTCGCTGGACCCGCCCCTGGTACTGGTGAGTCTGCGCAACGGCTCACGCATGGACGACCTGCTGGCGGAACAACCGCTGTGGGGCGTCTCGGTGCTCTCGGAGAGCCAGCGGCACATCGCCGGGCGCTTCGCGATGAAGGGGCGGGTCAGCGACCGGCTGCTGTTCGAGGACATCCCGTACACGAGGGGTGAGGTGTGCGGGTCGCTGCTGGTGCGGGGCGCGCTCGCGACGCTGGAGTGCCGTACCGAGCAGCGGATCGAGGCGGGCGACCACACGCTGGTGATCGGCCGGGTGCTGAAGGCCGGCCTGGAGAGCCCGGACGGCGGCCCCCTGACGTACTTCAAGGGCCGCTATCACCAGCTTGGTTGAGCAACGTTGAGCCCCGCCGGCGATTGAGGCGCCGGGCCCGGGGCGGAGCCCAAAACAAGCCCCACCGGCGATTGAGGCGGTGTCCGGGGCGGAGCCCAAGACAAGCCCCGCCGGCGATTGAAGCGCCGGGCCCGGGCCGGAGCCCAACAACAAGCCCCACCGGCGATTGAGGCGCCGGGCCCGGGGCGGAGCCCCAGCAAGATTCCGCGCGCTACCAGTCCCGGCCCGTGCGCCCGCGCTTGGTCTCCGCCCGCTGCTTCTTCTCCCGCAGCCGCCGCTCGTTGATACCGCGCGGAATCTTCGTCGCCCGACGCGGCCGCGGCGGAGGCGCCGTCGCCTCCGCGAGCAGCGAGGCGAGCCGGACCGCGGCCGTCTCACGGTTGCGCCACTGCGAGCGGTGCTCCGACGCGCGTACGGAAATCACCCCGCCGACCAGCCGCCCCGCGAGCCGCTCCAGCGCGCGCTCCTTCCACACCGGCGGCAGCGCCTCGGTCTTGGCGAGGTCGAAACGGAGCTCCACCTGCGAGTCGCTGGTGTTGACATGCTGCCCGCCGGGCCCCGACGACCTCGAGAAACGCCACATGAGCTCGGCCTCCGGCAGGAAGACCGAACCGCGGATGCTGTGTTTACCGGGGGGACGCCCCCCGGACCCCCGATGGGGCTGGGTCCCGGACATATGTCCATGGTCGCGTGCGGCGCCGTCCACGTCACCCGCTTTTCCACCGGACAGCGCAGGCACCCGCAGGCACCCGCAGGCAAAAAGAACAAAGGCGGGTGGAACCTGGCAGTCCCCTGCCTGCGTTATGAGGTGTGACGGTAGCTTCGGGAGGGCTCGAAGCCCGCACAGTCGACCACGAAGGGGACTTCCCAATGGCAGTAAGCCTGTCCAAGGGCGGCAACGTCTCGCTCACCAAGGAGGCACCGGGCCTGACCGCCGTCACGGTCGGCCTCGGCTGGGACGTCCGCACCACCACCGGCACCGACTTCGACCTCGACGCCTCCGCGATCGGTGTGAACCCCGGCGGCAAGGTGGCCTCCGACGCCCACTTCGTCTTCTTCAACAACAAGGCCACGCCGGACCAGACCATCGTCCACACCGGTGACAACCGCACCGGCGAGGGCGGCGGCGACGACGAGCAGATCAACGTCAACCTGGCGGGTCTGCCCGCCGACGTCGACAAGATCGTCTTCCCGGTCTCGATCTACGACGCCGTCACCCGCAGCCAGAACTTCGGCCAGGTGCGGAACGCCTACATCCGTATCGTCAACCAGGCCGGCGGCGCCGAGCTCGCCCGCTACGACCTGAGCGAGGACGCCGCCACCGAGACCGCGATGGTCTTCGGCGAGCTGTACCGCAACGGCGCGGAGTGGAAGTTCCGCGCCGTCGGCCAGGGTTACGCCTCGGGCCTCGAGGGCATCGCCCGCGACTTCGGCGTCAACCTCTGACGTACGCGCTGTACACAGGAGCCCCTGGCCGTCGGCCCGGGGCTCCTGCCGTTGTCACGGCGCCGCGGGCTTGTCCTTCCCGTACAGCCAGGTGCCCCAGAGCTCGGTCAGGTCCTTGCCGGACTTCTTCTCGACGTACTCGGTGAAGTCGGCGGTGGAGGCGTTGGAGTGGCGGTGCGCCGCCGCCCAGCCCTTCACGATGTCGAAGAAGACTTCCTCGCCGACCGCCTGACGGATCTTGTGCAGGACCATCGCGCCGCGGTGGTACACCGGGGCGTCCGAAACCTCCGCCCCGGAGGGCGGAACGGCCGGCGGGAAGGCCCAGTTGGCCTCCTCGGCGAAGGCCTCGTCAAAGCTCTTCCGGGCCGGGGTGTCGTGGTAGTCCTCGAGCCAGATCCACTCCGCGTACTGGGCGAAGCCTTCGTTGAGCCACATGTCCTTCCAGGACTTGGGCGACACGGAATCGCCGAACCACTGGTGCGCCACCTCATGGACGAGGAGCGTCTCGACATCGAGCTCGTTCTCGCCCGGGTCCAGGGGGAGGACCGGCCTGGTCTGCGTCTCCAGGGCGTAGTCGGAAGCGGCCGCCGGCACGACGATCGCACCGGTGGAGGAGAAGGGATACGGGCCGAAGTTCTCCTCCCCCCACTCCGTCATCTCGGGGATCCGGGCGAGGACCTTGGTGCTTTCGTCGGGCACGGCCTGGTTGACGGCGGTGAGTACGGGGAGACCGGACGGCGTACGCGACTTCGTCAGCCGGTAGTCGCCGACGGCGAGCGTGACGAGGTAGCTCGCCATGGGCTGCTTCGACGTCCAGCGGAAGGTGGAACGCCCGTCGGTGGTGCTCGGGGTCGCCTTCAACTCGCCGTTGGAGCTGGCCTGCAGCTTCTCGGGGACGGTGACGGTGATGTCGTACGTGGCCTTGTCGCTCGGGTGGTTGTTACTGGGGAACCAGGCCATCGACCCGATCGGCTGGCCCAGCGCGAGCGCGCCGTCAGCGGTCTTCAGCCAGCCCTCCCGCGGCTTCCCGGTGTCCTTGTCGGCGTCCTTGTCGACAATCGTCTTCGGGACGCCGGAGTAACGGACGACGGTGCGGAAGGTCTTGCCCTTGTCGAGGTCGCGGTGCGGCCTCAGCGTCAGCTCGTCGCCCGCGCGGTTGGCGGCGGCCGCCTTGTCGTCGACGGTGGCGCCGGTGACCGTCATCCCGTGGAAGTCGAGGTTGAAGGCGCTCAGATCCTGAGTGGCGCGGGCGGTGATCTCGGCGGTGCCGTCGAGGCGGCCCGTCTTCGGGTCGTAGCCCAGCGTCAGGGCGTAGTGCTGGACGTCATAACCGCCGTTGCCGAGCTTGGGGAAGAGCGGATCACCCGTGCCCGCGGCGCCCGGCTTTCCGCGCACGCCCGCCTCGGCGTCGGTGCACCCCGCGAGGAGAAGCAGGGCGACAACGGGCGTCAGGGCGCGTACGAGAGTTCGCAGGTCCACCCTTTTGATCCTATCCGGGGCAGATTTCAGCCGCTCGTGCTCTGGAAGGCCGCCCGGTCCTCGTCGCCGAGCCCCGGCGGCCGGCCGCGTCCTGGACGATTGCGAGCACGGGCCGGCCGCCCCCCGTCGACACGAGGGCAGGCGCGGTGACGGTGGCGAAGGAGCAGCGGCTCATCCCCCTCGCCCGTCCGCCTCCCCCGAGCGGCGGAGGCGGTCCGCCCCGAACGCCGACGCGGCTTCGCCGTGTCCACAGCCAGTCTGTTCTCCATGACGACAGCGAACGTGACCTCGGCGACCGTGACCACACACACCGCCCCTGCGTCCCGCTGGGCCCGCCGGACCGCACATGCCATCGCGCTCTGCGCCGTCCCCTCCGGACTGTGGCGACTCGCGATGGCCTCCGGTATTTACGTCGGCTACAGCGACGAGATCCTGCGCGACAAGTTCGGCATCCCCGGCTGGGGCATCGCGTACGTCATCGGCCTGGCCGTCCTCCAGGAGTGCGCCGCCCTGCTCCCCCTCCTGCTCGTCACCGACCGGTGGCGACTCCCCCGCCCGAAGACCGTCGCCATCACGGCCGCCGCCGCCTCGGCCTTCGCGACGGTGCTGGCCCTGAGCCAGGTGGTGGTCTACTTCACCGTCGAGAGCCAGACCTACATGTCCGGCACGGCGAACACCGTGACGGGTTTCTGCTACGCCCCGCTCTTTGTCATCGGCCCGCTGCTTACGGCCGTGACCTGGTCGTACTGGAAGCGGCAGCGGGCATGACACCATCGAGCACGTGCTCGACATCGGCTACTCCCTCTCCCGCCGTTTCCCCGACCCCCCGCAGACCGACTACCGGCGCGCCGACGTCCAGGCCCTGCGCCACGACCTCTTCTGCGGCGACGTCTACCTCGCGGACACCAAGGAGGACCGCGAGGTGTCCACAGCCTGGGGATGGGTCCCGGTGCTGGACTTCGCCTGGGCGCTGTGCGACATCGTCGAGCAGCTCGACCGCGACCCGCTCGGCAGCCGCGCCGCGAAGCCCCAGTACGCCGAGCTGGACTTCACCGAATCGGCCGACCGGATGCTCTTCGAGCGGCGCTTCGGCTGGGTGGACGTGGAAGCCGACTGGATGCCCGGCGACGAACCGCCCCTCACCTTCAACCACACCGAGCTTCGCCGCGAGGCCCGCGACTTCCTGCACGACCTGATCGCGGACCTCTCCGACATGCACGAGGGTCTCGACGACAACCCGGTGGTCTGGGACCTCCAGGCACGCTTCCCCCGCCTCTAGTACTCCAACTGTGCTGAGGTAACGGGGCTGCAGTACTAACTCTCCACCCGCACCCCGATCTGCGCCGCGAACGCCGGTGCCAGATCCAGCAGTTGGGCCGGGCTGATCACCGCACCCGCCAGCCGGTCCACGCCCCGCGCGATGTCCAGCTCGGCGACCGTCCGCAGATCGACGTCCTTCAGCTGCGCCGCGCTGAAGTCCGCCCGCCGCAGCACACAGTCCCGGAACTCCACCCGTTCCAGCTGCGCACCCCCGAAGTCCGGCTCCGACAGCACACATCCCTCGAAGACGACGTCCTTGAGCCTGCCGTTCCGCAGATTCAGGTAGTCGATCTTCCCGCCGCGGATCAGCACCCGCTCCAGTACGGCTCCGTGCAGCTGCACCCCGCCCAGCCGCGCGTCCGTCACCTCCACATCGCGCAGCGAAGCACCCGCCAGATCAGTGCCCACGCCTCGTATGCCACTGAGCACGGAGTCGACGAAGCGGGCGTTCAGCAGCTCCGCCTCGTCCAGGCCGCACCCGCGCAGCGCACAGTCGATGAAGCGCGCGCCACGCCCCGACTGCCCCGCGAGGTCCGCATCCTGGAACTCCAGGCCGTCGTAGTCGCCGTCCGGCTCCAGCCCGTCGCCGTCGTACGGAACGAGCGGCGGCAGCCGCACCTCCGGCCGCTGCGCTGCACGCGATCTCTCCGGTTTCCGTGCCATGGCCCCATGGTGCCCCCTCCCACTGACAACGCCCGGATGAGCCGCCTTGACCTCAAGCGCGCTTGAGGTTGGAGGGTGTTGCCATAGCCACAGAGTCACCGACCACGGAGTCACCGACCACACAGCTCAGGGGGAGCCCGCCATGCACGCCATCCGCCTCCACGCCTTCGGCTCCGCCGAGAACCTCACCTACGAGCGGACCGAAGACCCCGTCCCCGCCCCGGGCCAGGTGCGGATCGCCGTCGCCGCGGCCGGCGTCCACCTCCTCGACACCGCCCTGCGCGAAGGCAGGCAAGGCCCTTTCCCCACCCCCGCCGAGCTGCCCACCATCCCCGGCCGCGAGGTCGCCGGCATCGTCGAGTCCCTCGGCGAGGGCACGGACACCAGCTGGCTCGGCAAGCGCGTCGTCGCCCACATCGGCATGGCCCCCGGCGGTACGCCGAACTCACCGTCGTCGACGCCGCCAAGCTCCACGAAATCCCCGGTGACCTGGACGAAGCCGAAGCCGTCGCCATGATCGGCACCGGCCGTACGACCATGGGCATCCTGCAATTCACCGATCTCGGCCCCGACGACATCGCGATCGTCACGGCCGCGGCCGGCGGCATCGGCACCCTCCTCGTCCAGTACGCGAAGAACGCCGGCGCCCTTGTCATCGGCCTCGCCGGCGGCCCCGCCAAGGTCTCCCTGGTCGCCGAGAACGGCGCCGACCTCGCCGTCGACTACAAACAGGACAACTGGGCCACCCAGGTCCGCGACCACCTCGGCGACCGCCGCGCCACCGTGCTCTTCGACTCGGTCGGCGGCGCCACCGCGCTCACCGCCGTCGACCTTCTCGGCAAAGGCGGCAAGCACATCGTCTTCGGCTGGTCCGGCGAAGGCCTCCACGATGGCGCCCCGCTCACCTTCACCGACGAGGAACTGGCCGAGCGCGGCATCACCTCCGAAGGCGTACTCGGCCCGGTGATGCTCCAGAAGGCGGGCGGCAACGTACGCGTCCTGGAAGAACGCTCCCTCGCCGAGGCCGCATCCGGCCGCCTCCGCCCCGCCGTACAGCGCTTCCCGCTCGCCGACGCCGCGGCCGCCCACCGCGCTCTGGAAACCCGCGGCACGGTCGGCAAGGTCGTGCTCATCCCCCGGACGGCATCCCAGCTGGACGACTAGGCGGTCAGACGACCGGGCAGCTGGACGACTAGGCGGTCAGACGGCCGGACAGCTGGACGACTGGGCGGTCAGACGGCTGCACGGTCAGACGGCCGGCCGGCCCCCAGCGACGCCAGCGCCCCATCGGTCAGCCGGTACACCGTCCACTCGTCCTGCGGCCTCGCCCCCAGCGACCGGTAGAAGTTGATCGACGGGGTGTTCCAGTTCAGCACGGACCATTCAAGGCGCTCATAGCCGCGCTCCACACAGATCCGCGCCAGCTCCGTCAGCAGCGCCTTGCCGTAACCGCCGCCTCGCAACCCGGGCCGTACATACAGATCCTCCAGATAGATGCCGTGCACCCCGCGCCATGTCGAAAAGTTCAGGAACCACAGCGCGAAGCCCGCCACCTCCCCGTCCGCAGTCTCCGCGATATGCGCGAAGGCGGCGGGCCGCTCGCCGAACAGCGCCTCGTGCAGCTGCCCTTCGCTCGCCCTGGCCTCGTCCAAGGCCTTCTCGTACTCGGCGAGTTCACGGACCATACGGTGGATTTCAGGGACATCAGCAGGCGTGGCGATACGAATCATGAGGTCAGAGTGCCCGCCGACCCGGCTACCGTGCCAACAGATTCCGACCGATGGACACCTGCTCCGCCTCAAGCCGCGTCTCCCCGTCATGCACATGCCACAGGCTGTTCTGCAACACACGCCCGAGCGTCCAGGCCCGCGCCCGCTCACGGTCCAGCCCCAGCACCTCCGTCATCAGATCAGGCGCCACAGCACCTCGGACGCATCGAAGCGGTTGTAGAGCCCCGCCGCCGGCTCGTCCGGAACCTCGATCACGGCCCGGATCCTACGACTGTGGCGAGGACCACCGTGAGCGAGGACGGCGGTGGGCGAGGACCACCGCCGCGTACGACCATGGGAGCCACGGGGTAGGCGCCCGATCAGCCACCCGGTCCTGCGAGTACCCTCCCGCCACACGCACTCGAGCTGAGCAGCAGGGGCATCATGAGCACGAACACCGTCAACGGCGGCATATCGTTCTGGTACGCGCAGGAGGGCACCCCCTTCCCCAGGGAGCCCCTCCCCGGGGACACCACCGCGGACATCTGCATCGTCGGCGGCGGGTACACCGGTCTCTGGACGGCCTACTACCTCAAAAAGGCCGTCCCCTTCCTCAACATCACCGTCCTCGAAGGCAAGTTCTGCGGCTACGGAGCCTCCGGCCGCAACAGCGGCTGGCTCTACAACGGCATCGCCGGCCGCGACCGCTACGCCAAACTCCACGGCCACGACGCCGCCGTCCGCCTCCAGCAGGCCATGAACGACACCGTCGACGAGGTCGTACGCGTCGCCGCGGAAGAAGAGATCGACGCCGACATCCACAAAGGCGGCGTCCTCGAAGTCGCCCACACCCCCGCCCAGCTGACCCGCCTCAAAGCCTTCCACGCCGTCGAAATCGCCTTCGGCGAGAAGGACCGCGTACTGTTCGGCGCCCGCGAGACCGCCGAGCGCGTACGCGTCACCGGCGCCGTCGCCTCCACCTGGACCCCGCACGGCGCACGCCTGCACCCCGTGAAACTGGTCAAGGGACTCGCGGCAGCCGTCGAAGCCCTTGGCGTCACCATCCACGAGTCGACCCCCGTCACGGAGATCAAGCCAAAGCACGCGATCACCCCGTACGGCACGGTCCGCGCCCCGTACATCCTGCGCTGCACCGAAGGCTTCACGGCCAACCTCAGGGGCCAGAAGCGCGCCTGGCTCCCTATGAACTCCTCCATGATCGCGACCGAGCCCCTCCCCCAGTCCGTCTGGGACACCATCGGATGGGACGGCCGCGAAACGCTCGGCGACATGGCACACGCCTACATGTACGCCCAGCGCACCGCCGACGACCGGATCGCACTCGGCGGCCGCGGCGTCCCCTACCGCTACGGCTCCCGCACCGACAACGACGGCCGCACCCAGCCCGCCACGATCGAAGCACTGCGCGACATCATGGTCCGCTTCTTCCCCACAACGGCAGGCGCCCGTATCGACCACGCCTGGTCCGGCGTCCTCGGCGTCCCCCGCGACTGGTGCGCCACTGTCACCCTGGACCGCTCCACCGGCCTCGGCTGGGCCGGCGGCTACGTCGGCTCCGGCGTCGCCACCACCAACCTCGCCGCCCGCACCCTGCGCGACCTGATCCAACAGGACTCGGGCCAGGCAGGCCCCACCGAACTCACGGCCCTCCCCTGGGTGAACCACAAGGTCCGCAAATGGGAACCGGAGCCGCTGCGCTGGCTGGGCGTACAGGGCATGTACGCGGCCTACCGCGGCGCAGACCGCCGCGAGGCGACGGCCGGGACGGCGGAAACCGACCGCATCGCACAGATCGCGGACCGGATCTCGGGCCGCCACTGATGCCCCCGGCCGACAGCACCCAGCAGCCCCGGGAATGACAAAGCCCAGGCCGGCGAATCACCGGCCTGGGCAGCTGAGCCCCCTGTCGGATTCGAACCGACGACCTACGCATTACAAGTGCGTTGCTCTGGCCAGCTGAGCTAAGGAGGCGCGTCCGAGCAGTCTAACCGGACCGGTCACGCGCTCCGGTCGAATATTTCATCGCCGTTCAGCTGCTGACAGGACGGGGCATGCCAGGTAGCGTCTCGGCAGGTCCACGTGTGTGGACCAGACCACTCCCTTACTCGGATCGTCCGGCACGTTCCTGCCGGTGAAGGAGAAGCATCACCATGGCCACTGTCACATTCGACAAGGCGACCCGGGTCTACCCGGGCTCCACCAAGCCCGCCGTCGACCAGCTCGAGATCGAGACCGAGGACGGCGAGTTCCTCGTCCTCGTCGGACCCTCCGGCTGCGGCAAGTCGACCTCCCTGCGCATGCTCGCCGGTCTCGAGGACGTCAACGCCGGCTCAATACGCATCGGTGACCGCGACGTCACGCACCTGCCGCCCAAGGACCGGGACATCGCCATGGTGTTCCAGAACTACGCGCTCTACCCGCACATGTCCGTCGCCGACAACATGGGCTTCGCGCTCAAGATCGCCGGCGTCAACAAGAGCGAGATCCGCAAGAAGGTCGAAGAGGCCGCGAAGATCCTCGACCTCACCGAGTACCTGGACCGCAAGCCCAAGGCGCTCTCCGGTGGTCAGCGCCAGCGTGTCGCCATGGGCCGCGCCATCGTGCGTGAGCCGCAGGTCTTCCTCATGGACGAGCCGCTGTCGAACCTCGACGCCAAGCTCCGTGTCTCGACCCGTACGCAGATCGCGAGCCTGCAGCGCCGTCTCGGCATCACCACGGTGTACGTCACTCACGACCAGGTCGAGGCCATGACCATGGGTGACCGGGTGGCGGTACTCAAGGACGGGCTGCTTCAGCAGGTCGACTCGCCGCGCAACATGTACGACCGTCCGGCCAACCTCTTTGTCGCCGGGTTCATCGGCTCGCCGGCCATGAACCTCGTCGAGGTTCCGATCACCGACGGCGGCGTGAAGTTCGGCAACAGCGTCGTACCGGTCTCCCGTGAGGCCCTGTCCGCGGCCGCCGACAAGGGTGACACCACTGTCACGGTCGGTGTCCGGCCCGAGCACTTCGACGTGGTCGAGCTGAACGGTTCCGCGGCCAAGTCCCTCTCCAAGGACAGCGAGGACGCTCCGGCCGGTCTCGCCGTCTCCGTCAATGTCGTCGAGGAGCTCGGCGCCGACGGTTACGTCTACGGTTCCGCTCAGGTCGGCGGCGAGCACAAGGACCTCGTGGTCCGTGTCGGCGGGCGTTCCGTGCCGGACAAGGGTGCCGAGCTGCACGTCGTGCCGCGGCCGGACGAGATCCACGTCTTCTCGACCTCGACGGGCGAGCGCCTCAGCGGCTGACCGAGTAGCGACTGACTGAGTAGCGACTGACCGAGTCCGGCGTCACCGCCAATTCGGCGGAACGGCCCCGCAGTTACCTGCGGGGCCGTTCTGCTGCAGGGCAGGCGTGTCGACAAATACCCCGGCAGATCCGCCATTTCGATCCTGTTCGTCAACACCGATTCGAAAAGCGTCGTCGAACGATCCCTCGCCAGAGTGACTAAATGTCGCCAAATCATCACTGCCCGCTACGCTCGCTCGCGTGACCCACACAGCCCGCCGAATCGGCCGCACTCTTGCCCTCGTTCTGCCCGTCGTCCTGGTGCTCTCCGGAACCCTCGCGGTCACCAGCGTGCCGTGGGCAGGGCACAACACCGAGTCGCAGATTCTCACCGCGTCCTCGCGGAACGTCTCCGTGCGTGCCAAGTCCCGCTCGCCGCAGGACGTTCTGCGCGACCGACTGCTCGCCGAACTCCAGGAGAAGAACCCGAGCATCGCGCTCACCCACCTCCAGCGCGAGGTCGAGGAGCGTCCGTCGCTCGCCAGGCACTGCATGTCGCTCGCCCGAGCCCTCGGACGCGCCGCCGTGGACCGCTACGGCCCCACCCGCGCCCAGACGTTCTCCCGTCCCGTCTGCGACACCTCCTTCGCCACCGGCGTCTCGCAGCAGACCCAGGGCAGCTGACCGCGCGAGCTGAGCCGGGAGCTGGCCGCGGGGCCGCCGCCCACGGCGCATATCGTTCACGGCATGCATACGCCTACGTATCCGACGCAGGCCGTGGTCCTGGCGGGCGGCCAGGGCTCGCGGCTGCGCCCGTACACCGATGACCGCCCCAAGCCGATGGTCGAGATTCCCGGAACCGGGACCCCGATCATCGGCCATCAGCTTGCCTGGCTGGCCGCCGAGGGCGTGACGGATGCCGTCGTCTCCTGCGGTCACCTCGCCGAGGTTCTCCAGACGTGGCTGGAGACCGCGGAGCTGCCGCTGCGTGTCACCACCGTCGTCGAGACGGAGCCGCTGGGCCGCGGCGGCGGCCTCAAGTACGCCGCCGCTCATCTGCCGCACCCGGACCAGCCCTGGTACGCCACCAACGGCGACATCTGGACCCGTTTCTCGCTGCGCGACATGGCCGCCTTCCACGCGGAGCGCGACGCCATCGCCACGCTCGCCCTCGCCCGCCCCCGGATCCCCTGGGGAGCCGTCGAGACGGACGCCTTCGGCCACATCACGGACTTCATCGAGTCTCCACCGTCGCCGTATCTGATCAACGCGGGTGTGTACGTCTTCTCCGCGGCCTTCACCGCGCTCCTCCCCGACCGGGGTGACCACGAGCGCACCACGTTCCCGCGTCTCGCCCGTGAGCAGCGGCTGGCGGGCTTTCCGCTGCCGAACGGCGCGTACTGGCGGGCGATCGACACCGCGAAGGACCTCACCGAGGCCGCCAAGGAGCTTGCCGCGCAAGCGCGTTGACCGACCTCGGCGAGATGCACGAGGTACGCGACGAGAGGGGCGGCCACCGGACTTCGGTGGCCGCCCCTCTCGTCGCGCATCTCAGCCCAGCAGGCCGCCGATCACCCTGCCGCCGCCGGAGCCGCCGCTGCCGCCTCCGGAGCTGCCCGAGCCTCCGTTTCCGCCGCCACTGCCGCCACCGCTGCCGGTGCCGCCGCTCGATGAGGGGCCGGCGCTGCTGGACGGCGGCTGGGCCGGTTCCGACTGGCTGGGCGGCTGCTGTCCCGTGCCCTGCGTCTGGCTGGGCTGTCCGCCGAGCCGGCCGGTCTCTCGGGCCGTGTGGTCGGAGGGCGTGGGCTTCGCGGACTTGGGGCTGCCGGAGCGGCTTGCGGACGGCGACGGCTTGCCGTCGTCACCGCGCGCGCCGGAGGAACTGCGCTCGCCACTGGGCTCCTGCGGGAGCGGGAACCCGGGCAGGTGGTTGGTCGGGTCCTGGTTGGGCTCGGGCACGGTCACCATGTCCGTAGAACGTACGGCTCCGCCGAGCATCGAGCCCAACAGCAGGGTCAGGCCGACGACCACGGCGGCGACGACGCCGCCGCGCCGCAGTACGCGCCGCCGCAGCTCCCACAGCTCCGAGCGCGGCCCGAGCTTGCGCCAGGCCTCGCCCGCGAGCCGGCCGTCGATCGAGTAGACCGGGGCGCCCGCGATGATCAGCGGGGACCAGGCGGCCAGGTAGATGATGTCGGGCGCGTCGTACGCCGGCACGGTCTTCCAGGTCACGGTCAGGATGAGCATGGCCGACAGCAGTGCGCCGATGACGGCCGCGACCCGCTGCCAGAGCCCCAGCACGGTGAGCACGCCGACGACCACCTGGAGGAAGGCGACGGTGAGCCCCGCACCCACCGGGTGGGAGAGCGCGAAGTCGCGCAGCGGTTCGGCGAGTTCCCAGGGGTGCAGCGAGTTGAGCCACTTGACCATGGAGCCGCGTTCGCCGCCGTCGAAGTAGACGGGGTCGCAGAGCTTGCCCATGCCGGCGTAGATGGAGATGAAGCCGAGGAAGACGCGCAGCGGCAGCAGTACCACTCCGAGGTTCATGCGCCGCCCGGGGTAGTAGGCGTGGCGGACGACGTCGGCGCCGTGCCGCTGGGAGCGTACGTCGGCGTCGGCGAACTCCTCCTGCTCGTGGCGCTCCTGCCCGTAGCGTTCCGGCTCGTAGAACTCGCCCCCGTAGGACTCCTGCCCGTCGCGCTCCGACTCGTAGGACTCCGACCCGTAGCGCTCCGACTCGTAGGGCTCCGGCTCGTAGGAGTGGTACGAGTCGTACGCGCCGACCGCCTGCCGCATCGGCGGCAGCAGCGGCCTGTCGGGGTCGCGTGGCGCGCCGAGAGAGCCTGCTGCGGGCATCCGTGCGGTGTGCTCGGCGAGGTCGATCCGCGGGATGACCTGGGTGGCTCCCGTGTCGAAAGTGTCCCTGTCGAAGGCGTCCCGGTCGAAGGGGTCGCGGTCGAAGGCGTCCCGCCCCATGGTGGAGTTGCGCACCGCCTGGAGAAGACCGGTGGCGCCGGCGTCCCCCGGCGCCGACTTGCCGCTCCACACGACGGGCGCCCGCCTGCGCACACCCGTCCCGGCTCCGCCGACGACGGGGATCCTTGCGTTGCCCGCCATGGCACGTACGGGGCGCGGGCTCTGGGAGAGCTGCACCCGGAAGCTGGCGTGGTTCACGATGACCTGCGCGGGATCGCAGTCCACCTTGACCATGCTCAGCGCAGGCTGATCATCGAACCCGGGCCGGGGCGTTCTGGTGTCCACACTCATCTAACCGAGTGACTTGTGATTAGGACACTGCTCCGACCGGCCTAAATGTCCGAGACCCGTCAAACCATCCTCAACTACGCGTTTCGACGCCGATCGGGGCAGTCGGAGCGGTCAGGACCGACGCTTGGCCGCCTCGTAGAGGACCACGCCCGCCGCGACACCCGCGTTCAGCGACTCCGCCCCACCCGGCATCGGAATCCTGACCAGGTAGTCGCACGTCTCGCCGACCAGGCGGCCCAGGCCCTTGCCCTCGCTGCCGATGACGATGACGACCGGGCCGCCCAGGGCCTCCAGGTCCTCGATCGTGGCTTCGCCGTCCGCCGCCAGGCCCACGACCGTGATACCGGCCTTCTGGTAGCCCTCCAGCGCACGAGTCAGGTTGGTCACGCGGGAGACCGGCGTACGAGCCGCCGTGCCTGCCGAGGACTTCCAGGCGCCTGCCGTCATACCGGCCGCGCGCCGCTCGGGCACGACCACACCGTGGCCGCCGAAGGCGGAGACGGAACGAACGATCGCCCCCAGGTTCCGCGGGTCGGTCACCCCGTCGAGGGCGACGATCAGCGGGTCCTCCCCGTTGTCGTAGGCGGCGGCCGTGAGGTCCTCGGGGTGCGCGTACTCGTACGGCGGGACCTGGAGGACGAGACCCTGGTGGTTGAGCCCGTTCGTCATCCGGTCGAGCTCCGGCCGCGGGGCCTCCATCAGGTTGATGTTGCCGCGCTCACCCGCGAGCTGGAGCGCCTCGCGCACCCGCTCGTCGTTGTCGATGTACTGCTGGACGTACAGCGTGGTCGCCGGGACGCCGTCGCGCAGCGCCTCGAAGACGGGGTTGCGGCCGACGACCATCTCGGACGTGCCCTTGGCGCCGCCGCGGCGCGGGGCCGGGCGGCGGGCCGCGGCCTGCCTGGCCTGGGCTTTGCCCACCCGGTTCTTCTTGTGTCCCTTGCGCTCGGAAGCGGGCGGCGTCGGGCCCTTGCCCTCGAGCCCGCGGCGTCGCTTGCCACCGCTGCCGACCTGCGCGCCCTTCTTGTTGGACGTGCGGCGGTTCCTGCGCTGGCTGTTCCCGGCCATGACCTACCTGTTTCTGTAAAGCTCGCTCAAAAGTGTGTACGTAAGTGAAGTGTGCCGCCCGGGCGCCCGGGCGGCACATCTTTGTCGGGCGGGCCCGGTGGGTTCAGCGGGGGCCGAGTGTCCACCGCGGGCCGTCAGGCCCGTCCTCGATGACCAGACCGGACTGCAGAAGCTGGTCGCGGATGGCGTCGGCGGTCGCCCAGTCCTTGCGGCTGCGGGCGGCCTCGCGCTGCTGCAGCACCAGCCGCACCAGTGTGTCGACGACGCCGTGGAGATCTTCGCCGCGCTCGCCCTCGCCCGCCCACTGCTCGTCGAGCGGGTCCAGGCCGAGGACGCCGAGCATGGCCCGTACTTCTGCCAGCCGGGCGACGGCCGCTTCCTTGTCGTCGGCGGCCAGCGCGGAGTTTCCCTGCCGGACCGTGGTGTGGACGATGGCGAGCGCCTGCGGCACTCCCAGGTCGTCGTCCATCGCCTCGGCGAAGGCGGGCGGCACCTCGGCGGCGGGCTCGACCGGCCCGCCGGCCTTTTCCACCACGCGCTGGATGAAGCCCTCGATCCGTGCGAACGCGGACTCGGCCTCGCGCAGGGCCTCCTCGCTGTACTCGATCATTGACCGGTAGTGCGGGGTGCCGAGGTAATAGCGCAGCACGATGGGCCGCCAGTGCTTGACCATCTCCGAGACGAGCACGGAGTTGCCGAGCGACTTGGACATCTTCTCGCCGCTCATGGTGACCCAGGCGTTGTGCACCCAGTACTTCGCGAAGTCGTCGCCGAAGGCCTTGGCCTGTGCGATCTCGTTCTCGTGGTGCGGGAAGATCAGATCGAGTCCGCCGCCGTGGATGTCGAAGGCCTCGCCGAGGTACTTGTGCGCCATCGCGGAGCACTCCAGGTGCCAGCCGGGCCGGCCGCGGCCCCACGGCGTCTCCCAGCTCGGCTCGCCCGGCTTCTCCGCCTTCCACATGGCGAAGTCACGGGGGTCGCGCTTACCGGTCTCGCCCTCGCCGGACGGCTGGCGCAGATCGTCCAGGTCCTGGTTGGAGAGCTCCAGATAACCGGGGAAGGAGCGCACGTCGAAGTAGACGTTCCCCTCGGCCTCGTAGGCGTGACCGCGTTCGATCAGGCCGCGCATCATCTCGACCATCTCGGTGATGTGGCCGGTGGCGCGCGGTTCGTATGTGGGCGGCAGGCAGCCGAGCACGTCGTAGCCGTCGTTGAAGGCGCGCTCGTTCTCGTAGCCGATGGACCACCAGGGGCGGTTCTGCTCCGCCGACTTCCAGATGATCTTGTCGTCGATGTCGGTGACGTTCCGCACGAAGGTCACGTCATAGCCGCGGTACTCGAACCAGCGGCGCATGATGTCGAAGTTCAGACCGGACCTGATGTGCCCGATGTGCGGGGCAGCCTGCACCGTGGCGCCACACAGGTAGATCGAGACGCAACCCGGCACGAGCGGGGTGAAGTCACGGATCTGCCGGGTGCTGGTGTCGTACAGGCGAATGGTCACGCAACAAGGGTAGTGGCCCGCTACCAGTGCCCCGCGACCCCTTCCGGGTCGCGGGACGAGTTTGTGACGTTGCCCTACCCGAAGACGACCCGAAGACGACCTGGATGCGATGCAGATACGACGCAGCTGCGATGCGGACGCGAGCCCGGTCCCGGCTGGTTGGCCGGTCGGTCGGTCAGTCAGTTCCTGACGACCAGCGCGGTGGCGATGGCGGCCAGCCCTTCGGCCCGACCCGTCAGTCCCAGCCCGTCCGTTGTGGTCCCGGACAGGGAGACCGGCGCGCCGACCGCCGCGCCGAGTGCCTTCTGGGCCTCCTCGCGCCGCTTGCCGATCTTCGGGCGTACGCCGATGACCTGGACGGAGACATTTCCGATCTCGAAGCCCGCGGCCCGTACGATCCGTGCCGCCTCGGCGAGCAGCGTGACGCCGGAGGCGCCGGACCACTCGGGCCTGGAGGTGCCGAAGTGGGCGCCGAGGTCGCCGACGCCGGCGGCCGAGAAGAGCGCGTCGCAGGCGGCGTGGGCGGCGACGTCGCCGTCGGAGTGCCCGGCGAGGCCGTCCTCGCCCTCCCACAGGAGTCCGGCGCACCACAGCTCGCGCCCCGGCTCGAAGGCGTGCACGTCCGTGCCGATGCCGACCAGCGGAATCCGCGTCTCAGAAGACATCGTTGGCCCTCCTCCGGGCGAGTACCGCCTCGGCCAGTACGAGATCGAGCGGCCGGGTCACCTTGAACGCCTCTTCATGGCCCGGTACGACCACGACGGGCGTGCCGAGCTGCTCGACCATGCCGGCGTCGTCGGTCGCGCCCTCGCCGTTGACGGCGACCGTCTCGTGCGCGCGGACCAGCGTGTCGCGGTCGAAGCCCTGCGGGGTCTGCACAGCGCGCAGCCGCGCCCGCTCGAGGGTCGCGACGACCGGTTCGGGCCGGCCCTTCTCCGTCGGCTCGACCTCTTTGACGGTGTCGGCGAGAGGCAGTGCCGGTACGACGGCCGGCGCCCCGTCCCGTACCGCCTCGATGACCGCGTCGACGGTGTCGACGGGTACCAGCGGGCGGGCCGCGTCATGGACGAGGACGACGGTGATGTTGTCCGGAAGTGCGTCGAGGCCGAGGCGTACGGACTCCTGCCGGGTGTCGCCGCCGGCCACGACCAGGAAGTCGGTGCGTTCGGGCAGGGCGTGCTCGTCGAGGAGGTTCTTCACCTCGGGCGCGCCGTCGGGCGGGGCCACCACGACGACGAGCGAGACGGCCCGGGAGGCCGCCATGGCGCGTACAGCGTGGATCAGCATGGGCGTGCCGTTCAGCGCGCGGAGCGCCTTGGGGGCGCCGGGGCCGAGCCGTACGCCCCGGCCGGCCGCCGGGATCACCGCGGCGGTGCGGTACGGGCGCGATTCGTCTGACATCGGTTGCACTCCGGCAGGTTTGTTTCCTTGGCCGACATGGGTATGGCCACAGCGTGCCGGGCGCGACGCCTTGACCGGACCCTTCCGTGACAACTGGTCTGCGCCAGCCGCCCGGGCCCGGCACAGCCAGTGGTACGGCGCACACTGGTTCGGCGCAAGTGCACTGTGAGCACAGACACCTTTGAACACGGGCACTTTTGAACGCAGACACAGTGAGCACAGCCGTACGGGGAGCACAGCGGTAGGTGCCGCGACGGACATGCCGCAGCGCCCGGCGACAGGACTGTTTTCACAGCATGTCAGCGGGCACCGCGGCATTGTTGCGCGTCAGGACGCGAGGACCTCGTCGAGCAGAGCCTCGGCCTTGTCTTCGTTGGTGTTCTCCGCGAGGGCCAGCTCGCTCACCAGAATCTGGCGCGCCTTGGCGAGCATCCGCTTCTCACCTGCGGAAAGCCCACGCTCTCGCTCACGACGCCACAGGTCACGCACCACTTCGGCGACCTTGATGACATCGCCGGAGGCGAGCTTCTCGAGATTTGCCTTGTAGCGACGGGACCAGTTCGTCGGCTCTTCGGCATACGGCGCGCGCAGCACCTCGAAGACCCGCTCGAGCCCGTCCTGACCGACCACATCGCGTACGCCGACGAACTCCGCATTGTCCGCTGGCACGCGAACCGTCAGGTCGCCCTGGGCGACCTTGAGCACCAAGTAGGTCTTGTCCACGCCTTTGATCTGGCGAGTTTCGATGGCCTCGATCAGCGCGGCCCCGTGATGGGGATAGACCACGGTGTCGCCAACCTTGAACGTCATGTGACAGGTACCCCTTCCGTGGCTATCCAGAGTAACACGAGAACGGCTTCTACTGAATGGCGTTTTCGCAGGTCAGGGCATATCTCGGGGCTTGACAACAGCAACGCGAACGTGCTGCGGACGCCTTCCGGAGGGGGGTATTCGCAGGTCGGAGCGGCTGCACGGGCGGACAGAAACGCGCACGTTACACACAACAGAACGCCCTCCCTGGAGGGTGAAACATCCCGTTTTGCCGGTTTCCAAGTGGTGAACTTCCCGTACTCCGTTCGGTGGCCGGTCACCCGTACGGACGGATGTGCTGTCGAATCCGGAATTGATCTACGTGGGGTATTCGGTAAGCAATGTGCGGTGGCCCGGAGAATTGATCACCCCGGTTATGTGAACGGAGTACGAAACGACACGATCGGACTGCCTTCTCGGACTGCGTTCTCGGACCGCCTCCCGAGCTGCCTCAGGACGCCTCCCGACCGCCTCTCCGGCGAAGGGGCGGGTCGGGTGCGGGGCGGGCATGGCGGCTCGGTAACCTAAGCGCGAGCTGACACCCCCTTAGCCGATCTTCGAGCCGGTGCAACCGCCGGCTCAACTGCCGGTGCCGGCTCACCGCCCGTCCATAGCCAGTCCGTACGTCCTAGGAGATGCCGCCGCCGTGAGCCGCAGCCTTCGACGCGGCGCCCTCGCCGCAACTGCCATCGTGTTCTCGATCGCCGCGCTCTCCGCCTGCGGTGCGGGCACCGACGCGCAGACCCTCGCCGTCAAGCCGGACAACGCCGCAACGACGGTCGACACGATCAAAATCCAGAACGTGATGGTGATCACCCAGCCGGATCCGAAAGCGGAGGGCCCCGCGGTCGTCAGCGCGACGGTCTTCAACAACGGCACCACGCAGCAGACCATCGACGCGATCACGCTGCCCGGCACGAGCGCCCAGGTGAAGCTCAGCCCGGCCAAGGGCTCCGGCCCGATCACGGTGCCGGCCTACAGCTCGGTCATCATCGGCGGCGCGGGCAACGCCTCCGCCGTGATCGAGAACGGCCGCGAGGCCGCCAAGGCCGGTAACGTGCAGGAGGTCGTCTTCCGA
The DNA here is from genome assembly GCF_040651435.1 of Streptomyces sp. NPDC048479. NCBI lineage: Bacteria > Bacillati > Actinomycetota > Actinomycetes > Kitasatosporales > Streptomycetaceae > Streptomyces > Streptomyces sp. NPDC048479. The sequence continues at coordinate 259,737 of NZ_JBEZKA010000008.1, forward strand.
TTCAGCGAGACCGGCGACGTAAAGGTGCAGGCGTTCGTCGTTCCGGCGAAGGGCTACTTCGCGGGCTTCGGCCCGAGCTCCCTGCCGAAGCCGCCGGAGAAGCCCGCGGAGAAGCCCTCCGGTACCCCCTCCTCAACGCCGTCCGGCACTCCCTCGGGGGGAGCCACGGGCGCGGCGGGCGAGCCCGGCAACGGCCGGTCCGGCGAGCCCGGTACGCCGTCGGACTCCGCCTCGGCGTCGAACGCGTCGAACGAAGCCGGTCACTGACGACCACGCCGGAGCAGCCGTAACAACGCGAGGGGCGCCCCGCCGGAAAGGATTCCGGCGGGGCGCCCCTCGTCGTACTGCTGCCGGTTTACGGCTCGAACTTGTAGCCCAGGCCGCGCACCGTGACCAGATACCGCGGCGCACCGGGGTCCGGCTCGATCTTGGCGCGCAGGCGCTTGACGTGGACGTCGAGGGTCTTCGTGTCGCCCACGTAGTCCGCACCCCAGACGCGGTCGATCAGCTGCATACGGGTCAGTACCCGGCCCGCGTTGCGCAGCAGCATCTCCAGCAGGTCGAACTCCTTCAGCGGGAGATCCACCTTGCCGCCCGAGACCGTGACGACGTGACGGTCCACGTCCATCCGGACCGGGCCGGCCTCCAGAGCTGCCGGAGTGGCCTCCTCCGGTTCGCCGCGGCGGCGCAGGACCGCGCGGATGCGGGCGACCAGCTCCCGCGAGGAGAAGGGCTTGGTGACATAGTCGTCGGCTCCTATCTCCAGCCCGACGACCTTGTCGATCTCACTGTCCTTGGCGGTCACCATGATGACCGGGACGTTCGACCGGCCGCGCAGCTGGCGGCAGACCTCGGTGCCCGGCAGGCCGGGCAGCATCAGGTCGAGGAGGACGAGGTCGGCGCCATTGCGCTCGAACTCGTCGAGCCCCTCGGGCCCCGTGGTCGCGATGGCGACCTCGAAGCCCTCCTTACGGAGCATGTAGGACAGGGCGTCGCTGAATGATTCCTCATCCTCGACGACGAGCACTCGGGTCACGGAAGGACCTCCGGGGCAGGGATTTCGGCGTTCGGATCGGTGTCGTAAGGCCGGTCGTCGTCCTCGTCGACGCGATCCGGTCCGGTGGTTTGGCGGTCCCGTACGGCGCCCGCTTCGGGCAGCCGCAGGGTGAAGGTGGAGCCCTGTCCCTCGGAGCTCCACACCGTGACCTCCCCGCCGTGCGAGGCGGCCACATGCTTGACGATGGCCAGTCCCAGACCTGTACCTCCGGTGGCCCGGGAGCGGGCGGGGTCGACGCGGTAGAACCGCTCGAAGACCCGCTCGCGGTCCTTCTCGGAGATACCGATGCCCTGGTCGGTGACGGCTATCTCGATGAGATCCCCGCCGGGTGCGGCGACGCGGCGCGCGGATACACCGACGCGGGTGCGGGCCGGGGAGTAGTTGACCGCGTTCTCGACGAGATTGCCGAGTGCGGCGGCGAGCTGGCCGCGGTTGCCCCAGATGTGCAGGTCTGCGGTACCGCCGGCGGCCATGGTGATCTGTTTGGTGGACGCCGGCTGCCGGGACCTGTCGATGGCCTCGGCGACCAGTTCGTCCACACGTACCGGCTCGGCGTCCTCCAGCGGGTTGTCGTTCTGCACCCGGGAGAGGTCGATGAGCTCCTGTACGAGGTTGGTGAGCCGGGTCGCCTCGATCTGCATCCGGCCGGCGAAGCGGGTGACCGCCTCGGGGTCGTCCGAGGCGTCCATGACCGCCTCGGAGAGCAGGGAGAGCGCACCGACCGGGGTCTTGAGCTCATGGCTGACGTTCGCGACGAAGTCGCGTCGTACCGCTTCGATACGGCGGGCCTCGGTGAGATCCTCGACCAGGAGCAGGACGAGGCGGGAGCCGAGGGGAGCCACCCGGGCGGAGACAGCGAGGGCCTCGCCGCGGCCGGTGCCGCGCCGGGGCAGGTCCAGTTCGACCTGGCGTATCTCGCCGTCGCGGCGGGTGTCGCGGGCCATGTGCAGCATCGGTTCGACGGCGAGCTTTCCACCGCGGACCAGACCGAGGGCGTATGCCGCGGAGCTGGCCTTGACGACGGAGTCGCTCTCGTCGAGGACGACCGCGGAGGAGCGGAGCACGGACAGGACAGTGTCGACGCCGGGCGGGAGCACGGCGTCAGTGTGCAGGGAGGTGCGGGTGGGTCTCCTCTGTTCGCGTTCGCTCCAGCGGAACGCCAGCATCGCGATGACACCGGTGCACAACCCGGCGATCGCTGCCGCTGCGGCGACCGCCGCGTTCACGTCCATGCCTCCAGGTTATGCGTGCTCCCGGAGATGCTCCCAGCCAAACGGGTGGCACCTCGAACAGTCGTCGCCCAGAGTTCACCATGGGGATAGAGCCGGTTCACTTCCGGTGGAGGAGCCGGACGCGTAACGGACAGAACGTGGGAGCGTGGGGGTCCGAGCCCCACCCGGACCCCGGTCGCACCAAGAGAGGGACAACCCATGCGGGACGCGTACCACGAGGAACTGGACTCGATCGGCGAGGGCCTGGTCGAGATGGCCCGGCTGGTCGGGTCGGCGATCGGGCGCGCCACCACGGCCATGCTCGACTCCGATCTCAAGCTCGCCGAGAACGTGATCGCCGCCGACCAGAAGGTCGACGATCTGCAGCACGACCTGGAGGCACGGGCCATCGCCCTGCTGGCCCGGCAGCAGCCGGTCGCGACGGATCTGCGGATAGTGGTGACCTCACTGCGGATGAGCGCGGACCTGGAGCGCTCGGGCGACCTTGCCCAGCATGTGGCCAAGCTGGCCCGGCTCCGCTTCCCGGACACGGCGGTGCCGCACGACCTGCACGCCACCATCCTGGAGATGGGGCAGCTGGCGCAGCGGCTGATGGCCAAGGCGGCGGAGGTGATCATCACCAAGGACGTCGACCTGGCGCTGCAGCTGGAGACGGACGACGACGAGATGGACCTGCTGCACCGGACGCTCTTCCAGCACCTGATGGACGACCGCTGGAAGCACGGCATCGAGACGGCGGTGGATGTGACGCTGCTCGGCCGCTACTACGAGCGCTTCGCGGACCACGCGGTGTCGGTGGCGAAGCGGGTCGTGTACCTGGTCACGGGCGAACACGCGGACGAGCTCCAGCCGCCGACGCAGGTCGAGGGCGTCTAGCGCGCCCTGCGCGCCGGGGGGCGCCCGCAGGAGCAGGGGGGCGGGGGCGTGCCTCCGCGCGCTGTTGATGCGCCCGTCGCAGCGGGCATGCAATGGGCAGAGGCGGACCATCTGGTACGCCATGAGGAGGGACCCATGGCCGAATCCCCCATGACCGACTCTCAGCAGGACACGCCTGTTGAAGTGGTGTTCCTGCCCGTCCTCGGTGCCTGCGGCTGCGGTCCGGGCTGTGGCTGCGGCTGCCAGTCGGGTGGGCCGTGCCAGTGCGGTGGCTGCTGCGGGTAGCCGATCCCCGGTACCTACGCGCGTACGCGAAAGGGCCCCGTCCGTGGAGGACGGGGCCCTTTCCGACGGGCCCGGTACTACATTCTTCTCGCCCTGGGTCTGAACGGCCCGTTTTTCGCCCGGGCAGACTTTGGTGACGGTCTTCTCGTAGCCGCCTTCGACCGCCAGGCGTATAAGCAGCGCCGGGCACTGACCAACGAGTCCAGCGGTTGCCCGTATCCGGGGAAGGCGGACAGGCCGGAACTCCGGGTGGCGGATGCAGCGCCGACCTCAGTGCCTGAGGCTCTTCTTCGTCCTCTCCACAGCCAACTGGATCTTGCCCTTCACCTTCTCGGTGCGACCTGCGGCCCGCATGCGCCTGTCGCCCATGACATGCCCAGCGGTCTCTTTGAGCTGGCCCTTCATCCGCGTCGCCGTGGCCTTCGCCTCTACCTTGTTCATGGCCGGTACCTCCTGTGACGAGCGATTACCGAACTACACCGTGGGCCGCCGCGCGGGCTCGGGCCGTTTCGCTGCGGATCGCATCGCGAGCGCCACCGCGACCTCGCCCAGGCTCATGAGGACCAGCCACAGCCCGAGCAGTCTGGCCAGCGCGGTCGCGGATTCCACCGGGAACGCGAGCACCACAATGCCGGCCACGATCCCGAGGACGGCCACGGCGAACGCCAACCCCCGGTGCGGCATATCGCGTTCGCCCCCGACGACGAAGGCCGCCAGCAGCCCCGACACCAGCCAGTAGGCACCGAGCACGAGCGCCAGCACCGCGGTGGTCTGCAGCGGGTGCCGCAGGCACAGCACACCGGCCAGGATGGCCACCACCGCGACCAGCACCGCTGCCACTCTGCCGCCGCCCTCCCTGTCCCGCGAGAAGGCCGTCACGAAGCGGAACGCGCCCGAGATGAGCAGGTACAGGCCGATGATGACCGCCAGAACGTGCAAGCTCTCGTCCGGCCAGACGAGCACGATGATCCCCGCCGCCAGGGTCACCAGAGCGATGCCGAGCAACCACGTCCATGCGCCGCCTACATCGGCCAGCACGTCACTGGGGTCGGCCGGCCCCGGTGACGTCGCGGAATCGGTTGGTGTGTTCATGACGCCCTCCCGGTTCACGGAGGTCGGGAGCCCGGAGTACCGGCCTTGAGGTGGTGGGGCGGCTCAGAGCAGGCACTGCTCCGGACGAGCAGGAAGGCGATGCCCCATACGAAGATCTACATCACGGAAGGAGCGCGCCTTCGTTGTCCGCTTGCACAAAACCGCTCTCGCTCCATCGTCGCGCGGTTTCGACGCCGAAGCCATCCAAGCCCTGGATCGCACCGGTCGTCGGCAAGGCGCGGGTAGTCGAGGCGGCAGCCGGGGAGAGCCTGATGCCGAGCAGTCGGGACCGCGCGCGGAAGGCCATCGGCTGGGCACTCAGGCCGCAAGAGCCGCCGCACTGACGGCCCACAGACGGCCCGAGATGCAGCGTCCGCAGCGTCCGCCGGGTATCGCTCGCCCCCTCTGACCTGCACTTTCCTGCGGACGCTCAACAGAATGTGTAGCGTCCGGCCACCCTCCGCTACTAAGGGCGCGTTTCCACAGGTCAACACGGCTCTTAGCATGGGGCCGGTTGCGGACGCTGCCCCCTCCGGAACAACGAAGAGACCACCCATCCGGCCGGGGTGGTCTCTTCGTTCTAGGGCCTGTCCGACGGGTCGCGTCACCGACCCCGCACCCGACAGCACTGTCACCCGAATGGCTCAACATGACGTGCCACCCACATGGGTGAAGATCAAGCTGACAAGTGCCCCAACCGATGCAATCCGTGAAAGGGAAACCAAATGCGCATTCGACGAATCCTCGCCGCCGTCATCGCCACGGCAGCCCTCGCCGGACTCGGCCTCACGGGCGCCGCCGCCGCCACCGCCACCGCCACCACACAGGGTGCCCCATCCTACGTCACCCCTTCTGAGTGCAAGCAGGGCGGCGGAACGCCCGATCTGGCGGACAACCTGTGCAAGGGCGGTACACACGACGGGGAGAAGGTCGACTAAACCCCACAAGGCGCCCCGCAGCCACGCGCCGCGGGGCGCTCCCGCTCGAGCGTAGCCGGGAGAGTCGCAGGGACTGTGCCGACCCGTCGGGCACGCTAGGTCCGAGTCGGCCCGGACCCAACGGCGGGCACATCTGGCGTACGTCGCTGAACGAAAACCGCTGGAAGCCTCTCTCGCGAGGGCGGGCGTCATCCCGCAGGCCAAGAGCCGGGAGCACGCCGCTGCCCGGGAGCACGGCATGCACGCCTTGCGGCACTTCTACGCGTCCGTCCTTCTGGACTCCGGGGAGAGCATCAAGGCCCTCGCGGAGCACCTGGGCACTCCGATCCGGGGCTGACGCTGAAGGTGTACGCGCACCTCATGCCAAGCAGCCGGGAGCGGGCCCGGAAGGCTCTCGGGCAGGCTCTCCGCCCGGAAGATCACACGGGCTGAGGTTCCAGGGAGGTCCCAGACCGTGAAAATGCCCCCGATCCGCACCGAAAGCGCAGATCAGGGGCATGATCACGAAAGCTACTTCTTCTTGCCCTGGTTCTTGACCGCCTCGATCGCGGCTGCGGCCGCGTCCGGGTCGAGGTAGGTGCCGCCCGGCTTGAGCGGCTTGAAGTCGGCGTCGAGCTCGTAGGCGAGCGGGATGCCGGTCGGGATGTTGAGGCCCGTGATGTCGGCGTCGGAGATGCCGTCCAGGTGCTTGACCAGGCCGCGCAGGCTGTTGCCATGGGCGGCGACCAGGACCGTACGGCCGGTCAGCAGGTCCGGGACGATGCCGTCGTACCAGTACGGCAGCATGCGCTCGACGACGTCCTTGAGGCACTCGGTGCGCGGACGCATCTCGCTCGGGATCGTGGCGTAACGCGGGTCGTCGCTCTGCGAGAACTCCGCGCCGTCCTCGAGGGGCGGCGGCGGGGTGTCGTACGAGCGGCGCCAGAGCATGAACTGCTCCTCGCCGAACTCGGCCAGCGTCTGCGCCTTGTCCTTGCCCTGCAGGGCACCGTAGTGACGCTCGTTCAGCCGCCAGGAGCGGTGGACCGGGATCCACTGGCGGTCCGCGGACTCCAGCGCGAGCTGCGCGGTGCGGATGGCGCGCTTCTGGAGGGAGGTGTGGAGTACGTCGGGGAGCAGGCCGGCGTCCTTGAGCAGCTCACCGCCGCGGACTGCCTCCTTCTCGCCCTTCTCCGTCAGATTGACGTCCACCCACCCGGTGAACAGGTTCTTCGCGTTCCATTCGCTCTCGCCGTGGCGGAGGAGGATCAGCTTGTACGGTGCGTCGGCCATGTGTCCGAGCCTAATAGACGCGAAAGAACCGGACGACACCGGCGACAGTTGACGGTCGGCGTCAATTGACTGGCGGCGCCGAGCGGCGCGCTTGTAACGTGCGGATGCCTGCCAAGCCACTTACACCCGGGGGGAATCCGCATGTCTGTCGCCGGTCTGCGACGTGCCGCGAGAGAGAGCGTCTCGGGGCTGCCCCGTGAGTTCTGGTGGCTGTGGACAAGCACTCTGGTCAACCGGCTCGGCGCCTTCGTCGCGACGTTCATGACGCTGTACCTGACCCTGGAACGGGGCTATTCACCCTCGTACGCGGGACTTGTCGCCTCCCTGCACGGGCTCGGCGGTGTTGTCTCCTCGCTCGGTGCGGGTGTGATGGCCGACCGGATCGGCCGGCGGCCCACGCTGCTGATCGCGCAGAGCTCGACTGCCGCGTCCGTGGCGCTGCTCGGCTTTGTGCAGCACCCGGTCGCCATCGCGGCCGTCTCCTTCCTGGTGGGTATGGCGTCCAACGCGTCCCGGCCCGCCGTGCAGGCGATGATGGCCGACATCGTCCGGCCCGAGGACCGGGTGCGGGCCTTCTCGCTGAACTACTGGGCGATCAACCTCGGATTCGCCGTCTCCTCCGCGGGCGCGGGTTTCATCGCCGAGTACAGCTATCTCGCCGGCTTCCTCGGCGAGGCCGCGATGACGCTGATCTGCGCGGTCGTCGTCTTCGTCAAGCTGCCGGAGTCGCGGCCGGAACGGGCGAAGGCCACTGCGGACAAGCCCGCCGAACCTGAGGTCAGCCTGAGGACCGTGCTGTGCGACGGGCGGTTCATGAGCGTCGTCGGGCTGTCCTTCCTGATCGCGCTGATCTTTATGCAGGGGAATGTGGGACTGCCGCTGGCGATGGGCGCGGACGGCTTCAGCAGCTCCGACTTCGGCATGGCGATCGCGGTCAACGGGGTACTGATCGTGGCCCTGCAGATCCCGGTCACCCGCTTCATCGAGCACCGCGATCCGCGCCGGCTGCTGATCATTTCCTCGCTGCTCGCGGGGTACGGCTTCGGGCTCACCGCTTTCGCCGGGTCGATCGCCGTGTACGCGCTGACCGTCTGCGTCTGGACGCTGGCCGAGATCGTCAACGCGCCGACCCAGACCGGACTTGTGGTGCGGCTCTCGCCGCTGCACGGCCGCGGTCGCTACCAGGGCATGTACACGCTGTCCTGGTCGGTCGCTGCACTCATCGCCCCGCTGATGTCCGGTTTCGTCATCGACCGGTACGGGGCGGAGTGGCTGTGGGGGATGTGCGCGGCGCTGGGGACGGTGGCGGGGCTCGGGTACTGGCTGCTGATGCGGAACCTGCCCGCGGAGAGCGGGAAGAGCGGGGAAAGGGAGAGCGCGGAGAGCGGGGAGGATGCCGCCGGGCCCGTGCCCGCCGCCGGAGTGGTCAGCCCGCCTGCGTCCGTCGCGTAGGAGCCGCCGCGGGCCCGTCAGGTGCGGGCCGGTCAGGTGCGGACCGGTCAGGTGCGCAACGCCCGCTGGGCCTCGTACAGATTGCCCGGACGCACACCGCCCGGCTGTCCGTACGCCTCGATGCGCGAGCCCAGCGTGCCGCTGAAGTCCGGTACGTCGATCTGGTCGAACTCGCGGACCGCGCTGATGGCGACGGTCGCGCTGTACGGGGCGATCTGGTCGATCTTGATCAGCCCCGCGCGCTCGTTGGTGACGGTGACATTCCAGTGGGTGAACCGGGCGCCGTACAGCGGTCCGGCGGACGCGTCGCCGCCGTGGCGGCCGTTGTTGTTCACCGTGATCTCGGTGCGGACGTTGGCGAACGGCATACCGCGGTGCGTGTCGAAGGTGCCCATTCCCATGTTCCCGCGCGACCAGACGTTGTAGCTGGACAGGCCCTCCACATTGATGCCGTGGAGCTGGGTGTTGGCGGGGGCCGGGACGGTGCGCCGGGCGATGGTGAAGTCCTCGATGAGGTTGTCGTGCGAGCCCTCGCGGCAGAAGTACGGATGGTGGGAGCCGCGGCCCTCGACGCGGGTGCGGCGCAGGGTGCAGGCGGAGGCGGCGACCAGACCGAAGCCGTTGTCGACATGACGGACGGTGATGTCGTCGGCCCAGCAGTCGTACGCGCACTGGAAAGTGACGCCGTTGTAGCCCTTGTCGAGGAGGTGCTGGGACTGCGGGGTCTCCATGGCTTCGAGGGTCAGGCCTTCGACGCCGGAGCCGGTGAGCGGAGTGACGAGGGTGGTGATCCGCGGGTCCCATTCGGGGCGTACGTCGAGGGGCAGCGGCCGTTCGAAGGTGACCTTGTTCCGCTTGACGGCCGCGATGCGTACGGGCCATTCATAGGGGACGTAACTGGTCAGCTTGGTCTTGTCGTCCCAGACGTACGCCTCGGGGCCCGCGCCGCCGCCGGCCATGTGCTCAAGGAGGGTGTGGCCGGCGTCGTCGGCGAGGCGGAGCAGGACGAGCTGTCCGCGACGGAGGTGGGAGGCGTCGGGGACGGTGACACACCAGTCGCCGCGCCTGGCGGGCCGGACGGTGGCGAGGGTGCGCCACTCGTCGCGCTTGTTGCCGGTCCAGCCCTCGAAGGGCCACGACTTGGCCTTGATGGCGGCGGTGAGACTGTCCCAACGGCCCTTCGGGCAAAGCCAGATGAGGCCGCCAGCCCAGGACCACGACGACTTGTCGCCGCCATAGCGGCTGCCGTACACGCCGATGAGCTCGGTGAGGTTCTTGGTGGCGTAGAGCTTGGTGCGGGTGCTGCCGGCGCCTTTCAGTACGACGTTGCTGTGGCCGATACGGATCAGGTCGTCGATGCGGTAGGTGCCGGCGGGGATGAGGACCGTGCCGCCGCCGCGTTCGCCTACAGCGGCGACGGCACGGTTGATGGCGGGGGCGGCGTCGGCGGAGCCGTCCCGTTTGGCGCCGTAGGCAAGGACGTTGGCGACGACGGGGCCGCGGGGGAAGCGGTGGGCTCCGCCTCGTTGACCTGCGCGGCCTACGTAGGGGATCTGCGGGTGGCTGTAGCGGTTCCGGCGGAACTCGTCCCACAGCGGGGAGGAAGTGGGGGGCGCGGTGACGGCCGCGGCTGCGGTGCGGGTGCCGGCGATGCCGCTCGCGGCGCAGGCGGCCGCGACGGCTGTGGCACTGCCGAGCAGACTCCGTCTACTGATGGCGCGTCGACCGGTCTCCATGAGCCCACCCTTCCACGTATGTGAACGACGTTCATATGAGCGTCGGCGGCGAGCATGCCATGAGCCTGCGGCGCGCGGGAAGGGGTCGTGCGGGGTCTTGTGGCCCGGGCCCGGGGGTGCGGGTTGCCTCCGGCGGGGTGCGGGTTCTTGTCGGGTGCGGGCTCCGGTGCCCCTCCGGGCTCGACTCCTCGGGGTCGGCGGCATGCAGGCTCTTGGTGCGTGACCCCGGCTTTGCCGCCAGTCCCCCCACAGTTCGCCGGTGGAAACCACCCACGAAGAGCAACCGCCAACACCCCCGGCCACCCTGACCACATGACCGAGCAACCGGCGGGGCCGACACTGCACGGCACCTCCCCACCCGAACGAGACAAGACCGCTCGCCGCGGGGGTACAGCGGCTCGCCGGAGGAAACCACCCACCGGACAGCAACCACCAACGCCCCCGGCCCACGCTCACCACATGACCGGGTGACTCCACCAACGTCCCCGGCCCACGCTCACCACATGACCGACAAATTGAGCGACGCGGCGCAGCCGCTGGAGCTTCGGGGGTGTGGGGGCGTCAGCCCCCACACCCCCTTCCCCCGGCAGGGGGTCTGGGGGCGCAGCCCCCAGTTCGGGAAGGGGCGAGTCAGGGGAACACCCCCGCACTCCTACTTGGTCAGGTTTGTGAACGCCTCAAGATTCCGCGTCGACTCCCCCCGCGACACCCTCCACGCGTACTCCTTGCGGATCGCGCTCGCGAACCCCAGCTCCAGCAGCGTGTTGAAAGAACCGTCCGCCGCCTCCAGGACCGTGCCCAGGAGGCGGTCCAGTTCCTCCGGGGTGATCACGGAGAGCGGGAGCCTGCCCACCAGGTAGATGTCGCCGAGGCGGTCGATCGCGTAACTCACCCCGTACAGGCGCAGGTTGCGCTCCAGCAGCCAGCGGTGGACCGCCGCGTCGTTCTCGTCCGGGTGCCGGATCACGAACGCGTTGATCGACAGCGAGTGCTTGCCGACCATCAGCGAGCACGTCGTCGACAGCTTGCGCGTGCCAGGGAGTTTCACCACGTACGAGCCGGGCTCCGGGCTCTCCCACTCGAGTTCCGCGTCCTTGAGCGTCTGCTCGATGACCTGCGCAGCCTGCCGTACGTCAGCCATGGTGCGAGCGTACCCGGCGGCGGTGTTCGTACATCGCCGCCGTGTAGACGTCCGCCGTCGCCGATGCCGCCGTGTCCCAGCCGAAGGACTCCGCGTGGCAGGCCGCCGCCGCGCCCATCCGGTCGGAGAGGGCCGGGTCGTCCAGCAGGCGGTGCAGCGCGGCCGCGTAGTCCTGCGGGTCGTGGCCCCGGACCAGGAAACCGGTCAGCTCGTCGCGGACCGCCACCGGGAGGCCGCCGACCTCCGCCGCCACCACGGGCGTGCCGGCCGCCTGGGCCTCGATCGCGACCAGACCGAAGGATTCGCTGTACGAGGGCATGACCAGCGTGGATGCGGCCCGGAACCAGTCTGCGAGGCGGTCCTGGCCGACCGGCGGCTGGAAGTGGACGATGTCCGCGATGCCGAGGCGGGCGGCCAGTTTCTGCAGGCCCTCCGGCTTGGCCAGGCCGCTGCCGCTCGGGCCGCCGACTATCGGTACGAAGAGCCGGGAGCGCAGGGACGGGTCGCGGTCGAGGAGCAGCGCCACCGCGCGGAGCAGTATGTCGGGAGCCTTCAGCGGCTGGATGCGGCCTGCGAAGAGCGGGACGAACGCGTCCTGCGGCAGCCCGAGGCGGGCCCTGGCGGCAGCGCGGCCGTCCGCGGGCCGGAAGCGTTCCAGGTTCACGCCCGGGTGTACGACGGCGACCTTCGCCGGATCGGCGTCGTAGAAGCGGACGAGCTCGTCGGCCTCCTCCGCGGTGTTGGCGATCAGCCGGTCCGCGGCACGCACGATCTGGGTCTCGCCGATGACACGGGACGGCGGCTCGGGGGTGTCGCCCTCGGCGAGCGCGGCGTTCTTGACCTTGGCCATGGTGTGCATGGCGTGGACGAGCGGGACGCCCCACCGTTCGGCGGCGAGCCAGCCGACGTGGCCGGAGAGCCAGTAGTGGGAGTGGACGAGGTCGTAGTGGCCGGGGCGGTGGCCGGCCCAGGCCTGCATCACGCCGTGTGTGAAGGCACACAGCTGGGCCGGGAGTTCTTCCTTGGCGAGGCCCTCGTAGGGCCCCGCGTCGATATGCCGTACGAGCACGCCGGGAGCCAGCTCCACGACCGGCGGCAGCCCGCCCGCGGTCGCCCGCGTGAAGATCTCGACCTCGATGTTGATGGCGGCGAGCCGCTTGGCGAGTTCGACGATGTAGACGTTCATGCCGCCCGCGTCGCCCGTACCCGGCTGGTGCAGCGGGGAGGTGTGGACGCTGAGCATGGCGACCCGGCGCGGCTTGCGATGGCCGCCGGGGAACCGGATACGCGGTGCCACCAGGCTGCCGCCGAGGCGGGAGACGTACTGGCTCACGTCGACGTTCCTCCTCGCTGCGGACGCGGCAAGCTGCGGGGCGATAGCAACCTCCAAAGCCTCACAACAGCGGACTCCCGGCTTCCATTTCCAGCCCTCTTCTGCTTTGCCAAATCATTACCGTACGGAGGCCGTGTCACGACCGCATACCCTCGCCTTTATGACCCGTCCCGTCGGCACCGCGACCCGCGGGACGACCAACCCCAACCGGCTGCGGCGTATGGACCGCTGGATCGCGGCGACGCACGGCCCCGCGCTGCGCCACGACGACGCGCCCGTCGCCGTCGACCTCGGGTACGGCGCCGCCCCCTGGACCGCGCTGGAGCTGATGCAGCGGCTGCGTACGGCCGAGCCCCGGTGCGAGGTCGTCGGCATCGAGATCGACCCGGCACGGGTCGCGGCAGCGAAGCCGTACGAGCGCGAGGGGCTCAGCTTCCGGCACGGCGGCTTCGAGGTCCCGTTGGAGCGGCGGCCGGCGCTCATCCGGGCTGCGAATGTGCTGCGCCAGTACGACGAGGGCGAGGTCGCCGCCGTCTGGGCGCGGCTCCGTGCGCGCCTCGCGCCCGGCGGGCTGCTGGTCGAGGGCACCTGCGACGAGATCGGGCGACGGCACGTCTGGGTCGCGCTCGGCCCGGAAGGTCCGCGCACGCTCACCTTCGCGACCCGGCTCGGCTCCCTGCAGCGCCCGTCCGATCTGGCGGAACGGCTGCCGAAGGCGCTGATCCACCGCAATGTGCCGGGCGAGCCGGTGCACGCCTTCCTGCGGGATTTCGACCGGGCGTGGGCGGCGGCCGCTCCGTACGCCTCACTGGGCGCCCGGCAGCGCTGGATCAGAGCCGTACGGGACATGGCGTCCGACTGGCCGCTGACGGACGGCCCGCGGCGGTGGCGGCAGGGGGAAGTCACGGTGAACTGGGCGGCACTCGCCCCCAATTCCGTATGAACAGGCGCCGCGCGAGGGAACGCAGAGGGCGCGTTGTTCGTCCCTGACGAGTGGGATTGATCCTCCAGTCGGCAGATCAACACCCGCTGACCCTGTCGATTTTGTGGACGTCGTGGCACCATCGCGACGTCGCCCGTAAGTTACTGACGGTAAATCACATTTACGTGTTCTGATGTGCGCCCGAAGTCCGAAGGGGGAGTCGTGAACCGACGCCGCTGTGCCACTGCCGCGATCACTATGGTCTGCGCACTGACCGTGCTGGCGTCACCCGGCCAGGCCTTCGCGGCCCCCGAGCCACCGCCGACGAGCGGGTCGGGCGCCGCCAAGGACGCCGCCAAGGACGCCCCCAGGAAGTCGCTGGAGCAGGTGCGCCAGGAGATCGACGCCCTCTACCGCAAGGCCGCGTCCGCGACCGACGCGTACAACCTCGCCAAGAGCCAGGCCGACAAGCAGTCGGCCGAGATCGTCAAACTCGCGCAGGAGATCGTCAAGGGACAGGCCCGGATCGACGATCTCAAGAACCGCGCGGGTGCCGCCGCCCGCGCCCAGTACCGCGACGGAGGACTGCCGCCCGAGGCGCAGTTGGTGCTCACCGACGATCCGCAGCTGTTCCTGGACGGGGCCGGCCGGATTCAGCAGGGCCAGAAGGCCACCAAGGACCTCCTTGGCGAACTGACCAGGACGCAGGCCGACTTGGCGGCGTACACCAAGGACGCGAGCACCCAGTGGCAGAAGCTCGAGGCCAACCGCGTCAAGCAGGCCAAGGCCAAGAAGGAGATCACCGCCCAGCTCGCCGCGGCCAAGAAGATAGAGGACAAGCTGGCGAAGCAGGAGCGGGAGCGGCTCCTGCAGCTGGAGCAGAACGCCGAGTACAAGGCGCAGACGGCCTGGCTGAGCTCGGGCGTACTGAAGGAGATCAGCCGCAGCGCGAGCCCGCAGGGCAAGAAGGCGATCCAGTTCGCGACGGCACAGATCGGCAAGCCGTATGTGTGGGGAGCGGAGGGCCCGGGGTCGTACGACTGCTCGGGGCTGACGTCACAGGCGTGGTCGGCGGCGGGGAAGGGCATCCCGCGCACCTCGCAGGAGCAGTGGCGGCTGCTGCGGCGGATCGAGATCAAGGACATGCGGCCGGGCGACCTGATCATCTACCACGCGGACGCGAGCCATGTGGGGATGTACATCGGCGACGGAGCGATCGTGCATGCGCCGCGACCCGGGCGGAATGTGACGATTACGGGCGCGGGCTCGATGGCGATGCTCGGAGTGGTACGTCCGGACATGTGACGCGCATAAGCGACCCGTGCGAGTGACGCGTAAAGGAACAAGTCCGCGGAGTGACAATCGCGTGATGTTCGTCATGACGCCTTGAGCAAGTACCTCCCCATGCGCGGCATATGACAGTGGCTCTTCGCACTTCACCATTCCGCTCCGACACCCGGTACCGCTATGGTCCCGGTCTGGTGAAGCGTCGATCGTCGCATCACCGCGCCCTCGGGGGGAGGGAAGGAACCAGGAACGATGCCCGTACCCGTACCCCGACAGAGGGGTGTCCCCGTCGCGGAGACCGACCGTGGGAGCACCGGCGCCGCCGGCAGCTCCGGCGGCGGCGACCTCACGCTTCTGGTGATCGAGGACGACCCGGCGGGCACCTTCACCGTCCCCCAGCTGCTCGACGCGGCAGGCACCCGGGTCCGTATCCGCAGCGCCCGCAATCTGACCGAGGCGGAGCGGCTGCTCACGGACGACGTCCACTGCATCCTCGTCGACCTCGCGCTTCCCGGACACGGCGAGGAGGAGCTCGCCCCGCTCAAGCACGTGCTGCGCCTCGCGCCGCGCCACGCCGTCCTCGCCCTGACCACCTCGGGCGATGCGGAGCGCGCCGCCGAGGCGGTACGGGTGGGGGCACAGGACCATCTCTTCCGCGACGAGCTCGACGGACGGCTGCTGAGTCGCGCCATCCGCTACGCCGTCGAGCGCAAACGCGCCGACACGGCCCAGGTGAAGCTGGCCGAGTCGAGACTGCGAGCCCAGGAGAACGCCCGCCTGGAGCGCGGTCTGCTGCCCACTCCCCTGCTCCAGGGCTCGGATCTGCACTTCGCCGCGCGCTATCGGCCCGGCCGCTCGCGGGCACTGCTCGGCGGCGACTTCTACGACACGGTCCGCACCGCGGACGGCACGGTCCACGCGATGATCGGCGACGTCTGCGGCCACGGCCCGGACGAGGCGGCGCTCGGCGTCGAGCTGCGTATCGCCTGGCGGGCGCTGACCTTCGCGGGCCTGTGCGGGGACGAGCTGCTCTCCACGCTGCAGCAGGTGCTGGAGCACGAGCGGGAGAGCGAGGAGATCTTCGCGACGCTCTGCACGGTCGACATCGCCCCGGACGGGCGGCGGGCCGGCCTCTGCCTGGCGGGCCACCCGACGCCGCTGATCGCCCGGCACGGGCGCACGGCCAAGCTGCTTCCGTACGACGACAACGGCCCGGCGCTCGGCCTGCTGCCGCGCGCCCGCTGGCCGCGCCGTCAGGTGGAGCTGGGCGGTGCGTGGAGCCTGATGATGTACACGGACGGGCTGATCGAGGGCCGCCGGGGACCGGAAGAGAAGCAGCGCCTGGGCCAGGACGGGATGGTCGAGATGATCAACCGGCAGCTGGCGGCGGGGCTCGAGGGCGAGGCACTGCTGGAGGCGGCGGTCTCGGAGGTGCGCGACCTGAACGGCGGGGAGCTGACCGACGATGTGGCGGTGCTGCTGCTGAGCAGGCACGGGGCCCGTAGGTAGCCCGCACCCGAAGGCGGGGCCGACGGGCTACCGGGTCTACCGGCCGCCGTTGTACGGACCGTACGGGCCGTCGCTGCTGGAGCCGCCACCGCGGCGGCCGCCGCCGCCGGAGACCTGCTTGAGGGCGGGCCGCACGTCCACGAAGAAGACGATGCTGGCGATCAGTCCGGCGATCGACAGGAACAGCACGGAGACGAAGAGGTTCACCGCGACCGTGATGCCCAGGATGATCAGCCAGAAGGACTTCTTCTGCTTGTCGGCAGCGCGGTAGGCGTCCTCGCGGGCCATGGCCGCCATGATCAGCGCGGTCACGGACGTGCCGAGGAAGACAAGGTCGAGCACCAGCCAGAGCCCGAAGTCGAATCCCGCACGCAACATGCTGAGCACCGCCTCATCAGTGGTTTGTAGCGCCTCGCGGCCAAGGTACCGGGAGCGAGGTACGGGGAGAACGAGCCGGACACCCCCAAAGGTGCCCGGCCCGTCTGCCCGGTAAGCGTTACCGGTGTTGCTTGGTGTTACTTGGCGGACTGCGGCGCGGGCTTCTTCGGCGTCGCCTTGCGCGCCGGGACCTTGCGGGCGGCTGCCGGAGCGGGCTTCTTGGCCTCGGTCTTCGCCTCGGTCTTCGTCCCGGTGGCTGCGGCCGCGGGCTCCTTCTCGGCGTCCGGCTCGACGGCGACGGCGATCTCGGCGATCTCATCGGCCGCCTCGCCGCGCCATGACCTCACGACCTGCTCGCCCTGCTCGGCGACCTTCTCGTAGGTCTCACGGGCCTTGACCGCGTACTCGGCGGCCACGCCGACACCACGCAGCGCCAGGTCCTGAGCGGTCTCGCCGAACTTCTTCAGATCGGTGTCAAGGGTCTCGAGCACCTCGGTGACCTTGGCCTGCACGGTGGCCTGGGCCTCCTTGGCCTGGGTGGTCACCTTCTCCTGAACGGCCTTGGGGTCCGCGTTGCGCACGGCATCGATACGGCTCGGGGCCTCGGCCTTGAGCTGCTCGATCAGCGCGGGAACCTTCTTCGCCTGCTGGACGGCGAGGTCGGCGGTACCGGCCGCGAAGTAGAGGGGAGTCGGGTCGGTGAGGGTCTTGCGCAGGTCATCGGTGATGGCCATGACTGTGGTCCTCCCGGATCGCAGATCAGTTTGAGGGTTGGTCGGCAGCACTGCCGTCGGCCGTGCGGGGGCCTTCAGCGGCGGTGTCCATGGCGTCCGTGGAGTCCATGATGTCCGTGGAGTCCGTGTTCTCGAACCCGTTCTCCTTGCGGAAGGACTCGTAGATCTGCAGCAGCACTTGCTTCTGCCGCTCATTGATCGAGGGGTCGGCGAGGATGACGGCACGCGTCTCCAGCTCCTCCCGCTCCCGCTCGTCAAGGATCCCGGCCCGTACGTACAGCGTCTCGGCGGAGATCCGCAGCGCCTTGGCAACCTGCTGCAGAACTTCCGCGCTCGGCTTGCGCAGGCCGCGCTCGATCTGACTCAGATACGGATTGGACACCCCGGCGGCGTCGGCGAGCTGCCGCAGCGAGAGCTGCGCTGTGCGCCGCTGCTCACGCAGATACTCACCGAGATTGCCGAC
Source organism: Streptomyces sp. NPDC048479 (assembly GCF_040651435.1). Taxonomy (NCBI): domain Bacteria; kingdom Bacillati; phylum Actinomycetota; class Actinomycetes; order Kitasatosporales; family Streptomycetaceae; genus Streptomyces; species Streptomyces sp. NPDC048479. The sequence continues at coordinate 277,444 of NZ_JBEZKA010000008.1, forward strand.
GTTGAGTGATGCCATGCCCCGATAGTGCCCTGCCGTCGCTAACTATTGCAAGCACATGCTTGCAATAGTGTTCCACGACACGACCCGCGAGGGGTTCACCCGGCGGCGACTGACGCCTTCCCAGCTCGCCCATACCTCCTTACGCCGGTCGGCGCTCTCCTGATCGCCGCCACCCTCACCGCCGAAGCCGCCCACGTCTTCGCCCAGCTCGAACCCGCACTCGCCACCTATGCCACGCGTTGACCCCACTGTGGTCGGATCGGGATATCGCCCCCGCTCAATGACGAAAGGGAAAAAATGGCCAGCGCTACCCCCGCCGGTACCCTCACGCTCGCGGACGACCTCACCATCAGCCGCATGGGCTACGGCGCCATGCAACTGGCCGGTCCCGGCGTCTTCGGGCCGCCCAAGGACCGTGACCAGGCCATCGCGGTGCTCCGCGAGGCGGTCGACCTCGGCGTCACCCACATCGACACCAGCGACTACTACGGCCCCGTCGTCGTGAACGAGATCATCAAAGAAGCCCTGCACCCCTACCCCGAGGACCTCCACATCGTCACCAAGGTCGGCGCCCGCCGCGGCGACGACGGCTCCTGGAACGCGTCGCTGGAGCCCGACGACCTCAGGGCCCAGGTCCGCGAGAACCTGGAGCACCTCGGCCTCGACACCCTCGACGTCGTCAACCTCCGCATCGACTCCTTCGAGGGCACCTCCGACAAGTCCGTCGCGGAGCAGTTCGGCGCTCTCGCAGAGCTCCGGCAGCAGGGGCTCATCCGCCACCTCGGGCTCAGCGGCGTCTCCTCGGCGCAGCTGACCGAGGCTCAGGCCATCGCCCCGGTCGTCACCGTGCAGAACCTCTACAACCTCGCCACCCGGCAGGACGACGACCTGGTCGAACGGTGCGCGGCGGAGAACATCGCCTTCGCTTCGTTCTTCCCGCTCGGCGGCATCAGCCCGCTCCAGTCCGAGACCCTCACCGGCGTCGCCGCCCGTCTCGAAGCCTCGCCGCAACAGGTTGCCCTCGCCTGGCTGCTGCAGCGATCCGCGACGACGGTCCTCATCCCCGGCACTTCGTCCGTGGCCCACCTCCGCGAGAACGTCGCCGCAGCGAGCCTCGAACTCCCGGCCGATGCGGTCGCGCAGCTCGACGCCATCGGCCGATAGCCCCCGGCCACGGTCGCCGTTGTGCGGTGCAGGTGGCCGGTCACCTGAAAGCCGCGATGTTGCGCACCGCCCACTCGGCGAAGGTCCTGGGCCCGCGGCCCAGGATCCGCTCGACGTCCGGGCTCACCCGCTGCTCCGCGGCCGTCGGCTCGCCCAGGATGGTGAGGGTGCCGTCCACCACGGGCTCCGGCATGAACTGCACCATCTGCGCCCGCGCCTCGGCACGGCTCAGCTCGACGAATCGTACGGAACTCCCCAGCGCGTCCTCGATGGCGTGCGCCTGTTCACGCGGGGAGACCGGCGCCGGGCCGGTGAGTTCGTACGTGCGGCCCGCATGACTCCCGTCGCGCAGCGCCGCGGCCGCGACCTCCGCGATGTCCGCCGGGTCGATGACCGGCAGGCCGATGTCGGCGAAGGGCGCGGCGGCCGTCCGCTGCGTACGGACCGTCTCCGCCCATGCGAAAGCGTTGGAGGCGAAGCCGCCCGGCCGCAGGACCGTCCAGGCCGGGCCCGCCTGCCGGACGGCGTGCTCGAAGTCCCGCAGATGGGCGTGGGCGAGGGACCCCGGCCGGGTCCCCACGCCCTGGGAGGAGAGCAGGACGACCCGGCGTACCCCGCCCGCCGTCACGGCGTCGAGGATGCCCTGCGGGTTGAGGTTCTCGCCGTCGGCGGAGACGAGGAGGAAGAGCGCATCGGCTCCGTCGAGTACGGGCTTGAGGCGCTCGGGTTCGGCCAGATCGGCCTGCCGGTGGAGTACGCCTTCCGGTGCCGATGCCTCCGAAGGCCGCCGCGAGACGGCCGTCACCTGCTCGCCGGCGGTGGTGAGGGCCTGCACGAGCGAACGTCCGACGTTCCCGGTGGCTCCTGTTACGACGATCATGGTCAACTCCCGTTTCCAGTCCGAAGTTTCGGTTCTGATGCCATCCTGGAGACCAAACTGGCCATCTTCTGGCCAGTTTCCGGAGGAGAGTGATCTGCTGTGAGAGCTGATCGTCTGGTGGCGACCCTGCTGTTCCTGCAGACGCGGGGACGGGTGACCGTGGCCGAGGTGGCCGCGGAGCTGGAAGTGTCCGAACGCACCGCCCGGCGCGACCTGGAGGCGCTCGCGACCTCCGGCATCCCCGTCTACTCGCAGCGCGGCCGCGGCGGCGGCTGGTCACTGGTCGGCGGGGCCCGGACCGACCTCACCGGGCTGACCGCCGACGAGATCCGGGCGCTGTTTCTCGTCGCGGGACCTTCGTCGGCCACGCCCGAGCTGCGGACGGCGCTGCGCAAGCTGGTGCGGGCGCTGCCGTCGACGCTGCGGTCGGGAGCGGAGGCCGCCGCGAACGCCGGTGTCACGGACGACACGGACTGGTCGCGCTCCCCCGTCACGGCCGCGGCGCCCCAACTCGGCGCGCTCCAGAGGGCGGTGGTGGAAGGTACGCAGATCCGCCTCGGATACGCACGCCCCGGCAGGCCCGCGGGCGAGCGTACGGTCCATCCCCTCGGCCTCGCGTCCAAGGCGGGCGTCCGCTATCTCGTCGCGGGTACGGCCCACGGCCTGCGAACCTTCCGCCTCAGCCGCGTCACCTCGGTCACCCCGACCGGCGATCCGGTCGTGCGGCCGGACGGCTTCGACCTGCCCACGGCCTGGCGCTCCCTCGCGGCGGGAATGGAGGACCGCATGCTCGCTGCGACGGTACGGGGCCGGGCGGAGAGGGGCGCCGAGCCGGTCCTGCAGGGGCTGTTCGGCGGACGGTTGCGGATCGGCCCGTCGCCCCTTCCCGACGGCCGGCTGGAGATCGAGATCGACGGCCCGTCACCGGAGATCGTGGCGGCGCAGCTGGCGGGGCTGGGAGCGCGCGTGGAGGTCCTGGACCCGCCGGAGGCCAGGGAGCGGCTCGCGGAGCTGGCGGCCGAACTCGCGGCCGTCTACGGGCGGTGAACGCCGGTGGTGTTCCTCTCGTCGCACCAGCGATAAGGCAACGGACCATCAGGAGTATGCGGGAGGATCAACCAGGACCGCCGAACCGGCAAACCGCCGTACCGCCGTACCGCCGACCGTCGACCTCCGTATCTCCGTACGCCCGAACCGCCGTACCGTCGAGAGGAAATCCGCAGTGCCCGTCGAACGCATAGGCCCGCCCCTGACCGGAGGCGAGCGCGAAACGCTGCGCGCCTTCCTCGACTTCCACCGCGCGACCCTCGCCATGAAGGCCGACGGCCTCTCCGACGAGGACCTGCGCCGCCGGTCCATGCCGCCCTCGACGCTCTCCCTGCTCGGCCTGGTGCGGCACATGGCCGAGGTGGAGCGCACCTGGTTCCGCCGGGTGATCAACGGGGAGGACATCCCGCTCGTCTGGTCCGACGAGGGCGACTACCAAGTGGCGTACGACGCGAGCGAGTCCACCCGCTCGGAGGCTTTCGAGGCCTGGCAGACGGAGGTCGAGCACTCTCGCCGGATCGAGGAGCAGGCCACGTCCCTCGACGTGACCGGCTACCAGGCCAGATGGGGCGAGGACGTGTCGCTCCGGCTGGTGATGCTGCACATGATCCATGAGTACGCCCGGCACAACGGCCACGCCGACTTCCTCCGCGAAGGGATCGACGGCACGGTGGGCGCGTAGGGCGTGCTTCAGAAGTCCCGCCGCGCGATCTCCGGCGGCAGCGGGCGGCTGTGCAGCACGTCCAGCCGGGACACGGCCCGCGTCAGCACCACGTACAACCGGTGCAGGCCGCGCGCTTCCGCGCCGGCGATCGCCGCGGGCTCGGCGACGACGACATGGTCGTACTCCAGGCCCTTGGCGAGCGTCGCGGGCAGTACGGTGACGCGCGCGCCCGCCGTGAGGTCGTCGCGGTGGCGGTCGCGATACCCGCCGTGGCGAGCGCCGCGCGCAGCCGGTCCGCCTCCGGCCCGTCCGCGATCACTCCGATCGAGCCCTCGTGGGCCAGCGCCGCCCGTACCGCGCCGACGGTCGCGGCGGCGACGTCATCGACCCGCCGGATCGTCAACTCGCCGTCGCCGCGCATCGACCGGGCCTGTGGCACGTCGACGTCCAGTGCGCGGACCAGCCGGTTGGCGAGGCCCACGATCACCGCCGGGACCCGGAACCCCGTCGTCAGCGGGACCACCGCCGCCTGCTCCTTGCCGAGGTGCGCCAACTGCTCGGGCCAGCTCCGGGCCGCCCACGGCGTGGTGCCCTGTGCGAGGTCGCCGAGCACCGTCAGCGAGCCGAAGCCGGCCCGGCGGGCGATCGCGCGGCACTGCATCGGCGAGAGGTCCTGCGCCTCGTCGACGACGATATGGCCGTAGCCCTCGGGACGTTCGATCAGACCGGCGAGCTCGTCGAGGAGTACCAGATCGGCCGCCGACCACTTCGCCGACCTGTACGAACGCGGAGGCCTGGCCCAGCGGATCGCGTCCTGCTCCGCCACCGTGAGGAGCGGGTCGACGGGGTCGTTGAGCAGCGCGGCCAGCACCTCCTCCGGCTGCGTACGCGGCCAGACCGTGTCGACGAAGGCGGAGACCGCGCGGGCCCGGCCGACCTTCTGCACCCAGATGTTGCTCACCGGTCCGGCCCGGCGCTCCGCCTGGAGCTGGATGGCGCGGACGGCGCGGGTGCGGACGCGTTCGCGGCCGACGGCGTACGGCGGCGCCTCCGATCGCACCTCGGCGACGATCCGCTCGAGCTCGTCGAGCGGGATGCGCCAGCGGTACGAGCCGTCGGGGACGGCGACCGGCTCGGCCGGCGGCGCCACCCTGGCGTACAGCGCGCGATGCAGAACGGCGGCCATCCGGGCGTCGTGCTTGACCACCGCGGCGGCCTCACCGTCCTGGGCCCGCACCTCGTGGCGGGCGATCTCGTCGTCGACCGTCGACTGGCGGATGCCGATCTCGCCGAGCGAGGGCAGCACCTCGGAGATGTAGGAGAGGAAGGTGCGGTTGGGGCCGAGGATCAGCAGTCCGCGGCGCTGGATGCGCTGCGGGTAGGTGTAGAGGAGATACGCGGCACGGTGCAGGCCGACAGCGGTCTTCCCGGTGCCCGGGGCGCCCTGGACGCAGACGGAATCGGCCAGCCCGGACCGTACGAGATCGTCCTGCTCGGGCTGGATGGTGGCGGCGATGTCGCGCATCGGGCCGACGCGCGGCCGCTCGATCTCGCCGGCCAGGATCGCGCTCTCGGCCGACTCGCCCGCCGTCAGGTGCTCGTCCTCGAAGCTGGTCAGATCGGCGGAGTCGCCCTTGCTCCAGGGCGCCCAGCCGAAGCGGCGGCGTACGGCGACGCCCTGCGGGTCGCGGGCGCCGGCCTGGTAGAAGGTGCGCGATACGGGGGCGCGCCAGTCGACGACCAGGGGCGGGGCGGAGGGGTGTTCGGTGATACGGCGGCGGCCGATGTGGTAGCGCTGCCCGTCCTGGAGGTCGAGGCGGCCGAAGAACAGCGGGCTGTCCGGTTCCTCGGCCAACTCCTTTGCCCAGCTGCGCAGTTGGTAGCCGAGAACCTCGGCGTCGGCACCGGAGGCGAAGGCGTTCTCGCCGGTGACGACCCGCTGCGCGGCGCCGTCGACCATGCCGGTCATGGCGGCGCGGCAGGCCTCGTGAAAGGTCCGTTCCTGAGCCAGTTCCCTGGCGAGTACGTCATCGGGTGCCGTCATTCCATAAAGAATAACGTAACCGAGTTACATTTTTAACCGAAACTCATTTCAGCCCGCTGCGCAGCTGGTCGAAGGCCAGTCCGGCCGCGGCGACCGCGTCGGGTCGGACCTGTTCGGCGCTCTCCCCCGCCGCGATCCGCCGCCAGTTCTCCTCGGCGAGGATCCGCTGTACGGCGACGATCTGACCGGCGGCGAGGCGCGCGCCGAGACGGCCTGCCCCGGCCGGAAGACCGGCGGCACCGAGGGCTTCGGTCAGCGCCTCCTCCGACCTTCCCTGGTACGCGTACAGCCGCGCCACCAGGCTCGGCGTCCCGTACAGCAGCCGGTGGTAGGCGAGCACAGCCTCCTCGCCACTGAGCCCGGTGATCGGGTCGCCGCGCTCCAGCCCGTCGAGGAAATGCCGGTGCAGGGCGTCCAGTGGAGAGACGCCGGCGGGCCGGGCCGCCACCACGCGGGCCGCCTCGTCCTCGTGGTCGGCGAACCGGTGCAGCGCCAGGTCCTCCTTGGCGGGGAAGTACCGGAAGAGGGTCGGCTTGGAGACATCCGCGGCGGCCGCGATCTCCGCGACCGAGACCCGGTCGAAGCCCTTCTCCAGGAAGAGCGCGATCGCGGCATCCGAGATCGCCCGGTACGTCTGCCGCTTCTTGCGCTCCCGCAGGCCCATCTCACCGCTCATGACTCCGAAGCGTACGCAGTCGGAGTTGACCTCAACCGCAGTTGAGGTTCCAGACTGCCGGAACAAGCTCGAATTGAGGAGTGGACGGCATGCGCGTGGCACAGGTGAAGGACTTCGGCGGCCCCGAGGTTCTGGTCACGACGGAGGTCCCGGATCCGGTGGCGGGTCCCGGCGAGGTGGTCGTGGCGGTCTCCGCGGTGGACACGATCTTTGTGGAGACGCAGGTGCGGTCCGGCGCCTTCGGCGAGCACTTCGCGGTCCGGCCGCCGTATGTGCCGGGCGGCGGCATCGCCGGTACGGTGCGCGCGGTCGGCGAGGGGGTGGACAAGGCGTGGACCGGCCGCCGTGTCATCACCGCGCTCGGCTTCACCGGCGGCTACGCCGAGCAGGCCGTGGCCTCCGCGGCCAAGCTGGTCCCCGTCCCCGACGGCCTCGGACTGCAGGAGGCCGCCGCCCTGGTCCATGACGGCGTCACGGCCGGCGCGCTTTTGGAGTCCACCGGCCTGGGCACGGGAGAGCGGGTGCTGATCCTGGGCGCGTCGGGCGGCATGGGCACGCTGTTGGTGCAGCTCGCGAAGGCCGCCGGGGCGAAGGTGGTCGGGGTGGCCCGGGGTGAGCGGAAGACGTCCCTGGTAAGGGAGTTGGGCTCGGACGTGGTCGTGGACGCGACCCGGGACGACTGGGTCGCCCAGACCCGCACGGCGCTGGGCCCGGCCGGCGCGGACGTGGTACTCGACGGGGTCGGCGGCGCTCCGGGCCTGGCCGCCTTCGCGCTGACGGCGGACGGCGGACGCTTCTCGGCGCACGGGGCGCCGACGGGCGGCTTCGCCCCGGTGGATGCGGCGGAGGCGGAGCGCCGTGGGATCAAGCTGCTCGGCATCGGGGACGTACAGCTCTCGGACGAGGAGTACGCGCGCCTGGCGGCGAAGGCCCTGGAGGATGCGGCCACGGGCCGGCTGCGCCCGGTGATCGGCGGCACGTTCCCGCTGACGCGTGCGGCGGATGCCCACGCGGCGATCGAGGCCCGGACGCTGCGGGGGAAGGTGCTGCTGACGACGTGAGAAGCGGCCCTCGCCCCTCTCACGCCACCCGCCGAACCTCGCCCACGTCCACCTCGTCGGCCCCGGCCCCGTCCGCCTTCTCCACCGCTGCCTTGGCGCGCTGCCAGGCGACAAGCACCAGGGCTGTCCGCCCGGCGCTCGGCACCCGCCGCAGCCCGAGCGGTCGGCGCCCCGCGTGCAGCACCGCCTCGATCCCCGTCGCGGTCCGCTCCAGAGCGGCCCGGTCGGGATGGCGGGCGAAGGCCAGGGCCAGCCGGATCACATCGATGTAGACCGACTGCAGCCGTTCGAAGTCGAGATAGATCCGCAGTGCGCGGCGGTGCCCGGTAAGCGCTGCCGGGCGGCTGTGGGCGACAGCCGTGCGCCAGGCCCTCAGCGCAGCCCGCCGCTCGGCCCGTTTCGCGTACCGCATCCGCGAGAGGTGCGAGGCAATCTCGTAGACGGGGTCACCGAAGAGGGCGAGTTCCCAGTCGATCAGGGAGAGCCGGCCGTCCGCGCCGGCGATGAGGTTGCCCCGGTGGACATCGGTGTGAAGGAGTACGAACGGCCGCTCCCCCAGCTCCTCGGCGCGTTCCATCAGCCGTGCGAAGGCATCGTCGGGCACCTTCAGGCCGGCGAACAGCGTCCGGAAATCCTTGCCGTGCCGCCCCTTCACCTCACTCTCGGTGAAGCCGGCCAGCGTACGGAGAAAACCTGCGCAGTCGCCGTCGGCCGGCCAGCCCTCGGGACAGGGCGGGAGCAGCCGGGAGGGGACCGCTGCCGTCTGCCGGAAGAGCTCCCCGAGGGAGTCGATGTACGGGAGTGCCACCGGCCCCTCACGTCCCACGAGGTCCGACAGCGGATCGCCCTCGGCGAAGGAGTGCACGGTGAAACCGGGCCGGTCGGCCAGCACGCGGGGGCTTCCGTCCACCCGGCCCGCGATGGCGCCGAGCAGCTCCCCCTCGGGCCAGATCCGCAGATTGAACTGGACGGCCTCGGTGATCGGCGCCCGTACCTTCACAGGCGTACCGGCAGGCAGCTCGACCGACGCGGCGAGCGCGTGCGGCAGTTCCACACAGTAGTTGCGGTGGTAGTAGCCGGTGAGGGGCGCCCCCTCACCGGCCGCTCGGTACAGCGACTCCCAGCTGTCGACGACACGTCCGGACGCGCTGCGGGCTACATCGGACATGCGGCTCCTGCGCTCTCGAGGCCGAAGACACCACTGACGGACCGTTCCGGGCCGCCGGTCACGTTCATACCCAAAGAGTAGTGACAGCACCAAACCCCTTGCGGAGAAGGAAGGTTGACACTGTGCACACGCCATATGGCCGGGGCTCGTCCGTCATCCCTACCCGACTCTCATCCCTACCCGACTCTCATCCCTACCCGACTCTCATCCCTACCCGACGACAGCCGCCTGCATGACGCCCAGATCCGCGGCAAAGCAGGTGGCTCCGGCCGCCTCGAGCCGCCGCAGTTTCTCCTGGCGCGGGTGGTATCCGATGAACGGCACACCGGCCGCCGCTGCCGCCTTGGCGTCGGCGGGCGAGTCGCCGATCATCACACTGTCCGCGGCAGCCGTACCGGTGCTGTCGAGGAGTTGCCGCAGGCTGTGCGGAGCGGGTTTCATCAGGCTCAGATCATCGGGCCGGCCGACGATCCGGTCGTTGAAGTACTTCTCGAGCCCATGGCGGTGGAGATACGCCCGGATCGCCGCCTCACAGTTGTTCGATGCGATGGCAAGCAGCTTGCCCTCGCCGCGCAGCTGCGCCATGAGCGGCTCGGCCGCGGCGGTGGGCACCGCCGTCTCGGCGGCTTCGGTCTCCGCCTCTTCAAGGCACTTGCGCACCGTCCCGACCAGGCCGACAGGGTCGCCCGTACGGACGGCGTGCACCTGCAGCATCACTTGGAGGGGATCGGTCATCCCCTCGGTCCTGGCGCTCAGGTCGGCGTCGGGGCGGACGATGTCGCGCAGCGTCGCGGCGATGCTCGAGGCCGTGCGGGGGTGCGCGAAGAGATCACAGACGGGTCCGTCGAAGTCCCACAGGACGAGGGAGGCACGGGAGAGCAGATCTCGTAGCTGGGTAGGGGAGGTGAGCAACACGATCAGTCGCCAAAGTCCGCATCTTGGGCCAGTAGCTCCCAATAGGAGTCGAAGAACGTTTGCGCTGTCTCCACCTTCAGTGCCTGGTCAGGCTTGGAGTACGGAAAGAGCGTGGCGCCGAGCCCGAGCGAGTTGAGGGTTGTGCCCTCCTGCTCCTCTCCCTCGACCGGGTCGGGATCCGTGCCCTCCAGGGTGTAGTAACCCTCGAGCAGCAGATCCCTGTTCAGGAGATACATCTTGCTGGTCGGCGTGAGGCGCACGGTCCTGATCTGGACCGACACCTCGGGAACGAGCCGCTGTCGCTTGAGGGTACGCAATTCACTGCGCAACGACTTGGAACACTGGATCAGGGTGTCGCGGTGCCGCTGGCGCGGCCGCTCGTCGTCCGGGTCGTGCAAGGACACGGGGAAGGCGAGCTTGATGCCGGGGTCGGGAAGCATCAGGCGCAGAGAGATGCTCCGCGGCCGGATGCTGCCGTCGTGGATGCGGGTGATCTGTGCCCCGAGTTGCCGGTTCATCGTCTCCGAGGTGAGGGAGAAGACGTCCATAGTGATGTCATCGGCATCGAAGGCTGCTTGAAGATGGGGCTGGAGCGTCTCCAGGGCGGGCCGCGCGAAGACCTGCTGGGCCGTGGAAGCGCGGCCTCCGGCGGGCAGCACCCGGGCGCCACTACCCTGACGTGACTCGATCAGGCCCTCGTCGATGAGCAGTTTCAGAGCCTTGGTCACCGTCGCCCGGGACACCTGGAAGGTGTCCCTCAACTCCCGTTGCGTAGGCAGCAACTTGCCCGCTCCGTACGCACCGCCGCTGATGCCTTCCCTCAGCCGGGCGGCGACGATCTCGTACTTCCTGCCCTCTTCGCCTGCCAGTTCGCGAGTTGCCACCGTCCCACCGTACAACTGCCCTATGGGTACGCGTAATTGGCCCGTCGAATAAGACATGTTCAGGCCACTTCGGGCCGACCGGCCAATTTCCGGTCAACTGCCCGATCCAATAGTCATACAAGTTTGCCGGTGCCTGACGAACGGGAAGACAACAGACAGGTCAACCAGACTGATTTGCTTGCAACTTGACTGCTTGACCGACTCTGACGGAGCGCCCGAGCGGGTACAACGGCGTGCGGGCACAGGCGCTCCCCGCCATTCCGAAGGAGGGGGACCCATGCCTTGGATGACCTTAGTGGTCGAACAGTTCGTGCAATGGCGGTTCGGATACGTCGCAGCGCTCGGACTCACCCTGCTGACCATCGGGGTGAAGGCCGAGAACCCCACCTGTGCCGGCGTCGGCGGCGCCCTGCTGACGGTGCCGGTCGTGGCGGCCGGCACCTGACGGACCTCCGCGCCTCAGCCGCACGCCCGGCCCCCACAGCGCCCGCCCGGACATCACTGCGCAGGCATCAGAAGATGTCCGGGCACCAAGGCCGCCTCGACGTCCGGAACAGCCGGTCCGCCACCCCCGCCGCCCCCGGCGTCCCCTCCTCCACCAGGCCCAGCGCCGCCAGTCGTACCGCCGACTCGTCGCCCAGGTACAGCGCACCCAACTCCCTTACATCCAGCGTCAGATCGGGCGACCGGGTCGACGGACCACACACCGAACCCTCCGGCGACGCGTCCAGGCGGAAGCAGCCGGCCGCCAGGCCCGCCGCATCGCGGATGTCCAGGACCAGGGTCGCGGAAGTCCCGTACGCACGCGCCTCCAGGGCCCGTACGACATCCAGGATCCGCACCCACAAGAAGTCCGCCTGCGTCAGGATCCTCGCCGCGCGCGGGTCCGGGAGCAGCAGGGGGAGCAGGTCGTCCGGGGCGCGGTAGCCCGACTTGACCGTGGTGATCCAGTCCACCGAGCACAGGTAGTGCCACAGGGCGCGCTCCGCCGCCGGCGTCAGCGCGATCATGTCGCGCACCGTCGCCGTGTTCAGCGGCTGCTTGGCATCCCCCCAGGTGTCGTCCGCCTTGTAGGCGAGCAGGCCCTCGACCTCGCCGGTCGCCGCGCGGTAGACCGCGTAGAACGGCTCCGTCCAGGGGTGGGCCGACAGCTCTGCCTGGCCCGTGTTGATCTGCCACCAGCGCTCGTCGCGGTTCACCGCGCCCGGCTGCCCGGCCGCGAGCCGTGCGTGCAGCTCCGGGCCGAGCTTGCGTACGTCCGTCCCGTCGACCAGGTCGATCCGGCCGCCGTCGCCCGGGCCCGACCAGCGCGGGTCCAGGCCCGTGCGCGGGACGTCGACCGCCCACTCGGTGATCCAGGCGGCCGGGCCGAAGCCGTACCGACCGTAGATCGGGTACTCCGCGGCGATCAGCGTGGATACGACGTCGCCGCGCTCCTTGGCCTCCGCCAGGTCCGCGGTCATCATCCGGCTGAGCAGACCCCGGCGGCGGTGCGTGGGCGAGACGGTGACATTGGAGACCGCGCTCGCCGGGAGCGCGGCGCCGCCCACCGCGGTGAGCTGCTGGGCGAAGGAGCGGTACGTCGCGACACAGCGGCCGTTGTCGAAGGCGCCGCGGACCCGCGACAGGTCGGTGTGCGCCAGGCGGTCGGCGAGCTCCTTCTCGGAGATCACCGGCGGCCTCAGGAACCCGGTGGACAACGCCCGCAGCCAGTCGGCGAATTCGGACTCGGTGACGGTGCGGGTTTCGACACTCATGCGTCTCACGCTAGGCCGAATGCCGATCCGCCCGCATCCGGGTTTCCGGCAGACCCGTGCGGCTCGGCCCCCGTGCGGCTCCGAATGCGTGCGTCTCAGGCCCGTACCGCTCCGAATGCGTGCGACTCAGCCGTGTGCGGCTCAGAACGCCGTGCGACTCAGCCCTGTGCGGCTCAGAACGCCGTGCGGATCTCGCCGACCTCCACGCCGCCGCCCAGCAGCGGCGCGTGCCCGATTCGCGCCACCACCGGAGCATCCACACCCAGCAGTTCGAGGGCACGGGCCAGCACCGGGCCCAGCGCGCGGGTCGAGCCGTCGTCCACCTTGAAGGCCAGCGCGCGGCCGTCCGCCAGCGCCACCGCCTGGACCGCCTCCGCGCCCATCTTCGACAGCGTGCCCGGCACCTCGCGCATCAGCCAGGTGTCGTGGCGGCGCGTGCCGGCGACGTACTCGGGGTGGGCGCGCATCGCGTCCGCGACCCGGCGCTCGGCCGAACCCGGCTCGGCGAGTACGAAGTGGCGGAAGGCGCGTGCCAGTCCGGTCAGGCTGACCGCCATCAGCGGGGCGCCGCAGCCGTCCGTGCCGACCGCCGTGACCCGCTCGCCGGACGCGTCCTCGACCACCTCGTGGACCAGCTGGTGCAGCGGATGCCCGGGGTCCAGGTAGTTCGTCCGGTCCCAGCCGTTCAGCGCGCAGGCCGCCAGCATCGCAGCGTGCTTGCCGGAGCAGTTCATCGTGACCTTGTCACGGACCTGGCCCGTCGCGAGATAGGTCTCGACCTCGGCCGGGTCCAGCGGCAGGTCCGGCGGCGTCTGCAGGTCATCGGCCGACAGCGTGTGCTCGGCGAGCATCTTCCGTACGAGATCGAGGTGGAAGCCCTCACCGGAGTGGCTCGCGGCGGCCAGCGCCAGCCGCTCCCCGGAGAGGTCGAGCCCGGCGCGGAGTACCGCCGCGGCCTGCATCGGCTTGTTGCTGGAGCGCGGGAAGACCGGCACGGCCGGGTCTCCGAGCGCGAGTTCCACACTGCCGTCCGCCGCCAGGACGACGAGCGACCCCCGGTGACGGCCCTCGACAAAGCCGGATCGTACGACTTCGGCGAGGACCGGGGGTATGGCAGTGGTGGAGGTGCTCATCGTGGGCCTTCCCGGGGCGTGTGCCCGCTCCCGGAAGGATCGCTTCAGGTGAGCAGGTCGTCTACTTGTGCTTCACCTTCACGGTACCTGCGGGCGATCTCGGCACTGCAATCGTCCGCCGTGCGCTGCAGCAGCTGACGGCTGCGCGAAACCTGCTGTTCGTAGCGGACCAGCCGGCCCATCGCCGCGTGCAGCTCCTCGTCGGTACGGGCGTCGAGGTCGGAGAGCTCGACCTCGGAGAGCATGTCCGAGGCCAGCCGCCGGTACTCCTCGCTGTGCGGCGTGGAGAGCGTCACATGCCGGGCCGACGAGCGGTGCCGCGAGGGGGCGTCGGCCAGGATCTTCGACAGACGGTCCACGACGGTTGTCTCCGGGACGACCGGCGCCTGTGGGGCCGTACGCCGCGCCAGCTCGGCCCGCAGGATGTCGATGCGGCCCTGCAGCAGCCGCCGCACATAGCTGAGGTCCGCCTCGTCGCGATGCGAGTCGCGGCGGAGATTGCGCAGCTCAGGCAGGCGCAGTGCCGCGAGATCGTGTTGCGGGGGCTCAGGCAGGGCGTCTCCGGAACGCTGCTGGGGCGGTCGCGCGGCACGTGAGCGGCCGGTACGGGTCGGCACTGAAGGTGGCACGGAAGACGGTGCGGAACGCGGCACGGAAGGCGACGCGGGAAGCGACGCGGGAAGCGCTGTAGGCAGCGATGTGGGAAGCGATACGGGACCGGGCGGCTGTCCGGCGCCAGATGTGCTCATGTGCGTATGTCCGTCCCCTCGACCGGTGCGGCTGCACCGCCTCCGTGCATGGTGCCACTCCCGAAGGTCCCGACGCAGGTGCTCTGCACCCGTTCAGCCCCAGATAGGTTGGTCTGTATGCGTGCAGTGGTGCAGAGGGTCGACGGCGCGAGCGTCGTGGTGGCGGGCGAGACGGTCGGCGAAATCGTCGGCGAAGGGCTGTGTGTGCTGGTGGGAGTGACCCACGAGGACACCAAGGAGAAGGCGGCGCAGCTGGCCCGCAAGCTCTGGTCGGTCCGCATTCTGGAGGGCGAGAAGTCCTGCTCGGACGTGAACGCGCCCTTGCTGGTGATTTCGCAGTTCACTCTCTACGGGGACGCCCGCAAGGGCCGCCGCCCCACGTGGAACGCCGCTGCGCCCGGCGATGTGGCCGAACCACTGGTCGACGAAGTGGTGGCGCAGCTGCGGGCGCTGGGGGCACGGGTGGAGACAGGCCGGTTCGGGGCGGACATGCGTGTCTCGCTCACCAATCACGGCCCGTTCACCGTACTGATCGAAATCTGAGGAGCTACGGCTCGACCACGAGCTCCTGCGCGGCCGCCGTGTCGCCCGCCAGCAGCTCCGCGTCCATCGGCACATTGCGCTTGACCAGCGCCAGTGCGATCGGGCCGAGCTCGTGATGACGGGCTGACGTGGTGATGAAGCCCAGCTGGCGGCCCTCCTCACCGTCCGCAGCGAGCCGCACCGGAGTGCCGTGGCCCGGAAGGTGCACCTCACTGCCGTCGAGGTGCAGGAAGACCAGCCGACGCGGCGGCTTCCCCAGGTTGTGGACGCGCGCGACGGTCTCCTGGCCGCGGTAGCAGCCCTTCTGCAGGTGGACCGCGCTGCCGATCCAGCCCAGCTCGTGCGGGATGGTGCGATGGTCGGTCTCGAAGCCGAGGCGGGGGCGGTGGGTCTCGACGCGCAGTGCCTCGTACGCCAGGATCCCGGCGACCGGGCCGTTCGCGGCGGCGTACGTTTCGAGGTCGGCACGCGGCAGGAACAGATCGCGGCCGTGCGGAGTCTCCCGTACGACAACGCCCTCGGGCACCTCGGCGATGGAACCCGCGGGCAGGTGGACGACTGCGAACTCCTCGGTCCGGTCGGCGACTTCGACCCGGTAGAAGAACTTCATCGACTCCAGGTACCCGATGAGTTCCTGCTGCGTGCCCGGTTCGACATGCGCCCAGACCGTCTCGCCGTCGTCGACGAGATACAGGGCATGCTCGATATGCCCGTGCGCGGAGAGGATCAGCGCCTCGGTCGCCCGGCCGGCCGGGAGCTCGCTCACATGCTGGGTGACCAGCAGATGCAGCCAGCTCAGGCGGTCGTCGCCGGTGACGGTGACGACGCCGCGGTGCGAGAGATCGACAAGGCCGGCGCCGTCCGCGAGGGCGCGCTGCTCGCGGAACAGATCGCCGTAGTGCGCGGCGACGCCTTCGTCATGGCCTTCGGCGGCGACCGCACCGGGCAGGGACAGCAAGGGGCTCTTCATGCGCTAAGCCTACGACTCGGTGGTCGGGGCCTCAGCGGTGCACTTCTTGCAGCGGCCGAAGATCGCGAAGTGCTTCATATCCGTCTCGAAACCGAAGGTCTCGCGGAGCTTGGAGGTGAACTCGGCGGCGACGGAGACATCCGCCTCGATCACATTCGTACAGTCGCGGCAGACCAGGTGGATGTGGTGATGCCGGTCGGCGAGGTGGTACGTCGGGGCGCCGTGGCCGAGGTGGGCGTGGGAGACCAGGCCGAGCTCCTCGAGGAGCTCCAGCGTCCGGTAGACGGTGGAGATGTTCACGCCGGAGGCGGTCTTGCGCACCTCGGAGAGGATGTCGTCGGGCGTCGCGTGCTCGAGCGTGTCGACGGCCTCGAGGACAAGCTGGCGCTGCGGAGTCAGCCGGTAGCCGCGCTGCCGCAGATCGCTCTTCCAGTCGGTGCTCACCACGCACCCAGTGTAGGCAGGCGCTTCGACCGCGGGGAGCGGTTGTCGGCCTTGATCC
Organism: Streptomyces sp. NPDC048479; assembly: GCF_040651435.1. Classification (NCBI taxonomy): domain Bacteria; kingdom Bacillati; phylum Actinomycetota; class Actinomycetes; order Kitasatosporales; family Streptomycetaceae; genus Streptomyces; species Streptomyces sp. NPDC048479. The sequence continues at coordinate 293,601 of NZ_JBEZKA010000008.1, forward strand.
TCCGGCGGGGCGTGGCGAGCGCCGGCGGGCTACTTGAAGAAAGCGATGCCGTCGTCCGGGAGGTCGCCGAGGTCCTTGGCCCACTCCTCGACCTGCTCCGGGGAGACGACCTTCTTCAGATGCGCCGACATGTACGGACGCAGCGGCACCTCCGGAGTGGCCTTCTCGCCCACCCACATCAGGTCGCCCTTCACATAACCGTAGAGCCGCTTGCCACCGGTGTACGGCCCCGAGGCCCCGGTGCGCGCGACCGCGTCCGTCACCAGGTCGATCTGCGGCTTCTGGTCGGCGAGCTCGCCGTACCAGATCTCGACGATGCCCTGGTCACGTGCCATGACGACCTCGACCTTGCGGTCGGAGTCGATGCGCCAGTAGCCGGTCTCGGACTCCAGCGGGCGGATCTTCTTGCCTTCGGCGTCGAGCACCCAGGTGTGCGAGATGTACTCGAGGAAGTCCCGGCCGTCGTGGCTGAAGGTGAGTTCCTGGCCGAAGTTGCACTTCTCGGCGCCGGGGAAGTCGGAAACGCCCGCGCCCTCCCAGGTACCGAGGAGGAAGGCGAGGGGCACGAGGCCCGGGTTCAGGTCGGACGGAATCTCGATCATGAGCAGCTCTGGCGATCTGTAGAGATACGGGGGTGACGAGCGCGAGGGGCGCTGACTAGCGCTGACCCTGGTACAGCTTCTTCACGGTCAGACCGGCGAAGGCGGCGACGCCGACGCAGACCAGGACCAGCAGGGCTTCGAAGAATGCCTCAAGCACGGGGTGCTCCTCGGATGTGCGGTGTGGGCGGTAAGGGCCGGGTCCAAGCCTAGTGGGTGGGGCCACGGTCATCTCTGCGAGGTCAGCCAAGCAGCTGATTCTGCAGGACCACCGTCTGATGGAAGGGGACGGCCAAGGCCTTGCCCTTCCGGGACTGGATGATCAGCGCCACCGTGTCGCCCGCGGTGATGTATGCGTGCCGGACATGTACCGACCCCGGTTGCGACTCGTCGTACACATAACGGTCGGTGGAGGGGACGACCGCCTGGGACGGGTACGTCTCGTCGACCGGAGCGACCTGGTCCACCCCGTTCAGCTGTGCGACCGCCTCCGGCTCCCCGCCCAGATGCTCCGAGAAGAACTCGCCGGCGAACGTGGCCGAGTGGAACCGCAGCAGATAGATCCGGGTGCTGGTGGAGTCGGCCGTGGTCCAGCCATGCGCCACGACGTGCCGCAGCCCGCCGTCGGCGAGGTCCTGGCCCAGGTTCTCCCGCAGACCCTCGGGGTACTCACCGAGGAACCTGCCGACCGGCACCCGCTGCCCCTGGCCCTGGAGCTTCTTGTCGGGCCGCGCGCCCGTGGGCGCCGGGAGCAGCAGCGCGCTCAGGTCCGCGTAGTGGACGTGCCCCGGGTTCGTCCGGTCGAACGGATCCACCGCACCGGCCGGCAGCACCGGCTTCTTCAGCTCCGGATACGCCCAGCGGCCGTCGCTCCTGGTGGAGAGCCCGGGAACATCGGTGCGCCGCTGCTCCGTGATGCCGTATGCGACGGCCACACCGAACGAGGCGAAGGCCAGTACTGCCGCCGAGGAGCGCAGCGCGGTCCGCAGGCGGCGTCGGCGGGACGGGACAGCAGGCGCCGGATCCTCCGGCGGGAAGCCGCCCTCGGCCTGTGACGCGATCAGATGCACGTTGTGCACGTTGTGCACGTTGTGCACGTCCTGTACGTCGTGCACTTCGGGTGCCGTATGGGTTTCGTCGGTCACACGGACTCCCCAGGAAATTTCAGACGGTCCAGCTGAAGCCGCAGGAGCTCGGCGGCCGCCGCGGTGTCCAGCGGCTTGGGGCCGTACGCGGTCACATTCACCAGCACGTCGCCCTCGTAGGCGCTGCAGAACATCGCGTCGAATTCTTTCGATGCGCTTTTGGGCAGCAGGAAGCACTTGGCGTTCTTGAAGTCGGGGACTGTCGGTCCCTTGCGGAAGATGCCGAGCGCGTCCGCGACCTCGGACTGGAACCGGGCCAGCTTCCGGCCGTCCTTGGCATTGTCGATCTGCGCGAGCTGCATCTCGACGATCAGCTGATGGTCGACGGACACATAGCTGCGCATCGCGAGGCCCTGCAGCCGCAGCTTGTCGATCGCCTTGCTGCGCGCCTTGCGCTGGGCGGACGGCAGGCTGCGCGTGCCCTCCTTGAACGTGACGATCGCCTGCTTCCTGCCGAGGACCGTGTTGTTGCCCACGCCGTTGACGTCCGGCCCCAGCTCGTATGCGTACGGCACCGGCGGCAGCTTGGCGGCAAGCCCCATGGGCTCGGCCGCCGGGTTCTCCGGCCGCTGCGGGGGCTCGGCCCAGACGACGGTGGGCGCGGTGCGGTCGGCGTTGCCGAGCCGGTCGAGCGCGAGGACACCGAGGCCGGCGACGGCCGCGAGGGCGAGAACTCCCGACACCGCGACGACGGTCTTGCGGTTCAGACGACGCGGCTCCTTGAGCGTGCCGAGGATCTCGGGCACGGGCTCCCGGAACTCCGGGGTGGTGGTCGGCTGATCACTCACAGGCGCCCCAGTTGCTGCTCGGCAAGGGCCGTCACGGCCTTCTCGGAGACCTTGCGAGTGTTGTTGATGTACCAGATCTCCATGGCGACATCGCCGCGGTAGGCGATGGCCCGGGCCTGGTACAGCGGCTCATAGCCGGCTTCGCGATGCGGCTCGTTGTAGACGTAGACCCGTCCGTTGCCACTGCCGGCGATCAGTTCGCCGGCGTTTCCGGCGAACTTCTGTTGGGGCATATAGGCCTGCTGGCCCCGGGCCCATTCGGCGGCCGCGGTCCTGGTCTCGTCCCGGAACTGGAGCAGGTTGACCGTGACGAACACCTCGCCGCGCTGCTCCCAGGTGGTCGTCGCGATCCGGCGGATCTCGGACTCGACCAGGTCGGTGAACGACTCGTCGGGCTCGTCGTAGCCGCCGGCGAAGGACATGACGCTCGTCCAGCCCTCGGACATCGCCTTCCTCGCCTGCGCGCCCTTCGGCTTTTTGACCAGCAACGTGCGCAGATCGCCGTCCGTCCTGTGTCGGCGGTTCGCGCTGACGGTCAGCGGTGTGGTGTCCGGTCCCGCCGGGACCGTCTTCGGTGTCCGCAGCTCCGGCTGCGACAGCGCCGACAGCGGCGTCGGCCGGCGCTCGTACTGCACGGCATAGCCGGTGACCGTGCCGGCGAGCACGCCCAGCACGGCGGCCCCGGCGACGATCAGCGCCGTACGGCCCCATCGGCGCGGAGCCGGTGCCTCGGGAACACCGTGCTCACCCCGAGGTTTCTCGTGTTCCTCCTGTATTTGCACACCCAGCAGACCATCGACGGCGGATCGAAGTTGTGGCCACGACCATTACAGTTCGGTACATGGCGAAGAAGCTCGTGATCAAGGTGACCGCCGGGGCGGATGCGCCCGAGCGCTGCTCGCAGGCCTTCACGGTGGCGGCCGTCGCCGCGGCCAGCGGTGTGGAGGTCTCGCTCTGGCTGACCGGTGAGTCCGCGTGGTTCGCGCTGCCGGGGCGCGCGGCCGAGTTCGAACTGCCGCATGCTGCGCCGCTGCCGGATCTGATCGAGTCGATCCAGGCGGCCGGGCAGATCACGCTCTGCACGCAGTGCGCGGTCCGTCGGGACATCGCGGAGAAGGATGTGCTCGACGGCGTACGGATCGCGGGCGCGCAGGTCTTCGTCAGCGAGATCATGCCGGACGGCGTCCAGGCGCTCGTCTACTAGCGAACTCGTCCATCAGCGGTACGGCTTACTGCGACCGGCGCTTCTTGCCGTCCAGCTCGTCCCACCACTCGTCGGACTTCGGGTCCCCTGAGGGGTCGTCCCACCAGCGGTCCTCGGGGCCGCGCGCGTTGGCGAACATCGCGGCGAGCGGCGGGATGACCATGGCCACGAAGCACATGCCGACGGCGACGGGGACCGACCAGAGACGCACGACGGCCCACGCGGACACGAAGAGCAAGACGCATCCGCCCATCAGCAGGAAGTAACCACGCCGGCGTCGCGCGTACATACCTCCAGCGTACGACCGGCGACGCGGACGACCGAAGGGCCGCACCCCGATCAGGAAGCGTCCAACCCCCTGGGGTGCGGCCCTTCGGCCAGTACGTGATGAATCAGACCGCGATCGCGACCTCGGCGAGGCCACCGGTCTGCGCGACGACCGTACGGTCCGCCGTGCCACCCGGGACGAGCGCGCGCACCGTCCACGTGCCCTCGGCCGCGTAGAAGCGGAACTGTCCGGTCGCCGAGGTCGGGACCTCGGCGGTGAACTCGCCCGTCGAGTCCAGCAGGCGGACGTATCCGGTGACGGGCTCGCCGTCACGCGTCACGCTGCCCTGGATGGTCGTCTCACCGGGCTTGATCGTCGAAGCGTCGGGGCCGCCGGCCTTTGCTCCACACATAGGGGTCGTCCTTCAGGTCGGGAGGAGGGGTTACTTGTTGGCGCCGAGCTCGATCGGCACGCCGACGAGGGAGCCGTACTCGGTCCACGAGCCGTCGTAGTTCTTGACGTTGGGCTGGTCGAGCAGCTCATGCAGCACGAACCAGGTGAGCGAGGAACGCTCACCGATGCGGCACAGGGCGATGGTGTCCTTCGCGAGGTCGACGTTCTCGTCCTCGTAGAGCGCCTTGAGCTCGTCGTCGGACTTGAAGGTGCCGTCGTCGTTGGCGTTCTTCGACCACGGAATGTTGCGGGAGGTCGGGATGTGGCCCGCCTTCTGCGACTGCTCCTGCGGGAGGTGGGCCGGGGCGAGGAGCTTGCCCGAGAACTCGTCGGGCGAGCGGACGTCGACCAGGTTCAGCTTGCCGATCGAAGCGATGACCTCGTCGCGGAAGGCGCGGATCGAGGTGTCCTGGGGCTTGGCCTTGTACTCGGTGGCCGGGCGGTTCGGGACCTCGGAGCCGTCGACCAGGTCGCGGGAGTCGAGCTCCCACTTCTTGCGGCCGCCGTCGAGGAGCTTGACGCTGTCGTGGCCGTAGAGCTTGAAGTACCAGTAGGCGTACGAGGCGAACCAGTTGTTGTTGCCGCCGTAGAGGACGACGGTGTCGTCGTTGGCGATGCCCTTCGCCGACAGGAGCTTGTCGAAGCCCTCCTGGTCGACGAAGTCGCGGCGGACCGGGTCCTGGAGGTCGCTCTTCCAGTCGATCCGTACGGCGTTCTTGATGTGGTTCTTGTCGTACGCGGAGGTGTCCTCGTCGACCTCGACGATGACGACCTTCGGGTCCTCGATGTGGGCCTCGACCCAGTCGGCGTCTACCAGGACGTCGCTGCGGCTCATGCTCTTTCTCCTCCGGGGCAGTGTGCGGCGGGTGGTGCGAAGAGGGGTGCGCGGGTACGCGGAACGAGCGGCGTACGTACACGGGGTGGCCCTGACAACGGTCAAAGGGCCCGGGGGATACGGGAGCCGGGCTCCCGCTCAGAAAGTGCGACAGAGCATGGCGGCGACGCGGCACAGGTCTACTGCCCGCCGCTTCGTGAGATCCGCCTGTCGCTTCATGGGTCCGATCGTAGGGACGATTCAGCCGCGATGTCACCGGGGTGTCGGATGCTGAGACGCGATCATCCACTATGCGGGACGGGAAGAGGCTGAGGCCGGCTTCCGCCCGGCCGCGCGGCAGTGTGCGCGCCACTTCCTTCTACCCAGCGGACACGGCCGTCTCACCATGCGGCCGGGGTGACGAGCGGACGGCGGATCCCTGCCCCTCCCCGCCCCTTCCCGTTTCTGCCCTCAAGCGCCGGACGGGCTGCATTTCAGCAAGCCCCGGACGGGTTGAATCTCAGCCCGCCAGCGACACGTTCCTACCCGTGCCCGAGAACTGCAGTCCGCCGTCCGCCGCCCGGACCTTGTCCAGCTTGATGCTCGACGGCATCCCGGCAATCTTCAGGTCGTAGTCGATGGCCTTGCGCAGCTTCTCGTCGAAGCCCGGCACCGGCAGCTTCGGCAGCGCCTCGGCCCGCAGCTGGACCGTGTCGCCGCCCTTGAGCACGACCGTGCTGTACGTGGTGACCATGCGGCCCGCGAGCAGGCCCTTGAAGGCGCCCGGCACCTGGATGCCCGCTCCGTCGAGCACGTCGGTGAGCGGTCCCGTGACCTTGACCTGGCCCTTGGCTGCCCGGTCGGCGCCCGCGTAGCTGACGGTGGCGCCCTTGGGCGCGGCCTTCGTCAGATCGGCGTAGGAGATCCGGGCGGAACCGTCGGCCCGGTCCGCGACGGCGGAGGAGAAGCTGCTGTCGATCTTCACGTTGCGCAGCTCGGCCTTGACCTCGGTGACGTTGACCGAGTGGCCGCCCGCGGTGGCGGTGATGCCGGCGAGGCTGACGTCGACCTCGTCGAGTTCCTTGCCCATGACCTGGGTGAGGAAGGGGAAGCCCTTGATGGAGATCTCCGGCGTCGAACTCAGCCCCTGGTTGCTCTTGATCTTGTCGGCCGCCTCCGACTCGGCCAGGTTCACCGCGATCCGGTCCGCGGCGACGAAGATGCCGCCGAGGATCACGGCGACGATCAGCAGTATTCGCAGTGCGCGCATTGCTCGGTGTCCCCCACCTTGGTCTGTCCGGCCCCCCGTGACGCCCGCGAGCCTAAACGAATCCGGACGACGACCTCTGTCCAATGATCGACGAGTGACGCCCGTCATTGGTTCCTGGGGGTCACACGAGCGCGCGGCCGATCAGATAGACCGCAGGGGCAGCGGCGGTCAGCGGCAGGGCCACGCCCGCCGTCATATGGACGAAGCGGGACGGGTAGTCGTAGCTCGCCACCCGCAGGCCGACCAGCGCGCAGACACCCGCGGCGAGACCCAGCAGCGCGCCCGCGGAGCCGATGTCGGTCAGACCGCCTGCCGCGATGCCCGCACCGGCCGCGGCCAGCAGTGACAGGACGACGGAGGCGACGCCGGGCAGCGGCAGCGCGCGGACCAGGACGGCCACGGCGACCGCGATCCCGCCCACCACCACGGCGTCGTCCGCGGCCGCGAGATGCCCGGCCGCGAGGATCGTCAGCGCGGCCGACGCGACCGTCGCCATCAGTCCGGACATCCGCTCGTCGGCGTCCGCGTGGCTGCGCAGCTGCAGCACGAGGGTGAGCAGCACCCAGACACCGAGCGTGCCGATGATCGCGGCGGGCGCGTTCTCCCGGCCGACGCCGATCAGTACGGCGTCGGCGGCGAGGCCGCCCGCGAAGGCGAGCGCGATGCCCTGCCGGGCGGGCCACATGCCGTTGAGCCGGAACCATCCGGCCGCGGTGACGGCCTGCAGCAGCACGAGCGGTACGAGCAGAGCGTACGAGCCGATGGCCGCGCCGCCGGCGAGCAGCAGTCCGAGGACGGCGGTCAGCCCGGCGGGCTGCATGCCCGGCGCGATGATCGGCGAACGGCCCTCGGCGCGGGCGCGCTGGGCGTCGGTGATCCGGGCGTTCCCGACGGTGGTGGGGGCGCTGTACCAGGCGCTGCCGGTCGCGGCGGTGCCTGTCGCAGCCAGGCCGGCGGCTGCGGCCGGCGGCTCGTACGCGGCGGGCGCCGGCTCCGGCGCCTCGGGCGGCAGCGGGTACGCGCCCTGCGGCGGCAGATACACGGCGTCGGCCGCGGCGGCGGACTGCGCGGGCCGCACGGTCGGCTGGTACTGCGTGTCCCAGGTCTCGGCCTCCCACGTCTGTGCCGCGCCGGGGTCGTGGAACGGCTGCTGGTAGGGCTGCTGGTAGGGCTGCTGATACGGCTCCTGGTACGGCTGCTGCTGTTCGTACGGATACTGCTGATCGCTGCTCATGCTGTGCGGTTCACCCTCCTGCGAACGGCGGAAGCACCTCGACCGTGCCGCCCTCGGCAAGCCGTACGGTCTCATGGCCGCGGGTCCCGACGGGGGCACCGTCGACGAGGAACGAACACCGTTGCAGTACCCGCGTCAGCTCACCGGGGTGCCGTTCGCGCACCGCGGTCAGCGCCTCCGCGAGCGTTCCCGCGGCGTACGGCTCCTCCGCGATGCCGGCCGCCGCCTTGGCCGCGGCCCAGTAGCGGATGGTTCCCGCTGCCATGTCGGCACTCCTTTCGTCGGCTTCCATGATGGGCTACTCGCCGGCCAGCCAGTCCGCGAGGCGGCCGAGCAGCACCTCGTCAGCGGCGTTCTCGGCGTGGCCCATGCCCGGCTCCAGCCACAGCTCGGCCTGCCCCTCACCGGCTGCGGCGGCGAGCATGCGCGGATGGTCCAGCGGGAAGTACGGGTCGCGGTCGCCGTGCACGATCAGCAGCGGCGTCGGGGCGATCAGCGGCACGGACTCGACCGGGGAGAGCGGTACGGGATTCCACTCCTCGGGATGGATACGGGTACCGAGGCCGAAGCGGCCGACGACACGGCCGAGCGGCCTGCTGACCACCCAGTGCAGCCGCCGCATCGGGGCCGTACCGCGGTAGTACCAGCGGGCGGGGGCGCTGACGGCGGCGACCGCGTCGGTATGCGCTTCTTTGCGCCCCCCGTGCATCGCGGCGTGCCGGAGCACCACTGAGCCGCCCATCGAGAAACCGACGGTCACCACACGCGTATGACCGAAGGAACGTGCCCACTCGACCGCCGCCGCGAGATCCAGCACCTCACGGTCGCCGACCGTGGAGCGGCCGCCCGAGCCGCCGTGCCCGCGGAAAGAGAACGTGACCACGGCCGCACGCTGCGCGAACACCTGTGCAGCGCGCCGCACGGCGGGCCGGTCCACGGACCCCGTGAAGCCGTGTGCGACGACCATCACGGTGGCGGCGGAACCGGCCGTACACGGCTCGTACACCGCCTCGATACGTACCCCGTCGTCCGTGCGGAGCATCGTCCTGAGGGGTGCCGGCGTGAGCGAGGAAACAATTGATCTGCGGAAAGGACCCTCTGTAACGGAGCTCATGTGGGCTATTCTGCTGGGAAGAGGATCCGGGCAACGATGCCCCCGGATCCTTTTGTGTTTTCTGCCCGTTGTTACAGGCAGGTGAACGGCGGGCCCCAGGGCGCGGGGGCCGCCACGTTCGAAGCAGTGCCGCAACGTCCTCGCAGGGACCGAGGAGGAACCGACGTTATGGGCCAGCGAACCGTGCACGACCGTAGGACGATCCGGGCAGGTGGGGCGCGATGAGCTCACTTCTGCTTCTGACCAATGCCCTCCAGCCGTCGACGGAGGTGCTCCCCGCCCTCGGACTTCTGCTGCACAACGTGCGGGTCGCCCCCGCCGAAGGCCCGGCCCTCGTCGACACCCCGGGTGCCGACGTCATCCTGATCGACGGCCGCCGCGACCTGCCCCAGGTGCGGTCGCTGTGCCAGCTGCTGCGGTCCACCGGACCCGGCTGTCCGCTGATCCTCGTCGTGACGGAGGGCGGTCTCGCGGCCGTCACCGCGGACTGGGGCATCGACGACGTACTGCTGGACACGGCTGGTCCGGCAGAGGTCGAGGCCAGGCTTCGGCTCGCGATGGGCCGCCAGCAGATCACCTCGGACGACAGCCCGATGGAGATCCGCAACGGTGATCTGTCGGTCGACGAGGCGACGTACAGCGCGAAGCTGAAGGGGCGGGTCCTGGACCTGACCTTCAAGGAGTTCGAGCTGCTGAAGTACCTCGCCCAGCACCCTGGGCGGGTCTTCACCCGGGCCCAGCTGCTCCAGGAGGTCTGGGGCTACGACTACTTCGGCGGTACGCGGACGGTCGACGTCCATGTACGGCGGCTGCGCGCAAAACTCGGCCCGGAGCACGAGTCGCTGATCGGGACCGTACGCAACGTCGGCTACCGCTTTGTCACGCCGGAGAAGGTCGAACGCGCGGCCGAGGAGGCGAAGGCGAAGGCGGCGGCGCAGACCGCGGCGGAGGCCGCGGCACGGGCGGCGGACTCCGTCGCTCGTACGGAGGACACGGCCCAGCCGCAGGAAGCGGGCGTACGCCCTGCCCAGAGGTAGGTCACCCCGCGTAGACTGCCGCGCGTGGCCAAGGTGACGCGGGACGATGTGGCGCGACTGGCGGGGACTTCGACCGCGGTCGTCAGCTACGTCATCAACAACGGACCCCGGCCGGTCGCCCCGGCCACGCGCGAGCGGGTACTCGCAGCGATCAAGGAGCTGGGGTACCGGCCCGACCGGGTTGCCCAGGCGATGGCCTCGCGGCGGACCGACCTGATAGGCATGATCGTGCCGGACGCGCGGCAGCCGTTCTTCGCGGAGATGGCGCACGCGGTCGAACAGGCCGCGGCGGACCGCGGAAAAATGGTCCTCGTCGGCAACTCCGACTACCGCGACGAGCGCGAGGTCCACTATCTGCGGGCCTTCCTCGGGATGCGGGTCTCCGGGCTGATCCTGGTCAGCCAGGGCCCGAGCGAGCGGGCGGCCGCGGAGATCGAGGCGTGGGACGCGCGGGTGGTGCTGCTGCACGAGCGCCCGGAGGCCATCGACGACGTGGCCGTCGTCACGGACGACATCGGCGGCGCGCAGCTGGCGACGCGGCATCTGCTGGAGCACGGGCACCCGTACGTCGCCTGCCTCGGCGGCGTCGAGTCGACCCCGGCGGTCGGCGACCCGGTGGCGGACCACGTCGAGGGCTGGCGCCGGGCCATGCTGGAGTCGGGCCGGTCGGTGGAGGGACGGTTGTTCCAGGCGCCGTACAACCGCTACGACGCGTATCAGGTGGCGTTGAAGCTGCTGGCGGGCCCCGAGAGGCCGCCGGCGATCTTCTGCTCGACGGACGACCAGGCGTTCGGTGTGCTGCGGGCGGCGCGGGAGCTGCGGATAGATGTGCCGGGCGAACTGGCGGTGGCGGGCTTCGACGACGTCAAGGAGGCGGCGCTGACGGACCCGCCGCTGACGACGATCTCCTCGGACCGCCCGGCGATGGCGCGGGCGGCGGTGGATCTGGTGCTGGACGACGGGTTGCGGGTGGCGGGTTCTCGCCGGGAACGGGTGAAGCAGTTCCCGTCGGGCTTGGTGATCCGCCGATCCTGCGGCTGCGGGTAGCCTCCGGCGGGCTGCGGGTTGCCTCCGGCGCGGTGCGGGTAGCCTCCGGCGCGGTGCGGGGTCTTGTCGGGTGCGGGGTCTTGTCGGCTGCGTACAGGGTCTTGGTGCGTGACCCCGGTTTTGCCGCCAATCCCCACAAGACCGCGGGGGTACAGCGGTTCGCCGGTGGAAACCACCCACGAAGAGCAACCCACCACGCCCCCGGCCCACGCTCACCACATGACCGGGTGACTGGCGGGGGCGACACTGCACGGCACCTCCCCACCCGAACGAGACAAGACCGCTCGCCGCGGGGGTACAGCGGCTCGCCGGAGGAAACCACCCACCGAAGAGCAACCCACCACGCCCCCGGCCCACGCTCACCACATGACCGGGTGACTGGCGGGGGCGACACTGCACGGCACCTCCCACCCGAACGAGACAAGACCGCTCGCCGCGGGGGTACAGCGGCTCGCCGGAGGAAACCACCCACCGAAGAGCAACCCACCACGCCCCCGGCCCA